>JAYKJA010000057.1:0-11313 GCA_035285905.1 Synechococcaceae cyanobacterium
TTCTCCGGTGGCGGTGGCTGCGGCAATCCCGTGGGCCGCCTGATCCGCCAGACCGCGAGCCAGCAACGGCCGACCCTGGCGCTCAACACCTTCGCCAATCTGCTGCTGGCGGTCAGTGAAGGGCTGACGTTTCTGGTGATCTTTCAGGCTGCCCGCCTGTTGAACACCTCGGCCTCTCCCCTCTCCCCCGGCTGGTCCGGTCCGCTGGCGTCCCTGGGGCAGAGCGTGGCGGCCCTGGGGCGCGGGCAGCAGTTCCTGCTGTTGCTGGGGCTGGCCGTGGCGCTGCAGCTGCTGATGAGCCTGGCGCGCTACGCCAACGGGGTGTCGATCGGCTGGTTCTCGGCCCGCTGCCAGGGACAGATCATCCCCATCCTGCACCGCTATCTGCTCAGCCTGAGCTTTGCTTGCGCCAGCCGCTACAGGGTCGGGCATCTGATCGCCATCGCCGGCAGGGCACCGCAGACGGTGCAGATTCAGATCCTGGAGAGTGAGTCGCTGCTCAGCAACATGCTGCTGGTGGGCGTGTATCTCGCGGCGCTGCTGCTGCTCAGTCCCTGGCTGTCGCTGGTCGCGATCGCGATGGCGCTGCTGATCGCCGCCTTGCAGCGGATCCTGCGTCCACGCATCCGCTCCGCCTCCAGGCGACAGCTGGCGGTGAGCCGGCAGATGGCCGTGGGGATGACCGAGGATCTGCAGTTGCTGAGGCTTCTGCACAGTTCGGCGACCCTGGCCGGTTCCCAGCGCCGCGTCGAGGCCGGTGCCCGGGAGTTGCAGAGCCACATGCTCAGGCTCAGCTGGCTGACCTCCCTGCTGGAGCCGGTCAGCGATCTGCTGCCCGTGCTGGCCGCCGCGGCCATCGGTGGGCTGAGCTGGTTCATGTTCCAGGGCAAGGGACAGCAGCTGATCCCCAATCTGGTGACCTTCGTGCTGATCATCCAGCGCCTGAACCTGCGCCTCGCCCGCATGGGGGCATCGCTGAACCGGCTGACCGAAAACAGTGCCTCCCTTCAGGATCTTCAGGAGCTCCTCAACCCCGCCGATAAGCAGTTCCGTCGCAGGGGCGGGATTCCTTTCCAGGGTCTTCAGCATCACATCGTCTTTGACAATGTTTCCCTTCGTTATCCCGGGAGAGATCAGGATGCCCTGCATGACATCAGTCTGCGGCTGCCGCGGGGAGGCCAGTTGGCGCTGGTGGGGGAATCCGGATCGGGGAAGTCCAGCCTGGTTGACCTGCTGGTGGGGTTGTATGCGCCCACTGCGGGAACGATCCTGGTCGATGGTCTCGACCTCGGGCGGATCGATCTCGATGGCTGGCAGCGCCAGCTCGGAGTCGTCAGTCAGGATGTGCAGCTCTGCAACGGCAGCATCGCGGCCAACATCGCCTTCGGCTGCCCCGACGCCACGGCGGAGCAGATCGCTGCGGCCGCCCGGGCCGCCGATGCAGAAGCCTTCATCCTCACCCTGCCCGAGCAGTACGGCACCGTGATCGGTGAGCGGGGATTCCGGCTCAGCGGCGGCCAGCGTCAGCGGCTCTCCCTGGCGCGGGTGCTGCTGCAGCGCCCGCAGCTGCTGATCCTCGATGAGGCCACGAGCGCCCTCGACAGCCTCAGCGAAGCGCGGATCCTCGACACGATCCGTCAGGTCAGCAGCACCATCACGCTGCTCTGCGTCGCCCATCGCCTCAGCTCGATCTGCCAGGCCGATCAGATCGTGGTGCTTGCCGATGGACGTCTGGTCGAGAGCGGACGGCATGAGCAGCTGCTGCAGCGCGGTGGGCTCTATGCCGACCTCTGGCGCCGCCAGGCCGACCAGGGCGGCGCCTGAGCCACGATCCCTCCATGCCTGACCCGTCGATCAGCCTGGTGATGCCCACGATCGCCTGGGATCCCACCTTCCGCCGCTGCCTCGCGGCCGCCCTGCAGGGG
The DNA here is from genome assembly GCA_035285905.1 of Synechococcaceae cyanobacterium. GTDB lineage: Bacteria > Cyanobacteriota > Cyanobacteriia > PCC-6307 > Cyanobiaceae > Cyanobium. Next base: position 1,926 of record JAYKJA010000057.1, read on the forward strand.
TTGCAGGCCGGCGACCAGTGCCTCGTGGTCTTCGATGGTCTGGCCCCTGCGGCCCCTGCCTGGCTCAGTCACAGCCCCGTCGAGCTGCTCAGCACCGGTCTCCGCCGCGGGCCTGCGGCGGCCCGCAACCTGGCCGCGGCCCGGGCCCGCTGCCCCTGGCTGCTGTTCGTCGATGCCGATGTGGAGCTGCATCCGGATGCGATCGAGCGCCTGCGCCTGCGCCTGCAGCAGCAGCCCTCTCTGACGGCCCTGTTCGGCAGCTACGACGACCGGCCGGCCGCCCCAGGTGTGGTCAGCCGCTTTCGCAACCTCCTGCATCACCACACCCACCATGGCCACGCTGGGCCTGCCACCAGCTTCTGGGCGGGCTGCGGTGCGGTGCGGCGCGAGGCCTTCGCGGCTGTGGCTGGCTTCGATGCGGAGCGCTACCCCCTCCCCAGCATCGAGGACATCGAGCTGGGACTGCGCCTCAGCGACCGCGGCGGCGCGATCCTGCTCGACCCGGCGATTCAGGGCACCCACCACAAGCGCTGGACGCTGCGCACGATGCTGCTCACCGACATCCGTCAGCGGGCCGTGCCCTGGAGCCGGCTGCTGTTGCAGCGCCGGGAACTGCCGGCGACCCTGAATCTCTCGCTCGCCGCCCGGATCAGTGCCGCAGCGAGCCTGCTGTTGCTGGTCGCTTCGCCGCTGGCCGTCCTGCTGCCGGCGCTGCGAACGGCAGGGCTGGGTCTGGCTGCGCTCTGCCTGGCGCTGCTGCTGGCGTTGAACCATGCGCTGTACCGCCTGCTGTTCCGCCGCGGCGGCTGGCGCGTCGGATGTGCAGGCATCGCCCTGCATCTGATCTACCTCAGCACCTCCAGCCTCACCTTCCTGGCGATGGCCCTGGATCACTGGTGCCGTCGCCGCGCAGATCGCTGATCGGCCCGGCGAGGTCGGCCCCTGAGGATCAGCTCCGGCTCGCGGCGGTCGTGGCAGCATCGACGGTCTGCAGAGGCGAGGCATGACTGCTGCTGAGCGCCGGCCCGACCTGCGCAGACCACCCTGGAGCCTGCTGATCCGGCTGCTGGCCGTGGCCCTGGCCGCGCTGGGAGCGGTGGCTTTTGTCAAGGGCGTGCTGCTGGGCTTCTGGGGAGATCAGGCCAGCCACGACCTGCGAGAGCGTCATCTGGAAGTGCTCACCTTTCTCGATCATCACTATCCCAATCGCCAGGTTGATCCGCGCCTCCTGCGATCCACAGCTCCCTATTCGGTGTATCTGCCGTATGCCTTTCCCCTGATGGTGCCGCTGTTCGCGGGGGGGACGCTTCTGGCCGGTCAGCTGTCTGTGCTGCTGCTCAGCCTGATGGCGCTGCTGATCATGGCTCGCGATGGCTTTCGTCGGTTGCGGTTCGCCGGCCCGCCGCTGGCCTGGCTTGGGGCTGCTGCAGCGCTGGCCCTGAACGGCATTCCCCCCACCCTGGCGGACATGCAGTTCTCGCTGATCTGCACCGGGCTGTTGCTGCTGCAGGCGGAACTGCTGGAGCGCGGTCGGCCCTGGCTGGCCGGGATCTGCTGGGCCCTGGCGATGCTCAAGCCCCAGATCGCGCTGCCGTTTGCCCTGTTGTTTCTCTGGCGTCAGCAGTGGCAGGGGCTGGTCGCAGGCAGCGCCATCCTGGCGGCCCTGAGCGGTTTCACCAGCCTCTGGACCGGCATCTCCCTGAACCGGATCCTGGCGATCTGGCTGAACTCCCGCCAGCTGAACTTCACCCGTGGACGGCTGCCTCTGCTGCCGCTGGATGACGCTGCGGCGCGCCTGATCGATCCCACCCTGCTGCAGTGGTGTCTGATCGGCCTGGCACTCGCGATCCTGCTGCTGCTGGCGCTGTGGCTGCGGCCTCGGGCAGGGCAGATCGATCTGCCCACTCTCACCGGGCTGTGCAGTGTGATCGGGCTGCTGGCCTTCTATCACCGCAGTTACGACAGTGTGATGCTCTACCCCGCACTGATCGCGCTGCTGCGGCTGGCGTTGCGGCAGCAGGGGCCCTGGCAACCGTGCATCAGCGCCATGGCGATCGCCAATGGACTGCTGCTCTGGCGGCCGAACAACCTGGGCTCCCAGCTGCCGCTGGCACCGCTGCAGACGTTGCTCTGGTCCGGCGCCGGCCTGGTGCTCGCCGGCCACCTGCTCACGCCGGAGCGGGCATCAGAGCAACGTTCGCGGTTGGGCAGTCAGCCCTGAATCAGTTGCAGTTGGAAGGATTGGCGTAGGTGAATCCCTCGTAGCGGTTGAGGATGCTGCGCACATCGACGCAGGTGCCGCCGCGCTTCCAGAAGGAGTCCATGCCGTTCTCCCGCGGCGTGGAGCGGATGTAGGTGTAGCCGCTGGAGACCAGACGGCCCTCCACCGCTCCGGGATCCGCCCCCACCAGGCCCTGCAGATCCGCCACCGGCTGGCCGATCACCCCGGCCATGCCCCCGGCCGGCTTGCCACCGCCCAGCAGGGCGCCGATCAGGGCCCCCACGGCCGCGCCGGCCAGGGTGGAGCCGCTGGCCGTGCTGGGGTGGTCGTCGATCTGGGCGTTGGGGTTGGTGACGACATCGGTCTTCACCGCGAGCTTATGGGTGCTTTCACCGTCGTTCCAGCTGAACACCCCCTTGCTGCCGTGATCCTCGAACAGCACGTTCTGCTCGATGCCCATGGGGGTTTCCACATGCAGTTGCTGACGGTTGGGCCCGGAGAAGCGGAAGCGATTGCCGTTCTCCAGATCGACGACGAAGATCGTGGTGCCGCCGTTCTGCTTCTGCTTCACGGTGCAATAGCCATTGAAGGCCTGGAAGCCGTTCTCCTTGAGCTGGCAGCGGCCATTGGCGCGCACCAGGGTGTCGGCGAGGGCGGCGCTGCTCAGCAGGGTGCTGCTGCCGGCCAGAGCGCTGCACAACAGGGCCAGGATGCGGGTGGTGGACATGGTGACGAGGATGGGAAGTTCGGGGAACTGGTCAGGGGTGGAGCGCCGGCGATTCAGCAGCAGGAGATCAGGCCGCTGCCTGCCGGGATGGCACGGCAGCGCTCGCTGATCGCCCCGTGCGGCCGCGGGGATGACGGCGGCCGTCTGCGGGCTGAGGCTGTGGCGACCGGGCTGCAGCGGGCGCGCGGCAGGAGACCCGTCAGGGCGGCCTGGCGGGAGTCGGTGGCTGCAGCACGTCAGAACTTGAGCACGCTGGTCGGCCTGAGCACCCAGCCGGCCTCGCCTGCCTTCAGCTTGTAGCAGATCTGCCGCTCACCCCCGCTGGCTTTGGCGTTGACGTCAGCAGGCTTGTAGATGGGAAAGCGGCGCACCAGGCACCCTTCCACCACCGAAAAGCTGTCGTGGCCGCGGTAGCCCTGGGCCATGGCGCCGCTGAGTTCCGGCAGGCTGATCGGCAGCAGCCTGGACCCATCGCCCACCGCATAGGCCACCAGTTCGCCATAACTGCCGCTGCCGGCACTCTGCACGAACACATACAGCTCGGGCTGGCCATTGCCGTTGAGATCCGCCACTTCGGCTCCCATCACCCGACCGTTGACCGTCTGCCGGATCGGCTTGAGTGCGCTCCGGCCTCCGCTCGGGGTGATCGTCAGCTGCTGCTGGGACCCCTCGCCGCTGCTGGTCACCCTGAAGCTGATGCCCTGCAGCGTCAGGGTGCCCTGGTAGGGAGCGCTGGAGCCGGGCCCGGCCAGGCCTGGCAGGGCTGAAGACAGCGTCAGGGTCGCGGCGAGGGCGCCGCAGCGGAGCGTCAGCAGGGAACGTCGCAGGAATTCGGACATGGCAGGAACAAGGAAGAGCCCATGCGGACCGTCCGCAAAGGGTCTCGTGGGGGCGCAGGGAGTGGGGGATCGAAGGCTGACCGGCAGCCGCCTGCAGGGGCGGGTTCCGGCTTCTCGTCGACGGGGTGGGGCTGGATCAGGCGGGCTCGGCCTGGAACAGCCGATCCGTCGGTCCTGACCCAGGCCGCCGGCAGCGCCGCCAGCGCAGGGGCGCGTCGGCATCGTCGCTGGAGGAGAGCCTGGACAAGGATCTGAACACCCGCAGGGAGACTCCATGGAGAAGTCCATGGAATGAAGTTGGGGCGGCAACAGAAGTGTTGCTCCGCATTGAACCTGTGGGAAACCCTCGGGTTCATGCTGCATTCCCTGTCGCACACGTTGCCATGTCCCGGCGGCTGCACAACCTCCAGCCCTGCTGCTGGGACTCTCCCTGCGGTTTCTGCCGGCGATCATTCCTGCCCCCGTCTGGGATCTGCGGCCTGGCAATCACCTTCTGGCCTCTGCAGATCCCGTGAAGCTGTCCAAACAATCTGCGTTCCGCCGACATTCAGCGGGTCGTCATTCCGTGACCCTCGTCTGCAGCGGCGCGAGCTGTCCCGATGGATTGCCCCCACAGCAATGGCAGGCCCGGTTGTGGGCCGACCGGCTGGGGGCCCTGACGGAGCCGTCTGGCGAGGGAGAGGGCGTGCGTCAGCGGCACCCCCTGGCTGGCGGAGCCCGGCAGCGGCCTGGTGTTCCTCCCGGCCGGGCCGGCCGCCGGGCGCGCTGAAACGCCGCGAAAGCGCAAGGATGGCCTGCGATGAGCGGAGGCCATGACCCTGCACCTGCCCCCCTATCAACCGTTGCCGGCGCCGGGGCCGGAGGCGTCGCTCCAGCAGGTCGCCGTGGCCAGCCTGCAGCCCACCCAGCTCTGCATCGGCCTGGCCGAGATCCGCAGCCGTCAGGCGGACTTCCGCAAGGACAGTGTGGAGGAACGGCTGCGGTACCTGGCCGGCAAACCGGTGCCGATGGCCCGCAGCCGCTCTGGAGAGCTGTGGATGATCGACCGGCACCACCGCCTGCGGGCCCTGGTGGAGCTCGACCCCGACGCCCAGGCCTACGGCTACGTCGTGCTGGAGCTGGAGGCCGGGAGTCGTCGTGAGGCCCTGGCGGAGCTGCAGGCCCGCGGCTGGCTGTACCTGCACGATGGGCGCGGCCAGGGGCCCCTGCCGCCGACGGCCCTGCCCACACACCTGGCGGATCTGCAGGACGACCCCTACCGCAGTCTCGTCTGGAAGCTGAAGAAGGAGCGGCTGATCGAACCGGAGCCCCTGATCCCCTTCCATGAGTTCCGCTGGGGGGCCTGGCTGCGCACGCGGCCGCTGCCGCCGTTCAGCTCCCTGGCGCTGGAGCCGGCCCTGCCGGCGGCGCGGGCGCTGGTGCGCTCCAAGGCCGCTGCGCACCTGGCCGGCTGGACCGGCCGTCACTGAGCCCCGACCCGACCCGCGCCGGCCGGGAGCCGGCAGCCGTCAGCGGCTGCCCCAGGCTGGGGCGCCGCAGCAGGTCTGGCGGCTCCGGCGGCTCCAGCCGAAGGCTCCAGGGAGCCAGGCCGGCCCGTGTCGCCCGCGAGCCGGTACGGAGTTCTGCTCAGGGCTGGGGCTGAAGGGTGTCCCTGGGCGACAGCCCCGCCGCGGGGTCATTCGCGGTTGCGGGGCGGCAGGCCGTCGCCGCGGCAGAGTTCCTGCTCCCAGAACCCCAGCCGCTGCCACAGCACGGCGCTGCCCAGGGCCAGGGCGCCGGCTGCCAGCAGGGTGGTCGGCGGGACCTGGCTGAGGCCGCCGGCCTGCAGCAGCGCCAGCAAGCCCAGCAGGCCCGGCAGCAGGGCCAGGGGGCGCCAGCGGCGCAGGCGCCGCAGCGCCGTGGAGCAGGCGCGGCAGTGCACGGTGTGGCTGTGGTAGCGGTCCATCAGCGCAGGCCGGCTCTGCCGCGGCGGCAGCGGCTGGCCCGGGAACGGGTCCCCCTGCCAGTCCTGCACCCAGCGCAGCAGGGCCCGGACGTAGAGATCGGAGCTGGTCGCCAGGTGGAAGCTGCTGAGGGCGGAGGCCAGGCCGCCGCGGGTCTCCACGGCCCGCTCCTGCCAGTGCAGGAACACCTGGTCGTCCTCAAGCACCTTGTGGTTGCCGATGTGCTGCAGCCAGCGCGGCCGCAGCCGCAGCAGCCGTCCGGGCCAGGGGGAGGCGAACTGGAAGGGGAAGCGGGCGAACAGGCGGCATTCGCCGCGGCGGATCGGCGTGACGTAGACGACGGTGAGGATGCGGGCGAATCCCTGGGCGGTCAGGTCGTGCCACATCAGGCCCGGGGCCGAGAAGGTGGTGTGCTGGCTGCCGAGCTTGCCGCGGCGGGGCCCTTCAGCCCACAGCGCCGTGAAGCCCTGGGCTCCGGAGCCGGTGAGTTCGGCCTCCACCGGGGCCGCGTTCTCGCGGCGGCCGACGGTGCGGTGGTGGGTGAACGGCACATGGCTGACGTCCAGGACGTTCTCCAGGGCGGTGAGGGCGTCCATGGGCAGGTCGCGGAAGGTGTCCTGCAGCAGCCAGCCGGGCTCCTCCTCCAGCACCGGCACCAGGGGCAGCGGTTCGCCGTCCGCCAGGGAGGCCTCCCCCATGAACACGAACAGCAGGCCCTGGCCGCTGGCGGTGGCGTAGGCGTTGCAGGAGGAACGCCGGGAGCGGCTGGCGCCCGGGGCGGCCTGGGGGATGGCCGTGCAGCGTCCGCTGCCGTCAAAGCACCAGCCGTGATAGGGACACTCCAGCTCGCCAGCCGGGTTGATCCGCCCTTCGCTCAGGGGCACGAGCCGGTGGGGACAGGCGTCGTCGAAGGCGCGCCAGCGTTGCTGAGGCCCGTCGAACCAGAGCACCAGGTCCCGGTCCAGCACCGTGAACGGCTGGGGGCGGGAGGGATCGAGGTCCTGCAGGTAGGCCACCGGCAGCCAGCGATTCCACCAGGCGCTGCCGAGATCGGCGGGGCAGGGACTCTCCCGCGGGCTGACGCCCGGATCGGCCGGCTGGGAGGCCTCCACGGGGACCTCGGCGGAGGCGGCCGCGGCGGCATGGGCGACGGACTGGGACATCGGAAGGCGACTCAGACGTCGATTGTGGCGAGCGGCCCTGCCGGCTGCGGCAGCCCCACCCGGGCAGCGGGGGTGGATCTCCCCCCGCTCCTGTCGACCCGATTCAGGGGATCCAGCGCTGCGGCCATCCCCCTGAAGCCTGGGGCCGGTTGGATGCACCGCAGCCCAGCAGGTCCCTGCTGACGAGCCGCAGTCCGGGCTGCCGCAGGGCTTGATGGCTGTCGCACAGGCAGTGCGACGGGCCGCCCGCTCAGCCATGCACCAGCAGCGGGAGGCGGTGGCCCGAGCCGGCCGAGAGGGTCATCCCCCGGAGACCGGCCACGGCCGCGGCTGCGGCTCGGCGCGGCCATCGGGCCGTGGCTGCCATGCTCGACGGATGGTGCTCGCCAGGCCATGCCTCCCATCGCGTCTGCCCCCGCCCTGCGGGTCGGCCTCGCCGGTGTGGGGCGGTTCGGCCAGCTGCATGCCGGCGTGTTGGCCGATCTGCCGGGGGTGGAGCTGGCCGCCCTGGCCGATCCCGATCCGGTCTGCCTGGCCCGGATCGCCGAGCGCCACGGGGTGGCGACACGTTATGGCGACGCCCTGGAGCTGATCGGCGACGACAGCCTCGATGCCGTGGTGCTGGCGACCCCGGATGATCAGCATGCCCTCCAGGCGCGTACGGCCCTGGCCCGGGGGCGCCATCTGTTCGTGGAGAAACCGCTGGCCGCCACCTGGCAGGAAGCCAGGGAGCTGCAGCGGTTGGCGGCCCAGGCCGGCGTGATCCTGCAGACGGGCCTGATCCTGCGCTACGAGCCCTCCCATCGCTGGCTGCAGCAGCAGATCGCGGCGGGCAGTTTCGGTGATCTGGTGTCGATCCGGGCTCGGCGCAACTGCAGCCGCACCTCCTTTGCCGCCATCGCCGATCGCATCCACACGGTGCATCGCACCCTGATCCATGACATCGACCTGCTGCTCTGGCTCAGCCGCAGCCGGGTCACAACGGTGATGGCGATGGAGGTGCGCCACGGGGATCACCTGGCCCCCCTGGGCTGCTTTGCCCTGCTGCGGCTCGCCGATGGGGGTGTGGCCCAGCTGGAGAGCAGCTGGACCGTGCCGGCCCAGGCCCCCGCCAACGTGCTCAGCGATCACTGGCAGAGCTGCATCGATGCTGAACTGGTGGTGGTCGGCAGCCAGCGCACCGCCCGGCTTCAGGGGCTGCAGACCCCACTGCAGATCTGGAGCGACCAGGGCCAGCAGCATCCGGATCTGACCCTGTGGCCCGAAATCGGTGGACGGGTGGGCGGTGCCCTGCGGGACCAGCTCGCCGATTTCACCACCAGCCTGCGGCGGGGGGCGCCCTCGGTGGTGGCCGACCTGAATGATGCCGTCGAGGCCCTGCGGATCACCGAGGCGATCATCGCGGCGGGTCGGCTGGGGACGGTGGTGCGGCTCGATCCCGAGTGACCCCGGGCTGCAGCACTCCCACGCCTGGCCTGGGCTGCAGCATCCCGGTGAACAGTGCTCTGTGGATGCTCAGGAGGTCCACCAGCCCCTGGTCCCCGGTGACGGCGGGCCCCCTTGATCGCTCCAGGCTGCCCAGCGGGACATGTGGCAAGCGCAGGCCAGAGGCTGCGGAGGGGGCACCACGAGCGCTGCGGCGCTCCCACCGGCGACAGCGCCTGGCGCCTCGCCAGCAGGTCCCGAGCCAGAACTCAGCCAGGTCCGCTGCACCCCGTGTTCCCGCGTGAGGGGGTGGCCGATGCTCCCCCCATCGCTTTGCGGTGCTCCCGGTCGCCGCGATGGGCTTTCGGAGAGCCTGAGCCACAAAAAAGCCCCCGCGGCGGCGGGGGCTGGAGCCATGGAAACAGGCTGAGAGTGGCCGGCTGGGGGTGAATCCGGCCCAGCCAGAACGTTCAGACCTTGCGGCTGTAGAACTCGACCACCAGCAGCTCGTTGATCTCCAGGGCCACCCATTCCCGCTCGATGCGGCCGCCGACCTTGGCACTCATCTTGGCCTTGTCGAACTCGAGGTGTGGCGGAATGTTGGCCAGACCGGGAAACTCCAGGTTGGCTTCGGCGAGCTTGCGGCTGGCCTTGCGTTCGCGGATGGCGACCACATCGCCGGCCCTGCACTGATAGCTCGGGATGTCGACGACGCGGCCGTTGACGGTGACGTGGCCGTGGTTGACCAGCTGGCGGGCGCCGGGGACGGTGGGGCCGAAACCGAGGCGGAAGCAGACGTTGTCGAGGCGATTCTCGAGCAGCTTCAGCAGGTTGGTTCCAGTGGAGCCCTCCTGGGCCCGGGCCTTCTTGACGTAGCGCACCAGCTGGCGCTCGGAAATGCCGTAGTTGAACCGCAGTTTCTGCTTTTCTTCCAGACGGATGGCGTACTCGGAGCGCTTGCGACGGGCTTGGCCGTGCTGACCGGGGGGATAAGCCCGCTTGGCGGACTTACGGGTGAGACCGGGAAGGTCTCCCAAGCGCCGCGTGATCCTCAGACGAGGGCCGCGGTA
>JAYKJA010000058.1:0-41632 GCA_035285905.1 Synechococcaceae cyanobacterium
GCGAAGGCGACGAACCCGAAGCGTGGTGCGGCGTCAGCCATGGATGTTTCGAAGTGTTGCGATCACTGTAACGGCCTGTGAAGCGGCGGGGATCTGGCGGGTTCCCGCCCGTCTGGGCCGTCTCAGCCGTGCCTCTCTGCAACGCCCCAGCGTTTCTCGCTCGGCATGCCCCCTCCGGCACACCCCTCAGCGAGCAGAGCCTGGACAGGCATTCGCAGATAAGGCACCGGTGAACTCGGTCAACTCGGTGAGCAGATCGCCCACCTGGAGGCGTGGGAATGGAAGCTCGGCAGTGGGTCCATCCGGAGCGTGCCCGCCAGCAGTTCGTGGCGCTGCTTGCCGCCCACCACATCCTCGGCGTCGCCCTTGCCGAGCTGCTGCGCTCCACACCCTGCGGCCAGCTGCGCGGTCCCGAACAGCTCGGCCCCGGCGACTGGGTCGTCTTCCGGGTGGACAGCTTCCAGGGCTGCCGCATCGATGACCCCTCCATCGCCCAGCGCCTCCTCCAGCTGGAAGCCGACGCCTGGCTCGAAGAGCGGCTCCAGCGCTGGCTGAGCCAGCAAGCCACCAGGAGCTGAAACTGAGGGGTCGCAACCGGTGGGCGCAGCGACGCGGCGAGCGGTTGCATCATCGTGCTGGAGACACCTGCAGCAGCCATCGATCCCGAGACCCGCGCCAGGGCATTGCTGACCCGGCTGACCACCCACGAGAAGCTGGGCCTGCTCGATGGCGACACCCCCTTCTGGTCGGGCATGGCCGACATCGCCCTGCGCGATGCCTCCCATCGCCATCCCTGGCCGGCGGGGCAACTGGCGCGGCTGGGCCTGGACGGCCTGCACTGCGTCGATGGGCCCGCGGGGTGGTGCTGCACGGTGGCGCCACCACCTTCCCGGTGCCGATGGCCCGCGGTGCCAGCTGGAATCCGGAGCTGGAGGAGCGGATCGGCGAAACGATCGCCCGCGAGGCACGCAGTTTCGGCGCCAACTGGCTGGCGGCGGTACGCGTGAACCTGCTGCGCCACCCCGGTTGGGGGCGAGCTCAGGAGACCTGCGGCGAGGACCCGCTGCACGTCGGTGATCTCGGAGCGGCTGCTCCGCCCTGGCGACCCGCTGCGAGGCCGCCGTGCTGGTGCTGGGTCTCGACTGGCGCCTGGAGGGGGAGCACATCCACCCCGGCGACATCGCGCCGATCCTGGAGCAGATCCCACCGCCGGCCTGGCTGGGACGGAGCCGCCTGTGGGCCGTGCTGCAGCCTGTCTGGCAGCGCTTCACCCGGCGGATCGCCTGGGTCACCAGCTTCGCCTCGGCCCGCCAGGGGGGCGATTTCGCCGCCGGGGATCGCATCGACCTCGGCCTGCCGGCCGATCAGGGGGCATTGATCCGGGCCGTGGTAGCCGCCAATCCGCGGACGGTGGTGGTCTTGATGGGTGGCGGCGCCATCCGCTGCAGCGACTGGGATTCGTGCGTGCCGGCCCTGCTGCTGCTCTGGTACCCGGGCGAGCACGGGGGGCATGCCCTGGCGGAGGTGCTGTTCGGCGCGGTGTCGCCCTCAGGCCGGCTGCCGTTCACGATCCCCAGAGGGGGAGATGGATGCCGCCGAGGTGGTGCAGGTGTATCTGGAACCGCCGGGCCTGCTGCTGGAGCGCCCGCGGCGCACCCTGGCGGCCTTCCAGCGCCTCGAGATCGCTGCCGGAGAACGGCGGCGGCTGGTTCTGACCATTCCGCTGCGCCGGCTCGCCTGCTTCGATCCGCAGCAGGATGCCTTCGTGCTGGAGGCGGGGGTGCACCGGCTGGTGCTGGCCCGCCATGCGGAGGATCCGGGACGGGCGGTGAGCCTGGAGCTGCAGGCTGCGGTGCTGGGCCCCTGAGCGCTCTGCCCCCGTTTCGGGCCAGACCCCCGACGCGCCATGACCAGCCCGTTGGGTTCGGGTCCCCTGCCGCGCCCTCAGGAGCGCCCAAGGCTGGATCCGCCACACGGCCTCCGCTGCGAAGCTCAGGGGTCACGGCGGCCGAGGCAGCGCTGCAGACGGGCGCGGTTCCAGCGCTGCAGCAGCAGACAGGGCAGGTTGAACACCAGCGCGAACAGCACGTTCACCAGCACCGCCGCGGGTGGCAGCCACAGCGCCGTGACCACCCCGCCGGGCAACAGCAGCCAGTGCACCAGCTCGGCGCGACGGGTTTCCAGCACCAGCCGGCGCAGGCTCGGCGGATCGCGACGCACCAGGCTGGCCTTGTTCACCCCACCGGGCAGGACGCCGCCTGCATCGGGGATCCAGCGTTTCCAGAGCCGGATTCCCGGAGGCCCCGCCGGCCGGGGAGCAGCGGATGCCGTCCGCTGAAGCGAGCGGCTGGGCCTGGCGGATCCAGGCGATTCCCCTGCCCGCTCCAGCCAGGTCGCCGGCAGCTGGTTGGCCAGCAGTCCCACCAGCAGGGAGGCGGTCAGCCAGAAGGCCATGGAGCTCAGCAGCAGGGCCGACGGCCCGCTCATCGGGTGCGGAAACGGCGTCCCTTCCAGGCCACTTCCCCCCGCTCGAGGTTGAGGATCGCCAGCAGGAACACCGCCAGAAAAAACAGCACAGGAACCGGAAACAGCAGGTTGATCCAGCTGAAGCGCCCAACGCGGCGGCTGATCAGCAGCAGCTGCAGGGCGTAGGCGGCGTAGATCAGCGCGTGCGGCGCGATCGCGTGGGTGCCCACCAGCGGCAGGCCCAGCAGCGCGGCCGGCAGGCACCAGGCGGCCCAGAACAGCCCCGACAGCCAGAGCAGCACCGCCAGCATCCAGGGCCAGCGCACCTCACCGGCGGCGGTGGCGAAGTTCTTGTCGAAGCCGCTGACCATGTCGGCCAGCCCGCCCGGATACATGCGATAGGCGAGCAGATCGGCGCCGATCCAGGCGCTCACCGGCAGGCCGGCCTGCTCGTAGCGATGGGCCAGGAACCAGTCCTCCACCACCTTGTCCGCCACCGCCGCATGGCCGCCGACCCGCTCGTAGTCGGCGCGGCTGGTCACCATCGCCGGGCCGAAGGCCACGCCGCAGCCCGGACCCAGCGGCACCGCCAGCAGGCCCACCAGGTTGAACAGCAACGACAGTTGCTCGTAGGGCTTCTCGGTGCGATGCCAGGGCTGCACCGACACCAGCCCCCCGAGCTGCGCATGGCTGGCCAGCAGCCGTTCCAGGCACTGCGGTGCCGGTTCGGTGTCGGCATCGAGAAACAGCAGCAGCTCGCCGGTGCTGGCCTGCACGCCGTGATGCAGGGCCCAGGTCTTGCCGCACCAGCCGGCGGGCAGGGGCGGCGGTTGGATCACCCGGAGCGGCAGGGTTGCGGCAGCCGCCCGGGCGATGGCGGCGGTGGCGTCCTCGGAGTGGTCGTCGATGACGATCACCTCCGCCGGCTTCAGGGTCTGGCGGGCGAGGGAAGCCAGCAGGTGGGGCAGGGTGGCGGCCTCGTTGCGGGCCGGGATCAGCAGCGACACCCTGCGCGGCTGTTGCGGGGAACCGGCGGGGAGCGGCGGCAGGCCCAGGGCCAGGGCCCAGCCCAGCAACCAGCGCACCAGCAACGACAGCTCCAGCCAACCCATGGACAGCCTGCGACCGCCGGGATGCGCTCAGGCTACGGGCAGCCCCTGATCAGAAGGTGTGAGCGGGAGGGATCAGCCCCGCAGCAGTTCACGCACCAGCGGGATCAGCGCCGCCCGGTCGCGCAGCAGCTGGGGATGGGTGAGCACCGGCAGCATCGTGCGGGCCCCAACGGGCAGCACGGCGCTCCAGCCCGGCAGCACCGCCAGGTCGAGGGCGGAATAGAAGCTGTGGCACTCGATCCGCCGCAGGCGCTCGAGATCGCCGTTGAGCTGCTGCAGCAGGGCGCTGCCCCGGCGCAGGTCGGCGATGCCGCGGAAGATCCGGCCTGGCCAGGGCAGGGCGGTGAGGGTGCCCTGCTGGGGGCTGCCGACACTGATCAGGCGGCGGGTGCGGGCATGGCCTCCGAGCAGCTGAATCCAGCAGCGGGCGATCACACCGCCGATCGAGAAGCCGAGCAGATCGAGCGGCTGCTCAAGGCCGAAGGCCGCCTCGATATGGCTGCCGAGCAGTCCGGCGGCCTCCAGGACGGAGGTGCGGCCCAGGCGCAGCGGCAGGGAGGGAATCAGCAGAGGCTGGCGCCCGCCGCCGAGTTGCCGCTTGAGACCGTCGAACACCGCCGGGGTGTCCAGCAGGCCGTGCACCAGCACCAGAGGAGGCATCGCTGGCGGGGTGGAGAAGCGCAACGCAGACGTGCACATGCAGATGCGGCTGAAGGTCACGGAGCCCTCGGGAGGTGGCCCCCGCCGGCCATGGGGGGCGGCAGCAGGGGTCAGCCCTCCACCTGCACGGTCACGGTGCTCACCCTGTTGGCCCTGGGAGCGGTGACGGTGAGCAGCCCGTCGCGGTGGACGGCCTGCAGCTGCTCGCGCTCGATCGCCACGGGAAGCGGAAGCTGCGGCTCCAGGTGCCGTAGCGGAACTCGCTCAGCAGGGGTCCAGGGAGCGCGGAGCAGGCCGGCTCCTGCGCTGCGCGGGCTTCGTTGCTGCCCGAGGGGGCCTCAGACCCCGCCGGAGGGCCGCCGGGCTGGCGCCGGCTGCGGCGCACGGCGCTGAGGCTCAGGGTGCGCTCGCTGGCGTTGACGCTGATGGCGGCCTTGTCGAAGCCGGGCAGCTCCAGCACCACTGCATAGGCCTCAGGGGAGTCGTGCACCTCGGCGGCAGGCATGCCCTCGGCCCTCTGCAGCTGCTGGCCCGGATGCTGCTCGAGGCGGTCCAACAACTCGAAGGCAGAGAAGGAACGGCGGGTCAGCATGGTTCCGCTGGCAAAGGTTGCAGCTGCGGGGTCGTCCAACGCCCCCGGAACGTTCACTGTCGCCGCAGCAGATCCGAGCCTGTGGGGGGCGAACCGAACCGAACGGATCGGGCCGCACCACAGGGGGTCGGAGCCCCGAATCGCGCTGGCGGGGCAACCGAATCGGGGCGGCTGAAGCCGACCGCCCAGCTATCCCATGAGCTCACAAACCCTGATGGGACCAGGATTGCAGAAGCAGGCCCGCCGCCCTGCTGAGGGCTGGGATCACTGCCTGCGCGGCTGATGCTGCTGGGGTCGGGCTGGGGCTGTGGGTCAGGTCCGTGTTGCGCCGGTGCGGATCACCTGCCGACCCGCCGAGCAGCCAGGCCATGCTCCCTCCGCCGCAGCCTCTGCTTCAGACGACGGCTCCAGCCCAGGGCGGCGAGGCCTCCTGCCGCAGGCAACGGACCGGGAACGGGGGTGGAGGGTGGGGTGTAGACCGTGCTGTAGAAGGCATCAGCCAGGTAGCCATGGGCTTTCGTCGTGGGATGCAGCTGATCCCAGAACAGGTAGTCATTGGGATTGGGACACACCGTCAGCATGGTGAAACAGGGCGAGCTGACATTCGTGAATCCGTAAGCGCTGGGATTGGCGATGACCGAGTTGAGCAACTGATCAACCTTGAACGTCCTGATGCTGACCTGCGGTGTCGCACTGGCATAGCTGGCCAGACTGGACTCCAGCAATGCATTGAAATCAGAGCTCAGATCTGTCATCACGGCCTGGTTGGGAGTGTTGGCAAACAACGGCGTCGTACCCAGGTCGGGCGAGTTCACCACGAAGAACTTGCGAGCCCCTTTCCCCACGAGCTCCTGGAGGGATCCGATGATGTTGTCAACTGCGAGTGCCGGAATCTGTTCAAACTGAATCGGACCGCCGGGAGTGCCGCTGTAGGTGCCGACACTGTTGCCGCCTGTGGACTGAAAGACCAAGGGGTCATTCGGAAAGAGCCAGAGCATGAACAGGCTGGTCGCGGGGTCAAACGAGGGTTGACCGAGGTTGTCCAGCTGCCAGGCATTGCCTTTGTTGGCATAGAGAGCATTCAGCGGAGGCCCGGGGAATTGTCCGGTTTCCAGCTGGTTGCTCAGGCCTGTGCTGGCTCCACCGATGGCGAAGTTGGTGCCACCCAGCAGGGAAGGCTTGAAATTATTATTACCTGGGTTGAACTTCTCCCACAGATACTCAACGGCAACCGGTCCGTTGGTGAAGCGATTCTGAGCGTAGGGAGGCGGAGTGAAGAGGCCGAAGCTGTTGGCTCCCGAATTCCCCGAGTCCGAAAGGCTGTCTCCAAAGACGTAGAGATGACTGAGCGATGTGACCTGAGCGACGGCAGGCGAGCCAAACGGGGACAGGCTGAAGCATGTCGCCACCCCGGCAGGGGCCAGAAGGGTCAGGAACCGGGCAAGCGACCGCCTCAGGGACATGACATCAAAGAATTGTTGGCAGAAGTATAACCAGATCTGCTCGAATGAGATCTGCTGTTGCAGACATTGTCATGGATCGGGGCCACGTCCTCAGGTCAACGGACAATCCTGCGACAGCGCAGGGCCAGCTGACTTCATCGCTGCAGCATCCCTTGTGGACAGACTCCGACGCGTCGACACAGGCCTCCTGACATCTGCCGGCCTGCAGGGCCCACAGGGAGGTCCGATCACACGACCCCATGGACTGGCCCTGCCCTTGCCGGCCATGGGATGGCATGGGTCAGCGGCGGCTCCTCTGCAGGCCGCGATCCTGCGCTGGGAGAAGCCAGCGGAAGCCCGCGGTTGTCCTCACCGGAGTCCTGGTGCTCTTCCCGGGTCGCTGCCGAGGCTTCAGCACAGCGGTCTGCACCTGGAGAAGGTCAGGGACAATCACTGCTCCTGCAGGACAGCCGTGGAATTTGGCAAGGTGGCCTTCTATGGGCGGCTCGGGGAGCAGGCCCTGCGCATGTTCCGGCTGGAGGAGGACGGCGATCGCTGGCGCGGCCGCCGCGTGCTGGATTGTCCCGGCGGGCCCGGCTCCCTCTCCGCTCTGCTGCGGGCCAGGGGACTGGATGTGACGGCCGTGGACCCGCTGTACCGGCTCCACGGTGAACCCTTGCGCAGGCGTGCCCTGGAGGATCTCGAACTCGCCATCAGGATCCAGGCCGACAGCGACGATCTCCGACCCGACTTTGACCTCGAGGTCTGCCGGCAGGAGCACATCCAGGCTCTGGACCTGTTCCTCTCCGACAGGGCAGCCCATCCGGATCGCTACCTCGGCGCCGCGTTGCCTGAGCTGCCGTTTGCCGATGCCTGCTTTGACCTGGTGCTCTGCGGCCACCTCCTGTTCAGCTACGCCCCCTGCGCCGATGGGGGGCTGATGTCGGGCGACGGTCTCGATCTGAACTGGCACCGGGAGGCCCTGCGGGAGCTCTGCCGGGTCAGTGCCTCGGTGGTGCGTCTCTATCCGGGCCACACCATCTCCCGCCATGCCAGTCGCCACCCCTATGCCCTGGCTCTGCTGCAGGAGCTGCCCGAGGGATGGCGCGGCCGCTTCGTGCCCTGCTCCTATGACCAGGGCTTCGAGGGCTGTGCCGATGGCCTGGAGCTGGTGCGCGATGGGTGAGCCGGCCTCAGTGGCATGGGCTGGCGGTTCTGGGGGATCCTTCCCTGGGCCGGCCCTGTGCAGCGGCGGTGCAGGACGTCACTCCTGCTCCGGACGTCGCAGGAAGCGGCCGGAAAGCCGCACGGCCAGCACCACGCTGGCCACCCCATAGGAGAGGAAGGTGATCGCCTGGCCGCTGCTGCCCCCTGCATAGGCCTGCCGTTCCAGCAGCACGAAATCGGCCAGGGAGGCCGCCGTGCCCCAGATCATCACCCAGACGCTGACGTAGACGATGCCCTTGATGGTGGGGTTCATGGGGGGAGGGGAGTTTCGCCCCATGCTCGCCCCCCACCCCTCACCACGCGACGGCGGCGCGGAATCGCCCGCGCCGGTCAGGGCTGATCGGTGACCGCCCCCAGGCTGCTGCTGCTCACCAGGCGGGCGTACTTGCCCAGCACACCGGTGCGGTAGCGGGGTTCCGGACGTGTCCAGGCGGCCCGGCGCCGCTCCAGCTCCTCCGGCTCCACATTCAGCTGGATCAGCAGCCTGTCAGCGTCGACGGTGATGCTGTCGCCCTCGTGCACCAGGGCGATGGTGCCTCCCACGGCCGCCTCCGGGGCCACGTGCCCCACCACCAGTCCGTAGGTGCCTCCGGAAAAGCGTCCGTCGGTGATCAGCGCCACCGATTCCCCCAGGCCCTGCCCCACGATGGCGGAGGTGGGGGCCAGCATCTCGCGCATGCCCGGCCCTCCCACCGGGCCCTCATTGCGGATCACCACCACGTCGCCAGCCTTGATCCCTCCGCTGAGGATGGCCTCCAGGCAGCTCTCCTCGCTCTCGAACCCCCGGGCCGGCCCGGTGAGCACAGGGGTGCGCACACCGCTGATCTTGGCGACGCTGCCCTCCTCGGCCAGGTTGCCCTTGAGAATCGCCAGGTGCCCTTTCGCATACACCGGATTGGAGAGGGGCCGGATCACGTCCTGATCGGCCGGAGGGGTGGAGGGCACTTCCGCCAGCACCTCCCGCAGGGAGCGGCCCTCGATCGTGCGGCAATCGCCGTGCAGCAACCCTCCATCCAGCAGCAGCTTCATCACCTGCGGGATGCCTCCGGCGGCATGCAGATCGGTGGTGACATAACGGCCGCTGGGCTTGAGGTCACAGATCACCGGCACCTTCTGACGGATCAGCTCGAAGTCCTCGATGCTCAGGGGAACGCCGGCGGTGCGGGCGATCGCCAGCAGGTGCAGCACCGCGTTGGTGGAGCCTCCCACCGCCATGATCACGGCGATGGCGTTCTCGAAGGCCTCGCGGGTCAACAGATCCAGCGGGCGGATGTTGCGGGCGATCGCCTCCACCAGCACTTCCGCCGAGCGGGCGGCGCTGTCGGCCTTCTCCGCATCCTCGGCTGCCATGGTGGAGCTGCCCGGCAGGCTGAGGCCCATGGCCTCGATCGCCGAACTCATGGTGTTGGCGGTGAACATGCCGCCGCAGCTTCCGGCTCCAGGACAGGCATTGCGTTCAACGGCGGTCAGCCTCTCGCTGTCGATCTTGCCCGCGGTGTACTGACCCACCGCTTCAAACGCACTGACCACGGTGAGGTCGCAGCCCCCCAACTTTCCTGGCTTGATGGTGCCGCCGTAGACAAAGATGGCTGGAATGTTCATGCGCGCCATCGCCAGCATCGCGCCAGGCATGTTCTTGTCGCAGCCGCCCACGGCCAGCACGCCATCCATCGACTCACCGTTGCAGGCGGTCTCGATCGCATCAGCGATCACCTCGCGGCTCACCAGGGAGTACTTCATCCCTTCGGTGCCCATCGAGATGCCGTCACTGACGGTGATGGTGCCGAACATCTGCGGCATCGCTCCCGCCTGCCGCGCCGCGGCCTCCGCCCTGCGGGCCAGGTCGTCCAGCCCGACATTGCACGGGGTGATCGTGCTGTAGCCGTTGGCGATGCCGATGATCGGCTTGTTGAAGTCGTCGTCGCCGAAGCCCACGGCCCTGAGCATCGCCCGATTGGGGGAGCGCTGGATGCCCTGGGTGATCGCGGCGGAGCGCAGCATGGTGGTGCAGCAAGACTGCCTGCAACCTACCCAGCGACGGCTACGGCGAGGCGACGCCGCCCGGCGGAGTGCGGCTCAGGACGGGGTCTGCAGGGCCTCCAGCTGGCGACGCACCTCGTCGATGGCCTGGTTCAGCTGACGCACCCGGTCCCCCAGGGGGCCGTCCGCGGGCGCGGCTGCGTCGCGGGATGCACCCCGTTCCGGCATCAGGGCGTCGTCCTCGGAGGCGAGGGACTGGAGACGGGACAGCCGCAGCAGCCGCTGCTGCCGTTCCAGCTGGCGGCGACGCTCCGCCTGGGTGAGCAGCCACCAGGCCAGGCCGGTGGCTCCCACCACGGCGCCGGCGAAGGCGCTGAGCAGCAGGGTGCTGCTGCCGGAGGCCGCAGGGGGCCTTGTCTGTGCCATCGGCTGATCCGCACCTGCTGGGAGCCTAGGCAGGACGGACAACCCGGGCAGCCCGGCTCAGTGCCCGTCCTGCGCCCCCAGGCCGTAGAGGCGATGGGCCGCATCCCCGAATCCCGGGCTGGCCCGCCCCTGATCATCGAGCTCCGGGTCGATGCAGGCGCAGTACACAGTGAGCTGGGGGACCCTCTCCCCCAGCAGCTTCAGCCCCGGAGACGCCGCCACCGTGGTGATCACCCTCAGCCGTGGCCCGCTCACCCCCAGCTCCTCCAGACGTCCGAGCAGCTGCAGCAGGGTGGCACCGCGGGCCAGCACCGGCAGGAACACCAGCACGCCGACCCGGCTGCCCAGCTGTGGCGGCAGGTCATCCAGATACCAGTGGGAGGGTCCGTCAACGGCCTCGACCTCCAGGCCCACGTGGGCGACCCGGGCAGCCGGCAGCACCGTCTGGGCTCCCTGCCACAGGCCGAGGCCGCCGCGCAGCACCGGCACCGCCAGCAGAGGCACCTCCGGGTCGACCACGCGCCCGTCGCAGGGGGCCACCGGGGTCTCGATGTGCACCTGGCGCTCCGGCAGCCAGTCGCGCAGGGCCTCATAGGTGAGCCAGCGGCCCAGCTCCGCCATGGCGCTGGCGAACAGGGGCGCAGGGGTGTCGCGATCCCGCAGCACCGTGAGCCAGTGGGCGATCAGGGGATGGGGCGGCACCACCACCCGCAGGGACATGGCCATGCCTGCCATAACTTGTCCCGGCAGCGTACTGGTCGCGTGATGGACAACCCTTGCAACGGGCGACGCCGCCCTGGCCGTGCACCCTGGCTCTCGTCGCTGCTGCTGGGCCTGCTGCTGATCGTGCCGCTGAGCTGGCTCCCGGCAGCTCCCGCCCTGGCGATCACCGCCCCCGAGCTGCGCAGCCAGCGCTCGATGCAGGACCTGAACAAGGACATGCACGGCCGCAACCTGCAGCAGCAGGAGTTCCTCAAGCTCGACCTCGACGGAGTCGACTTCAGCGGATCCGACCTGCGCGGGGCGGTGTTCAACGGCAGCACCCTGCGGCAGGCCAATCTCCAGGCCGCCGATCTGCAGGACGTCGTGGCCTACGCCAGCCGCTTCGACGGCGCCGATCTGCGCGACGCCAATCTGCGCAACGGCATGCTGATGCAGAGCCACTTCGCCGGGGCGGACATCACCGGAGCCGACTTCAGCGACGCCGTGCTGGATCTGCCTGAGCAGAAGGCCCTCTGCGCCAGGGCCAGCGGCCGCAACCCCACCACCGGTCTGAGCACCCGCGAAAGCCTCGGTTGTCGCGCCGACTAGATTCCTGCTGACCGGATCGCGGGGGTCAGCCCGCGAGTAAAGGGGAAAGACCGGTGCGATTCCGGCGCTGTCCCGCAGCTGTGAAGGCCGCCCAGCGGCCCAGCCAGAACGCCCGCCGGTTGTTCCCTTCCCCGACCGGCGCGGACCGGTGCCCCGAATGATCACTCCTTCCACACCGGGTCCGCTGACCCGCGGGCGCTCCAATGCCCCCTCCAGGGCCAGCGTCATCACCACGCTGCTGGCCATCTGCCTGCTGGCGGTCCCGCTGCTGGCGGTCCCGCTGCTGGCCCTGCCCGCTTCGGCGCATCACATGCTCGATCTGATGCAGCTGAAGCCCACCCCGTTCAGCGGATTGCTCAGCGGTCTGGCCCACCCGATCATCGGGCCGGACCACCTGCTGTTCCTGCTGGCTCTCTCCTTGGTGGGACTGCACCGGCGCGCCCTGTGGATGCTGGGCCTGCTGGCCGTCTCGCTGGGCGGCAGCCTGCTGGGCCTGGCCCTGCCGGGCCTGCCTGGAGCCGAGGGGCTGGGGGCCTTCACGCTGGTGCTGCTGGCCCTGGTGGTGATGACCCGCCTGCCGATCGCCCTGCTGCTGCCGGCCTTCGCCCTGCACGGTTACCTGCTCAGTGCCAGCGTGATCGGCTGGACCCAGACGCCGCTGGCCTTCTACCTGGTCGGGCTGATGCTTTCCCAGGGTGGGCTGCTGCTGCTGTCCCTCACCCTGCTGCGTCGCGCCGGGGCCAGCCTGACCCCCTCCCGCCGCCAGTGGCTGGCCGCCGCCCTGCTGGGCATCGGGGCCGCCTGGACCTGGTCGGCCCTGGTGGGCTGACGATGGCGCTGACAACGGAACGGCGCCTGCCGGTCACCGTGGTGACCGGCTTTCTGGGGGCGGGCAAGACCACCCTGCTCCGCCATCTGCTGCGCCAGGGTTCCGCCAGGCTGGCGGTGCTGGTCAATGAGTTCGGAGAGGTGGGCATCGATGGCGATCTGATCGCCAGCTGCGGGTTCTGCCCGGAGGACGAGCTGGACGGCCGCCTGGTGGAACTGGCCAATGGCTGCCTCTGCTGCACGGTGCAGGATGAATTCCTGCCCACCATGCAGACCCTGCTGCAGCGGGCCGACAGCCTCGACGGGATCGTGGTGGAGACCAGTGGTCTGGCCCTGCCGGAGCCGCTGGTGGCCGCCTTCCGCTGGCCGGAGATCCGCAGCCGCTGCCGCGTGCATGCGGTGGTGACGGTGGTCGATGGAGAAGCCCTGGCCCAGGGCCATGTGGTGGGAGATGCCGAAGCGGTCGAGGCCCAGCGCCGCGCCGATCCGAGCCTGGACCACCTCGAGGCGATCGAAGACCTGTTCGCCGACCAGCTGGCGGCGGCGGACCTGGTGCTCGTCAGCCGCGCTGACCTGCTGGATGCGGAGTCCCTGGCGGAGGTTTGCGGCAGCCTTGAGCCCCGCTTGCGCCCGGGCACGGCGGTGCTGCCGATGGCCCGTGGGGCGGCCCCTGCGGAGCTGCTGCTGGGGCGGATCGAGGCCGCTCCCCCTGATGCAGCCGGCGGCAACGGCCCGGCTGCCGCCATTCCTGGGGCCGGCGCCCCCGACCATCACGATCACGACCATCACCACGACGATCACGATCACCACGACCATCACGACCACAGCCACGTGGCGATGCGTTCGCTGGTGCTCAAGCGCGCCGGCTCCTGGCAGCGCCAGACCCTGGAGCCGCAGCTGCAGCAGCTGATCGCCTCCCACCCGGTGCTGCGACTGAAGGGGCGGCTGCAGGAGAGCGGCAAGCGCCGCTGCCTGCAGATTCAGGCCGTCGGGCCGCGGCTGGAGTGCTGGTACGAGGGCGAGGCCGAGCCAGGCGAGGAGGGAGTGCTGGAGCTGGTGGCGCTGGTGGCCGCCGCCGACGGCCAGCGTCTGGAGGAGGCCCTGGAGCTCCTCTGAGGCCGGACCCGGCGACCTGGACCTCCTGCCGCAGGCCTCTTTCCGGCAGGGAGGCCTGAGTCGGGGCGAACCTGCCGGATGGCGTCGCCGCCTGGCTCCTGCTGCGGCGAGGGCCTGGGGCCGGGTCAATCCAGAGGGATGTCCCCGCGGGCGCAGACCCCGTCCCAGCACAGGTCCCGCGAGTCCTCCCAGCGGCTGTCCACCGAACGCCAGTCCCGTCCAGGCTCCTGCATGCGCAGCGGACCCCGCGGATCGTGCCGGAAGCGGATGCGCCGACCGCCGATCACCAGTTGCCACTCCAGGCCGATCTGCTCCACCTCCATGGCACAGGCCGTCCACGGGCCGTTGCCGAGGCGGCACTGCAGGGGGAACATCCGTTGCTCGGCCGCCAGGGCGGGATCGTTGCCGCTGAGCAGCCCGCTCAGGGCCAGCACAGCCAGCAGCGGTGGTGACCGCCGCGCGGCCCTGCCAGGCCGGCCCCCGCGGCGCCCCCGGGCCTGCACGCTCCCGCTTCCCCACCGACGGTCCGCGGCCTCCAAGCAGGGCTGGCCGGACCAGGCAGAACGGGCCTGGCGGTCCTCCGTCAGGGGAGGGGGCTTGACGGCGGCAGCTCCGGCGACCACAGCCCTGCAGACAAGGGGGATGTCTTCAACCTGCCCCCGCCGGCGGAACGGGGGGGTGTCGGCTGCCAAGATTTAACAAACCCGCCTGGTCTCGGTGCCCCTCTACAACGCCCGCGTCAAGGTCTCCCTGCGACCTTCCGTCCTCGACCCCGCCGGGGAGGCCACCCGCGCCGCCGCGGGTCGGCTGGGGGTGAGCGGGATCAGGCGGCTGCGCATCGGCAAGGCGATCGAAGTCGACCTGGAAGCCCCCGACCGCCAGACGGCCCAGGCCCAGCTGGAACTGCTCAGCGACCGCCTGCTGGCCAACCCGGTGATCGAGGACTGGTCCCTCGAGCTCGCCGAGGTCGGCTGAGGAGCGACGACGATGACGATCGGCATCGTGGTGTTCCCCGGCTCCAACTGCGACCGGGATGTGCGCTGGGCCCTCGAGGGCTGCCTGGGGCGACCCTGCCGCTTCCTCTGGCATGAGGAGCGGGATCTCAGCGGCCTCGAGGCGGTGGTCCTGCCTGGAGGCTTCAGCTACGGCGACTATCTGCGCTGCGGCGCCATCGCCCGGTTTGCTCCGGTGCTGGAGGAGCTGCGCGCCTTCGCGGCGGCCGGTGGCGCAGTGCTCGGAATCTGCAATGGCTTCCAGGTGCTCACCGAACTGGGTCTGCTGCCCGGGGCGCTCACCCGCAACCGGGATCTGCATTTCCTCTGCGAGGACACCGAACTGGTGGTGCAGCCCGGCCCTTGCCGCTGGCTGCAGGGCTACGGCGAGGGCGAACGCATCCGGCTGCCGATCGCCCACGGCGAAGGCCGCTTCCAGATCGATCCCGAAGGCCTGGCGCAGCTGGAGCGGGACGGCTCGATCGTGCTGCGCTACGGCGCCAATCCCAATGGCTCCATCGCCGATGTGGCCGGCATCTGCAACGCCGAAGGCAATGTGCTGGGGCTGATGCCCCACCCCGAGCGGGCCTGCGATCCGCTGCTCGGAGGCCTCGACGGTCGCCGCCTGCTGGCCGCTGCCCTGGGCTGAGCGGTGCGGCGTCGGGAGCTGCTGGTCGCCCTGGCCTCCCTGTCCGCCATCCCGTGGCTGGGGCGTTCTGCAGGGTCCTCCCTGCCCTGGCCGGCGCCGCTGCGGCCCGGCAGTCGCATCGCGGCGGTCTCCCCCGGCACCTGGTGGGAGGAGCCGCAACGGGAGGAGGCCCGACTGCGGGCCAGGCTGGCCTCCCAGGGCTGGCGCCTGCAGGGCGCCGAGGAGGCGGCCGGCCGCTGGCGCTGGTTCTCGGCTCCGGATGCGCAGCGTCGCCGCCACCTGGAGTGGGCCCTGGGGGCGGCGGAGATCGATGCGGTGTTCTGCGTGGCCGGAGGCTGGGGCAGTGCTCGCCTGCTGGAGCGGGGCTGGCGGCCGCCGCCGCAGCCCCGCTGGCTCGTCGGCTTCTCCGATGCCAGCGCCCTGCTGCTGGCCTGGAGCGCTGCCGGCCTCGGAGGGGCCGTGCATGCCAGCCCCATGGCCGAGGGGCCGGCCTGGGAGCGGCTGGCGGATCTGCTGCGAGGGGTTCCCGTGGCCCCCCTGCAGGGAGAGGGCTGGGCGGGCGGCACCACGAGCGGTCCGCTGGTGGTGACCAACCTCACCGTGGCGACCCACCTGATCGGCACCCGCTGGTTGCCCTCGCTGCGGGGGGCCGTGCTGGTGCTGGAGGACACCGGGGAAGCCCCCTACCGGATCGACCGGCTGCTCACGCACTGGCGCAGCGCCGGCCTGCTCTCCGGCCTGGCGGGACTGGGGCTGGGGCGCTTCAGCTGGACTCCCGACGATGTGCTTCCCGGAGATCTGAGCATGCATGAGGTGCTGCGGGAGCGGGTGCTCGACCTGGGCATCCCGGTGGTGGCGGACCTCCCCGTCGGGCATGGCCGGCCGAACATGGCCCTGCCCCTGGGCCGGCTGGCCCGCCTCGATGGAGGGCGCGGGCTGCTGGAGCTGCTCTGACAGCAGAACGCCCGGCAACGGCAGGAGCCGTGACCGGGCGTTGAAGACAAGCGGAACAGGGTGGTGAACACCACCCTGAGGCACTCAGTTGACGGCGGCGAAGAAGGTCTTGCTCTTGACCGGGTCGGGATTCATCGTCTTCTCTCCCGGGGTCCAGTTGGCGGGGCAGACCTCATCGGGGTTGCTGCGGATGTACTGGAAGGCCTGCAGCACGCGCAGGGTTTCATCGACGCTGCGACCCACCGGCAGGTTGTTGATCGTGCTGTGCATGATCACGCCATCGGGATCGATGATGAACAGGCCGCGCAGGGCGACGCCAGCCTCTTCGTCCAGGACGTTGTAGGCCCGGGCAATGTCCTTCTTGAGGTCGGCCAGCAGCGGATAGGCGATGTCGCCGATGCCACCCTGCTTGCGGTCGGTCTGGATCCAGGCCAGATGGCTGAACTGGCTGTCCACCGACACGCCGAGCACTTCGGTGTTGCGGCTGGAGAAGTCGCTGTAGCGGTCGCTGAAGGCCGTGATCTCCGTCGGGCAGACGAAGGTGAAGTCGAGCGGATAGAAGAAGAGAACGACGTACTTGCCGCGGTAGTCAGAGAGAGAGATCTCCTTGAATTCCTGATCAACCACAGCGGTGGCCTTGAACTCGGGAGCCGGCAGACCGACGAGCCTTCCGTTGCTGGTCATGACAGGGAGCGAGGGGCGGAGGAACGGACTGGTGCTGACCACCTGCAACCCAGTCAGCCCCTGAGCCGGCCAGGTCGAAGTCGATCCGACTTCCAGTCGCGATCGTGACAAGGTATCACGTTTTATGGAGCTCCCGCGGCGGCGCAGCGCCATAGGCTGAGTCCATCGCTTCACCCCTTGCGGCGCCCCCGCGCGCCGACCACACCATGCCCTGGGATCCCGCCGTACTGAGGAAATACAACAGCACCGGCCATTTCCGTCTGCTCAGTCAGTTGCGCTCCGATCTCAAGGACAACCCCCTGATCCGTCCCCGGGACGGGGAGAGCGTCGGCGCCGCCAACCGCAGCCGCAGCCTCACCCGGGCGCTCGAGCAACGCGCCAGCCAGGGGGTGGGGCGCAGCCGCCGCGCCGCCGCCGCCTCCACCGACGTGACCCTGGCCAGCTCCCTGCCGGACCTCGGAATCCATGGGCCGGCCGTGGGCAGCTTCCGCGATCGCCTCAGCGCCATCGACATGCGCTGAGGGCCACCGGGTCCTTCGCCTCGGCCTCGGGCTCCCAGAGCCCGGCCCCAATCACCCAAAAACCCCGGCGAACCGGGGCGGGGTGAAGTCGCACGGGACCCGTGCTTGCCTTCAGTCTGCCCTGCCAGCCGCCCC
Organism: Synechococcaceae cyanobacterium; assembly: GCA_035285905.1. Classification (GTDB taxonomy): domain Bacteria; phylum Cyanobacteriota; class Cyanobacteriia; order PCC-6307; family Cyanobiaceae; genus Cyanobium. Next base: position 17,096 of record JAYKJA010000058.1, read on the forward strand.
AGTGCGCCCTGCCGTGGATGCGCTGACATCCACACCTCAACGGCCGGTCTGCCGCTCCGCAGGCTGCGGCTCCCCGGCCGTGCTCCCGGTGAGCCCGAGCTGGTGCAACACCTCCTCCAGGGCGTCCGCGGCGAGAAGGCCCGGCCAGCGCGGAGGGTCGGCGGGGCCGCAGCAGCTCGAGACCGGCGCCAGCACGGTCCAGGGCGTCGGGTGGCAGAACTGCACCACGCTGAGGCGGCCTCCCACCTGCTCCTCGCCCGCCACCACCCGGTGCCAGCCGGCGGGGATCCGGCCATTGCTCAGCCGTTCCAGCATCAGCCCCGTGTTGAGGATCACCCGGCCCTCCGGAGGTGCCGCAGCGATCCAGTTCCCCTCCACCAGCACCTGCAGGCCCGGGGCCGTCGCCCGGGGCAGGGCCGTGATCAGGTTGATGTCGCCGTGGGGTGCCGCCCAGAGGTGACCGGACCTGGGCGCCTCCGCCATCGGCGGGTAGTGCAGGGCGCGGGTGAGCGTGGGGGCATCCCGCACCACGGTGTCGAAATAGCTCTCGGCACAGCCCATCCCCAGGGCGATGATCCGCAGCACCCGCCGCTGCAGCTCGGCGAGCTGCCGGTGGAAGCGATCCAGCACGACGCTGATCCCCGGCACCGCCGCCTCCGGCAGCAGCTGCTCGGGGTAGAGCAGGGGGAAGCGGCGCCGCAGCGGGTGGCTCGCCGGCAGGGGCAGCGACCAGTTCAGCATCTCCTTCCAGTCCGCCAGGTCGCTGCCCACCGCCTGCTCCCGGAGGGGGGCGGTGTATCCGGTCTGGCCGCCGCAGTCCGGGAGGCTGTAGCTCTGTTTCACCGCCTCCGGCAGGCAGAAGAAGCGCCGCAGCAGGCCATAGGTCTCATCGAGCAGATCCTCCGGCAGGTCGCTGCTGGCGTACACGAAGCCCGTGGTCAGGCTGCGCATCACCCCATCGATGACCCCGCGGCGTTCCCTCTCCCCTCCCCGCTCGAAGCGCAGCAGGTCGACATCGAGGATCTGCGACTCCATGGCGGCGACGACGGTGTGACGCAGTCAGAGCCAGCCGACGCCGGGGGTTTCCAGCACCTCCGGCGTCGGCCAGGCCCCCAGCCCCGCGAACACCGAGGTGAGCACGGCCCAGGGCGAACGCTGCGCCGCCAGCTCCTTCTCGGCCGCCCACTCCGCCTCGCGCACCTGCTGCTCGTCCAGTCCCAGCCCCTCCACCAGCCGGCGATAGGCCACCTTCTCGCCGGGGTTGATGTCGGCGTCATCCTCGGGGCGCCGGTCAACCCGCACCATCATGTAGGCCAGCTTCAGGGCCAGCAGCCGGTCCTCCTCGCTGGTCAGCCGGGGCAGCACCTCGTCGAGCACCTGCAGATCCATGGTCCAGGCCGCCAGCTGTCGCGCCGCCGCCAGGGTGCCCTCCTCCTCCGCTGATTCCCCTGCGGGGAAGTACTGGCTCACCAGCTTCTCCAGCAGCTGCTTTTCCGCCGGGGAGACATCGCCATCCGCCCAGGCGACGCAGCAGACCACCCGCAGCAGATCGAGCTGATGCGCGAGCGGGGAATCGGGCGTCGGATCCATGGCGGCTGCGGGCTTTGCGCCCATTGTGGGGTGCCTGGCGGGCGCGGGCATGGCCCCGCTTCAGGGCTGAATGCGCACCGGAGTTCCCGCCGGGGTGTTCTCGAACAGCCAGCGGGCCGTGGCGCTGGGGGTGCGGATGCAGCCATGACTGCGCGGCACCCCGAAGCGCTGGCGCGCCGCCTCCTGCCAGGGCGCCGGATGAAAGCAGATGGCGTCGGGCCGGAGGCCGGGCCCCGCCAGGCAGAGCACGTGGCGTACCCCCTCGATGCGGTAGTCCGGGCCCACCAGGCTGGTGCGCTCGTAGCGGCCCGCCACGACGAAGGAGCCCCGGGGTGTGGGACTCACCGGCAGCCCTGTGGAGACGGCACGTCGCAGCAGGGTGCGCCCGCGGCTGTCGTAGGCGATCAGCTCCTGTCGCGACAGATCGACCACCAGCCTGGCCACCAGCGGGCGCGGCCCCTTGCCCGCGGCCGGTTTCGCCGCCGGAGCGCTGCCGGGGCGCCGCGGCGGCTGGGGTCGGCCCGCGGCGGGGCGTGGAGCCGCAGGCAGCAGGGGGGGCGGTACTGGCGGAGGCAGGGGCGGCAGATCGGGCGGTGGGCCGGCGGGGACCTCGAGCTGGGCCGGTGACGGGGGCTGGGGATCGGCTGGGGGCGGAGGGGCCTCCGCGGATGGCTCCGGCTGGGCCAGACCGACGCCGCTCGCCCCCAGCCAGCCCAGCAACAGCCCGCTCAACCCGATGCCGCAGGCCGTGATGGGACCGGCACCCCGGCGGGCCTGCCGTTCCGGCGCCGGCAGGCGAGGAGCTGGCGAGTTCCCCCCGCGATGCCGTCCGAAGGGGGCACAAGGATCTGTCGCCATGGAGACCTGGCTCGGCGTCCTCTGCCCAAGATGGCCAGTTCCGTCCTGGCAGGACGGCTGCGTGAAGCAGATGCAGGCCCCCCGATCTGGGGGCATCACGGACCATGCCGCCCGCATGGAGCGGGCCGCTGGCCAGGGCGCCGGCCAACCTTCCCGTGCCTGGGAGCAGCCGGGTGGCCGGTCCATCCGCAGGCGAACTGCGGCCGGGGGACTGGCTGGGATGCGGCGCCGCAGGCCTCGGAAGGGACGCCTAAGTTGCGCAACATCACTGCCTCCACCCCGGCGGGGCGCCCCCGCCTGCGGCGGTGCACCGGCCTGCCCGACGCCATGACGCCTGCCGATCACCTGCCCGACGGACCACAGCTGCTGCAGCTTGAGCGGGAGGCCCGTCGTCGCGGAACGGCCCTGGAGGGCGTCTCCCTGCAGGGGTCCTGGCGTCTGCAGCGGGTGTGGAGCCGGCAGCCGGGCCGCCCCGCCCAGTGGAGCAGCGCCCTGCTGCGGGGGCTGGCGGCCCGGCTGGAGCTGCAGCCCCTCGAGCCGCCCGCGCCCGGGGAGGGCTGCGGCCCGACCCTCGGCCTGAAGAACGCTGTGAGCGTCGGAGCGCTGGAGCTGCGCTTCCAGGGGAAGGCCCTGCTGGAGGGGCGGCGACCGCTGCTGTGGCTGCTGTTCGAGCGCTGGCAGCTGTGCCTGGGCAGCCAGACGCTGCTGCAGGGATCCATGCCGCCGGCCCCGCCGCAGCGGCGTCCCTTCTTCGCCCTGATCGGCAGCCGGACCTGTCCCGACCCCGCAGCCGCGGGCGGAGGCGTGCGCTGGCTGGCCGCCAGGGGCCGTGGGGGCGGCCTGGCCCTGTGGACCCTGGATCACGCCGCCGCGCCGGCTCCCGCGCTGAGCGGGGAGCAGCGGGCAGAGTGAGGTCTCCCCCGCGTCGCCCCATCGTGCTGTCGCCCTCGCCCTCCAGCCCTTCGCGTCCGCCGACGACGCCCCGCGGGGCTGACGCCGAGGTCGAGGCCCGGAGCCAGACTCCGGATCCGGCGCCCGCGGCCCTCACGCTTCTCTATGACGGTGGTTGTCCCCTCTGTCTGCGGGAGGTGAGGCTGCTGCGCTCCCGTGATGCCGGGCGGGGACGGCTGGCCTTCGTGGACATTGACGTGCCGGACTACGACCCCGACGCCCATGCCGGCATCACCTACCGGCAAGCGATGGGCCGCATCCATGCCATCGCCGCCGATGGGCAGGTGCTGCGCGATCTGGAGGTGTTCCGCCGCGCCTATGAACTGGTGGATCTGGGTTGGCTCTACGCCCCGACCCGCTGGCCCGGCGTGGCTGCCCTCGCCGATGCGGCCTACGGCTTCTGGGCCAGCCGCCGGCTCGGCTGGACCGGTCGCGCCGATCTCGACACCCTCTGCCGCTGCCGCCAGACCACCGCCCACCCCACGTCCGGCCGATGACCACGATCACCTCCCGCTACCTCGGGCAGCTGCGCTGCAGCAGCGTCCACGGCCCCTCCGGCAGCGAACTGCTCACCGATGCCCCCGCCGACAACCAGGGCCGCGGCGAGGCCTTCTCTCCCACCGACCTGCTGGCCACCGCCCTGGGCACCTGCGTGCTGACGATCCTGGGCATCGTCGCCGAGCGCCATGGGCTGACCCTCGAGGACAGTGAGGTGCGGGTCGAGAAGACGATGACCACCACGGCCCCGCGCCGGGTGGCGCTGCTGGAGGCCTGGATCACCCTGCCGGCGGGGCTGCGTGCGGATGAATTCGAGCTGCTGCGCCGGGCGGGGGAAGCCTGTCCGGTGAAGGTCAGCCTCGAGGGCAGTGTGCCGATGCAGCTGCACTGGCTGCAGCGGCCGGCAGAATCCGAGGCCGGATGAACGAGCGCCGATGCCTCCCCTGATCCCCGACGCCGGCCTGCGCATGCGCCTGATGATTCTTGGCGGGGTGCTGCTGCCGATGCTGGTGCTGGGTCTGTGGCTCAACAGCCAGGGCTTCTTCACCAGCCCCTGAGCCCTGCCGCACCGGCCACCTGAGGCGGGGCGGCCCCGCGGCGCCAGCGCGGTCTGGCCTCACCGCTCCGATGCGCGTGTGGGCCAGCAGGGGGACGCCGCCACGAGGCGCGGCCTCCGGGCAGCTGCGGCAGGATCGCCCGGCCCGTTCCCAGTCCCATGGTCGCCGCGCCCCACGACGCCCGCTCCCGCCTGCGGGCCCACCTGCATGAGACCCGCCTGCTGGGGGCGATCCACAGCGCGCTGTACTACGACCAGAACACCGTGATGCCGGCGGCGGGGGCAGCCTGGCGGGGGGAACAGCTGGCCCTGCTGGCGGGGCAGCTGCATCAGCGCCAGAGCAGCGATGCCTATGGGGAGCTGGTCGCCGCGGCGGAGGAGGAGCTGCCGGCCGATGCCCCTGCGGCGCCGCGCCGCAACCTGGAGCTGCTGCGCCTGGAGCTGAATCGTCAGCGCTGTCTGGACCCGGCCCTGGTACGCCAGCTGGCCCAGGCCCAGGCCCGCGGCAATGCGATCTGGCAGGAGGCCCGCCGCTGCGACGACTTCGCCGCCTTCGCACCCTGCCTGGCGGAGCTGATCCGGCTGCGGCGTGAGCAGGCCAGCCAGCTGGAGTCGGCGGAACCGGAGCCCCGCAGCCCCTGGGAGATCCTGGCCCAGCCGTTCGAGCCCGGGATCAGCAAGCAGCGCCTGACCGCGCTGTTCACCCCCCTGGAACGGGAGCTGCCGGGCCTGCTCGAGACGGCGCGGGCGCTTCCTCAGATCCAGCCGTCTGAGCCGCCGGAACTGCCCGAGGCGCTGCAGGAGAGCCTCTGCAGGCGTCTGCTCGAGAGCTGGGGCTACGACCCGAGCCGCTGCCAGCGGTCCCGGTCCTCCCACCCCTTCTCCTGCACCCTCGGACCGGCGGACTTCCGCATCACCACCCGCGTCGTCCCCGGCCAGCCGCTGGCCGCCTTCCTGGCCACGGCCCATGAATGGGGGCATTCTCTTTATGAACAGGGTCTCCCCCGCAGCGAGGACCACTACTTCCCCTGGCCCCTGGGGGAGGCCACCTCAATGGCGGTGCATGAGTCGCAGTCGCTGTTCTGGGAATGCCGGCTGGCCCGCAGCCGCGCCTTCGCCGCTCGCTGGCACGGGGCCTTCTGCCCCGAGGGGGCAGGGGATCCCTGGGGAGGGCCGCACGGGTTCTGGCGGGCGCTCAATCCGATGCGCCCCGGCCTGATCCGGGTGGAGGCCGATGAGCTCAGTTACGGCCTGCATATCGTGCTGCGCTACGAGCTGGAGCTGGCGCTGATCGAACAGGAGATGCCGGTGGAGGAGCTGCCGTCGCGATGGAACCGCCGCATGCAGGAGCTGCTGGGGGTCACGCCGACCTCGGATGCGCGGGGATGCCTGCAGGACATCCACTGGGCCGAGGGACTGTTCGGGTATTTCCCCTCCTATGCCCTCGGCCATCTGATCAGCGCCCAGCTCGCCGTGTCCATGGGCGAGGCGCTGGGGTCGCTGGAGGAGCGCATCGCCGCGCAGGAGGAGGAGGAGATCCGCCGATGGCTGTCCCGGGAGGTGTGGTGCCTGGGCCGCAGTGTGACCGCGGAGGAGCTGGTGGAGCAGGTGAGCGGTCGGCCGCTTGAGCCCGGGCCGTTCCTGCATTACCTGAGCGCCAAACTCGAGCAGCTGGCGTCGGGCACCTGAGCGACGGCCCAACCTGCAGCAGGGAGGTCAAGGGCCCGGCAGCGCCTGCCGGGGTCGCCGGAGCCTGGCGGTGGGCCCTCGCCGCTGGGGGCGGGAGGGGATGGAGACGACGGTCCGTAGGATCGGCCCGCATTTCCTCTGCCCATGGCGAACATCGATCATGCGCCCAGCCGCACGATGCTCAATCTGCTGCATGTGCTGCCCGCCTTCGCCGATGAGTCGGAGCTGCGGCTGAACGCGATCATCGAGCTCAACTCCAGCACCATCAACAAGTACGAGCTGATCACCGAGACAGGCCATCTCAAGCTGGATCGGGTCGGCTATTCCTCCCTGGCCTACCCGTTCGCCTACGGCTGCATTCCCCGCACCTGGGATGAGGATGGCGATCCGCTCGACATCGAGATCGTGGGTGTCACCGAACCCCTCGTACCGGGCAGCCTGGTGGAGGCCCGCATCATCGGCATCATGACCTTCGACGACGGCGGCGAAGTCGACGACAAGGTGATCGCCGTTCTGGCCGATGACAAGCGCATGGATCACATCACCAGCTTCGAGCAACTCGGTGATCACTGGCGTAAGGAAACCCAGTATTACTGGGAGCATTACAAGGATCTCAAGAAGCCGGGCACCTGCCGCGTCAATGGCTTCCTCGACACAGGCGAAGCCGTTCGGATCATCAAGGAGTGCGAGGCCCGCTACCTTTCCACCATCGACGCCAGACTGGTCAACTGACACGACCCCCCGCGCGGACCACTCCCCGCGCCTCTGGCCTGACCTCAACCGCTCCATGCCGTCCATCTTCCCGATCCTCCCCGTCCGCCCTGCGCGGCTGCGCCGTTCCCTGGCGGCCCTGGCCCTCAGCGTCGCCGGCCTGCAGGCCCCCGTGGCCCTGGCTTCCGATGAACCCGTGGGCCGGGTGACCGGCACCGCACCCGAGGCCCGGACGGCCGACACGGCCGCCGCCACCGCTAACCGGCAGATCCTGCTGGAGCTGGGCCGCCGCCGGATCAGCCTGCTGGAGAACGGCAAGGTGATGGGCAGCTGGCCGGTGGCGATCGGCGATCCGGCAACCCCGACGCCGACCGGAACCTTTCAGGTTCAGAACATGGTGATCAACCCTCAGTACCAGAGCACCAAGAGCGGCAAGATCAACGCCACCGTTGGCCCCAACGGCCCCCTCGGGGACCGCTGGATCGGGTTCCTGAACCAGGGCAAGAACCAGTTCGGCATCCACGGCACCCCGGCGGCCTGGGCCTGGGCCGTGCAGCAGGGGGCGGCGGTGACCCACGGATGCGTGCGCATGTTGGGGGACCACGTGCGCTTCCTGTTCGATCGGGTCAGCCTCGGGACCCCAGTGGTGGTGCGCAAATGAGGTTGGCCGACGGATGATCTTGCGTCCCCTCCTCAGGGGCGTGCACAACAGGCGGGGGGATGCGGTGGCGTCCCCCCGTTTTTTTCGGCTCCGGTCCCGTCGATCGAGGCTGTGGGCCCTGCACCACAGGGGGGACCGCGGAGAGCCGGGGAGCGAATGGAAAACGGTATCGGGCCGACGAAAGACATTCTGGAGATCCCCCGTCCTGCGGGGCGATCCGCGGCTTCCGACCCCTAAGTTTCGTCAACGACGTCGCCACCCCTCGCCGGCCGCCCAAATCCTGACGATGCCTGATTTCCAGCCCAGTTCATGCCCTGATCCGACCTTCCTCCAGTCCGATCAGCTCAACAGCACGGCCTTGAAGTGGGGGAATGACGGCGAACTCTCCCAGCTGGATCTCGACCGCATCCTCAGGCTCCTGTCTCAGGCCGATCCCGTGGCCGAGGCCCTGCTGTCGAGTCCGCTCAGGGACGAGTCCTCGATCTGCCGCTGAAAGCGCCGGGCCAGGGCCAGGGCCATGCCGTCGCGACTGGCCAGGCCGCGCAGGCGCTCCAGCGGCAGACCCTCGCTCGGCAGGCCCACCGGCAGCGCCCCAGCGATGCCGGAGGGGAGTTCGAACACCGGCAGCTGCCGGAGTCCGTTCGGCATCAGCTGGTCTTCCAGCTGGTCGAGTCGCGCGGACAGGGGCAGCCAGACCAGATCGCTGCGCAGACAGTCCTGCAGTTTCACCGGCTCCTGCGGTGCCAGGGAGGCGCACAGGGCGCCCTGCAGATCCGAGAGGGTGGCCAATCCGATGGCCGTGCCGTGGTCGGCCACGATCAGGCAATGTCCATGGCTGGCGATCAGCTGATCGAGCGCCTCTGAGGCGGGGGTCGCCGCAGGGAGCACCAGGGGGGCCAACGGCTCGAAGGCCTCGCAGATCGAGAGAGAGGCCAACCGGGCTCGGCGCACCTCCTCGATCGGGTCGGCCCCCAGCAGGCCGGGATCCCGCAGCCCCTGCCAGCGCTCCACCAGGGCTGCGCTGAGGCCGGCGGCGGCCATCAGCGGCAGCACGATGCGGATGTCGCGCGTGAGTTCGAACAGCAGCAGCAGGGCGGTGAGCGGGGCCCGGGCGCTGCCGGCCAGGACGGCCGCCATGCCCACCATGGAATAGGCCGGCGGTTCGGCCACGGGCAGGTGCAGGCCGCCTTCCCCCAGAAGCTGTCCATAGGCGTTGCCGAGCACGGCACCGAGAAACAGGGAGGGGGCGAAGCCTCCGCCGACAAACCCCGAGGCATTGCTGGTGGCGGTGGCCAGCAGCTTGACCCCCAGCAGCGTGAGCAGGGCCAGCATCGGGATGCCTCCGTCCCGGCCCAGGAGCGCCTCGATCGTGTCGTAGCCGACGCCCAGCACCTGGGGAAAGGCCAGGGCCATCACCCCGACGGCGGCGCCACCGAGGGCGGTGGCCAGCCCCGGCGGCAGCTGCTGCACCAGGCGCTGCACCCGGGCATCGCGACCGGCAGCCAGCAGGGAGATCAGCAGCCAGGACATCAGGCTGGCCACCAGCCCGAGGCCCAGGTAGAGGGGCAGTTCCCAGATCGAGCGCACCTCGTAGGCCGGCAGCCTCAGGATCGGGGTGTCCCCCAGGGCCAGCTGGGTGATCAGGGCGGAGGCCACGGCGGCCACCAGCACGGCCCGCAGGCTGGGGCGGCCGGGCACGGAGCTGAAGCTGCCTTCGAAGGCGAAGAACACGCCGGCGATCGGCGCCTTGAAGCCAGCCGCCAGGCCGGCCGCCACCCCCGCCGCCACCAGGGCCTTCTGGGACTGCGGCGACAGGCTGGCCCGCCGGGCAACCCAGAGGCCGATGTTGCCCCCGGATTCCACGCTGGGACCCTCCGGTCCGAGCGAGGCTCCGCTGCCGAGGCTGAGGGAGGCGGCCAGCAGGCGTTGAAAGGGCAGCCGCGGCTTGCTGACCAGGGTGCCGTCGGCCATGGCCATCAGGCTGGGCAGTCCCGGGCCGATCTCGCCGCCGAAGCGGCGCAGCACCCCCACCGCCAGTCCCCCGACCGTGGGGACCACCAGCACCGGCCAGAGCTCCAGCCAGTCGGGCTTGCTGGGCATGGCGATGGTGGGGGGCTCGGGGGGAGCCGGAGGGGGAGGCAGAAAGCCGATGCCCCCGAGGCCGAGCTGCAGCAGCGCCTGCAGCGGGGTGCCCGGCCCGGTCACAGCCGGCGAGGGCGGAGGCAGCGGGGCGGGAGGCGGGGCGGGCACCGAGGAGCGGCCGACCGCCAGCAGCCCGTCGACGAAGGGGCCGTAGAGGAAGTTGTTGATCAGACCGAGCAGCTCGTGGAAACCCACGACAGCCAGGCCCGTGAGGATGCCGACCAAAGCCGCCCAGGCCAGCAGGTTCCACTGGAAGGGAAGGCCCCGGGTTTCCGTGCCGCTGAGGGGCTGGCCGCGACCGGAGGGCCCGCCGGCGGAATCAGGCCTCGGGACGGACGGTGGCAAAGATCTCCTCCAGGATCTCCCCTGCGCCCTGGGAACGCAGCCGTTCCGCCAGGGCGATGCCGATGGCCTCAGGATCCGCCTGAGGGCCGCTGCAGCTGTCGCGGATCAGGCGCTGGCCGTCGAGGCTGGCGACCATGCCGGTGAGCACCAGCTCGTCCTGCCCCTCGCGGCTCTCGAGGCGGCTGTTCACACCGATCGGCACCTGGCATCCGCCCTCGAGCTGGCGCAGAAAGGCCCGTTCGGCCCGGCAGCGCAGGGCGGTGGGGCGATGTTCGAGCACCTGGATGCAGGCCAGCACCTCGGCATCGCCCTCGCGGCATTCGATGCCGAGGGCTCCCTGGCCGACGGCATGGAGCGAGATGGAGGGATCGATCAGTTCGTGGATGCGATCGGCAAGGCCGAGCCGCTCCAGGCCGGCGGCCGCAAGGATCAGGCAGTCGTACTCGCCGGCATCGAGCTTCTCCAGGCGGGTCAGCACGTTGCCGCGGACGTCCTTGAACTGCAGGTGGGGGTAGTGGTGGCGCAGCTGGGCCAGGCGGCGCAGGGAGCTGGTGCCGACCACGGAGCCCTCCGGCAGGGAGGCCAGGCTGTGGTCCCGGTGCCGGCTGTGGACGACGAGGGCATCGGCGGGGTCCTCCCGTTCGGTGATGCAGCCGAGCATCAGGCCTTCAGGGAGGTTGGTGGGCAGATCCTTGAGGCTGTGGACGGCGATGTCGGCGCGGCCGACCAGCATCTGGGCTTCCAGTTCCTTGGTGAACAGGCCCTTGTCGCCGATCTTGGCCAGGGCGACGTCAAGGATCTTGTCGCCCTGGGTGGCCATGGCCTCGATGCTGATCGACAGGCCCGGGTGGGCGGCCGCCAGCGAATCGCGCACCCAGTGGGTCTGGACCATGGCCAGCTGGCTGCGACGGGAGGCGATGCGCAGGCTGGAACCGGACGAGGAGCCGGGAGGGGTGCTGACCATCGGGCGCGTGCGGGGGCGGCGCGGATTGCCGCTCAACAGTCGGCCAGCCTAGGGACCAGCCGTTCACGCGAATCAGTCGAACAGGTCGAGCGGCAGGGGGCCCCAGGTGTCGTCGGCGCCGGGGTCGTCCGCATCGTGGCCGCTGATCAGCAGGCCCTGCCCCAGGCCGGCCTCCTGTCGCAGCAGGTAGTGACCGCTGCGCTGGTTGCCCTTGAGGAACACCGTGTCGTCTGCGGGGCTCCCGGCGGTGCCGTCGTCGTCGCCGGGCTGCAGGGGGGGCCAGCCCCAGGCGGCCTCGCAGCGTCGCAGCAGGGCCACGGCGGCTGCAGCGGAATCGGCCATCACGCCGACGGTGAACCAGCGGCAGGGGGCCATGGCCTGGGCCAGCTCCTCCCGCAGCTGCTGCCGTTCGGCGGGAGCGAGCTCAGGGGCGGAGCGCAGGCCCCGCAGACCCGCCAGCAGGGAGGCCGGCGAAGCGGAAGCGGCAGGAGCGGGGGAGGGTGTCTGATCCATGAGGGGTCCGAAGGGACGTGGAGCCCCGGCACAGGGCATCCGCGCGCCAGTCTGCTGGCCGCCTGCCATGGGCGGGAGGCGGAGCGGACAGGCGGTCGCTCAGGGGGAATTCCAGACCAGACGCGAGGAGGCGGCGTAGTTCCAGACGAACACCACCACGATGCCCGCCAGCTGGGCCCAGAAGGCATCGGAGGCCACACGGCTGTAGAAGGTGCTGGCAACGCCGACATTGGCGAGCACAGGCAGGGAGGCCACCAGCAGAAAACGCAGCAACCCCTTGACCAGGGCCATGCCCCGCTGGCGTTGAAAGCGGAAGGTGAGGGCGTTGTTGATCAGGTAGTTGGAAGTGGCGGCGACGAGGGCGGCCGGAAAGATCGAGCCGGCGAAGTCGACCAGGGCCAGCGAGCGCAGCAGCTGGGAGACCAGCAGTTGCACGGCGACTCCGGAGGCCCCGACCAGCGCGAAGCTGATCGCCCGCCGGGGCACGATGCGCAGCAGCAGGGTGTGCAGCATCGAGATCCCCAGATCCCACACGATCGCCAGATCGAGCTTGGAATCGCCGGCGATGCGCGGCTGAAAGGTCAGGGGCACCTCCTCCACCCGGAGACGTCCGCGACTGATCGCCAACAGTTCGTACAGGAATTTGAAACCATTGACATCCACGCGCCGAGTATCCGCCAGCACCGCATCCGGCCTGAGGACGAAGAATCCGCTCATGTAATCGGTGAGATGGCGATAGCGCGGCAGACTGAAGCGGGCCACCGCATTGGCCAGATTCGAGTTGCGTTGCCGACGGTCGCTGAGCCCGGCGATCGTCGCCTCGCTGTGGAACCGACTGCCGACCACCAGATCGGCGCCGCTGCGCAGCAGGCGATCGACCGCCATCAGCACGGCGGCCGGCGGATGCTGGCCATCGCAGTCCATCACAGCCACCACGTCACCGGTGGCGTCGAGGATGCCTTCCTTGATGGCACTGGAGAGGCCGGCCCTGCCGATGCGGCGGATCAGCCGGATCATCGGATGGCGATGGGCCAGCACCCGCACCGCCTCGGCGGTGCCGTCGGCGGAGTCATCATCGACAAACAGAATCTCAAGATCGAGCTGCTGTTGCAGGGGCAGCAGCTCCGCCACGATCGGGGCGACGTTGTCCCGTTCGTTGTAGGTGGGGAGTACGACGGTGAGCCGCAGACGCTCTGCAGCATCACCGTGGGGTGACAGGCCTGGGGACCGCTGGGGGTTGGGGGTGGTGTCCACGGGTGAACGGTGGCTCAGCGGGGGGACAGCAGCGCCCGGCCCCCGACGCAGAGCGAGCTCACTTGATGTACTCCTTGAGCACTCCGTTGCGATTGGGGTGGCGCAGCTTGCGCAGGGCCTTGGCTTCGATCTGACGGATCCGTTCGCGGGTGACATCGAAGATCTGACCGATCTCCTCCAGGGTCTTCATGCGGCCATCGTCGAGCCCGTAGCGCAGGCGCAGCACATCCCGCTCGCGGGGGCTGAGGGTGGCCAGCACCCCTTCCAGATCTTCCCGCAGCAGGTTCTTGGCCACATCCTGCTCAGGATTTTCGATGTCGGCCTCGATGAAGTCTCCCAGGCGTGAATCCTCCTCCTTGCCGATCGGCGTTTCCAGGGAGATGGGCAACTGAGCGGATTTGGCGATGAAGCGAAGCTTCTCGATTGTCATCTCCATGCTTTCGGCAATCTCCTCCTCCGTTGGCTTGCGACCGAATTCCTGGCTGAGGGTCTTGGTGGTCTTCTTGATGCGCGAGATGGTCTCGTACAGGTGCACCGGCAGCCGGATGGTTCGGCTCTGGTCGGCGATCGCCCGGGTGATCGCCTGCCGGATCCACCAGGTGGCATAGGTGGAAAACTTATAGCCCTTCTCGTGGTCGAACTTCTCGGCGGCACGGATCAGCCCGAGGCTGCCTTCCTGGATCAGATCCTGGAAGGACAGACCACGGTTCATGTATTTCTTGGCAATCGAGACCACCAGCCGGAGATTGGACTGAACCATCTTCTCCTTGGCCCGCCGGCCCAGCATCAGCCTGCGGCGGAACTTGGTGAGCGGCATGTCGAACAGGGCCGCCCATTCCTTGGTGTCCGGGAAGTGGCCCTTGTCGGCCTCGAATTCCGCCGCCTTCTCCTCCAGCTCCAGCAGGTCGGCGATCTTGCGGGCCAGCTCGATCTCCTCATCCGGACGCAGCAGGCGGATGCGCCCGATCTCCTGCAGGTAGACGCGGATCGAGTCTTCGGTGTAGACGCCCTTGGGCCCCACCTTGATGCTGGCCAGGGCCTTGGCCCCCTTGGCCTCCTTCTTGTCCGCCCCGGCCTCCATGGCCGGCAGCTCCAGCTCACCGCCCAGGTCGGCGGCATTCAGCAGCTCATCGGCCGCCGCCTCAAGGTCACCGCTGACGGGGCTGACCGCGTCGGCCTTGGTGGAGGTCTTGCTGCGGCTGGCGGCCGCCTTGGGCTTGGCCTTCGCCTTGGCCTTCGGCTTGGGCTCCGCGGCGGTCTCAGCTGAGTCCGGTGATGCCTTGGCCTTGGCCTTGGCCTTGGGCTTGCTGGCCTTGCCGGCGGTGCGCTTGCTGGCGGGGGGATCCAGTGCGATGACCTCGCCGCTGGCACTCACCGCGGCAACGATTTCGGGCAGGGCGGCCTTGGCCTTGGCGGCTACAGGACTCATGGGATGGGGCGGAAGGGCTGGAGGGATCCGAAAGGAGGGGAGAAGGGCGCGCTCAGACCGGCAGATCCGGGCGGGCGAAGGGGATGGTGGGTGGACGGCCCCGCTGGGGTTGGCGCCACCCTCGGGCCTGCAGCGATGACCGGGAATGGACGCGGGTGACGGTCGTGGCTGTGGAACCCCAGCGTCGTCTGACGTCCTGCCGGGTCAACGGCGACATCATTCGGCTCATCGGTCGCAGGGGAGGCGGAGCCGACTCGACCGGAGGATCTGACGATGCGGTCGTGACGAGGAGGAGCCCGTCACGGGAGCGGGGAGCAAGGGCAGCAGGAGGTTGGGGGTGTCGGGAAGCCGGCCCAGGGGATGCACCGGAATCCAACCGGCAGTAGGCCGGGGCAGGGCTGTCAGGGTGGTCTCAGATCGCAGGGTCGCGGTGGGTTACCGGACACCTCGGCGCATCTTCCCTCAGGACGGAACTCTGCCCGGTTCCGACAGCAGCTGTTGAGCTGCCCAACAACGACATCCTAGGAATCGTGTGAGACCTTTGCAAGATTGCCGTCATTCCCGTCGTTGTCGGCCTCCCCAGGCGGTGAGGATCCCCCGCTCCGGCCCGGCTGGCTGGAGGTCTGGGTGGAAGCGGGGCGGGAGGGACGCGTGTTCACCTACGCCAATCCCCGGCCCCTGCCGATCCGACCGGGGGATCTGGTGCTGGTTCCCCTGCAGGGGCGCCGCCACGCCGGCCTGGTGGTGGAGGTTCTGCCGCAGCGGCCGCCCGAGCTCGACGGGGTCACGATCCTGCCGGTGGAGCGGGTGCTCCAGCCCGCCGCGGTCGACCCCGGCTGGCAGGCCCTGATCGACGCAGTGGCGGAGACATATCACACCAGTCGCTTCCGCACCCTCAAGGCGGCGCTCCCCGGGGGCTGGCTCGGCCAGCGGCGCCAGGGGCAGGGCGATGGGGGAGGCCGGCGCCTGCAATGGGTCGAGCGCTGCGGACCCGAGATCGTCACCGACGCCGGCCCCGCCGAGCTGCGGCTGCTGGAGGCCCTGGCGGCCGGGGGCGGCTGCGTCAGCCAGCGGGACCTGCTGGCCCAGCCCGGCGTGGGCCGCGCCGCCCTGCTGCGACTGGAGCAACGGGGGCTGCTGCGGCGGGAGCTGCGCCCGGCGGGTCCCGCCGCCCCGGCTCCGGACAGGGGCGAGGGGGACGCGGCGCTCGCCGCGGTGATGGCTTCGCCACCACGGCAGCTCACCCCCGCTCAGGCCGCCGCCCTGCAGGCGATCGACGCGGCGTCGCCGGGCCAGGAGCTGCTGTTGTGGGGGGTCACCGGCGCCGGCAAGACGGAGGTCTACCTGCAGGCCGCCGCCCGGGACCTGGCCGCGGGTCGCAGCGTGCTGCTGCTGACCCCGGAGATCGGCCTGATTCCCCAGCTGCTCGACCGGGCCCGGGAGCGCTTCGGCCCCCGGGTGCTCGAATACCACAGCGGCATGCGGGATGCCGAGAGAGTCACCGCCTGGCGCGACTGCCTGGCGGGGGCCGAGCGTCGGCAGCCTCAGCTGGCGGTCGGGACCCGTTCGGCGGTCTTCCTGCCGTTGCATCGCGTCGGGCTGATCGTGCTCGATGAGGAGCACGACAGCTCCTACAAGCAGGACAGCCCGATGCCCTGTTACCACGCCGTGACCGTGGCGCGGCTGCGGGCGCGGCATGAGGGGGCAAGGCTGCTGCTCGGCAGCGCCACCCCGTCACTGGAGACCTGGCTCTCCTGCCGGCACGGAACGACCCTGCTGACCCTGCCGCAGCGCATCGGCGCTCGGCCCTCGCCCCCCGTCCGCGTCGTCGACCTGCGCCAGGAGCTCGCTGACGGACACCGCAGGCTGATCAGCCGACCGTTGATGGAGCGTCTGCAGGGGCTGCGGGACCGGGGGGAGCAGGCGGTGGTGCTGGTGCCGCGCCGCGGCTACCGCACGTTCCTCAGCTGCCGCAGCTGCGGGGAGGCGGTGCTCTGTCCCCACTGCGATGTCTCCCTCACCGTGCATCGGCGGGGAGACGGGCGCGAATGGCTGCGCTGCCACTGGTGCGACCACCGCCAGGAGATCGCCGCGCGTTGCAGCCACTGCCACTCCACGGCCTTCAAGCCCTTCGGGGCCGGCACCCAGCGGGTGGTGGAGCAGCTCGGCGCTGAACTGTCGGAGCTGCGCCTGCTGCGCTTCGATGCCGACACCACCCGTGGCCGCGATGGTCATCGCCGCCTGCTGGAGCGCTTCGCCCAGGGCGAGGCGGATGTGATGGTGGGCACCCAGATGCTGGCCAAGGGCATGGACCTGCCCCGGGTGACCCTGGCGGCCGTGCTGGCCGCCGATGGTCTGCTGCATCGTCCCGACCTGCGCTCGGGGGAAAGCTGCCTGCAGCTGCTGCTGCAGCTGGCGGGCCGGGCCGGCCGCGGCGAGCTCCCGGGGGAGGTGCTGGTGCAGACCTACAGCCCTGACCATCCCGTGATGCAGCACCTGATCGACGGCCGCTACGAGCGCTTCCTCGACGCCGAGCTGGACTGCCGGCTTCAGGCCGGCCTGGTGCCCTTCAGCCGGGCCTGCCTGCTGCGGCTGGTGGGGTCGGTGGCCTCGGCCACGGCCACCGCAGCCACGATCGTGGCGGAACAGATCCGCCCGGAGCTGGAGCGGGCCGGCTGGAGCCTGATCGGGCCGGCTCCGGCTCCGGTGGCCCGGGTGGCCGGACGCAGCCGCTGGCAGCTGCTGCTGCACGGCCCCTGGCCGCCCGGAACACCGCCCCCGTCCCTGCCCCTGCCACCGGAGGCCGCTCTGCGGACCCTGCTGCCGCGGGAGATCGGCCTGACGATCGACCCTGACCCCCAGACGCTCTGAACGGCAGGAGGCAGCCGCTCAGAGGCGAGTGTCAGGCTGCGGTCAGGCCGGCAGCTGGGGGGGGCCGTAGCCGAGCCGCAGGCGGATCCGCTGCAGCACCAGGCTGACCCCCAGGGCCAGGGCGATCAGCAGGCTGCCGAGACCGACCACGCTCCAGCGCCAGCAGCGCAGCCGCAGGGTGTTGGTCTGGCCGAGCGCCAGGGGCCAGACCAGCGCCCGCCCCCGGGCCCGGGCCGGCAGGGGCTGCGCCCGGCGCACCGCCCGGGGGGCGACGGGGTCGAGCTGCAGGCTCAGGTCCAGGCCCGGAAGGTCGGCCAGACCCGCAAGATCGAGCTGCAGCTCAAGGGTCTGGCTCACCCCGAGCCACCAGTTGCGTTCCGACCACTCCAGGCGGGGAGGCGGCAGCGGATGGCCCGCCAGCAGGCTGGCCTGGCTCAGGCTGTCGACGAAGGCCTCCAGCGCCTGGCCGGCGGGCAGCACCGGGGTGCTCAGGCGCAGACCTTCGGCCCCGGTCGACGCCGTGAACCCCGCGCCCTGCAGCCGGGAAGCCAGCCGCCGCTGCCAGGGGGTGATGGTGCCGGAGTCGTGGCGCAGCTGGTGGCTCACCTGCAGACGGCCAGGGCCATCGAAGTGCACCGCGCTGCGCACCTCCATGCACCCCCCCAGGGCCGCCGCCAGCAGCACCAGCAGCACCAGCAGCAGGCTGATCGCAGCGAACCCCAGCGGAGCCCGGGTGGGCCCCACCGGCGGCGGGGGCGGCGGGGGGGGCTTGCTGCTGCCACGCCCGCGGGGACCGCTGCCGCGCAGCTGCTCCAACGGTCGCCCACCCGCCAGATCCGGCAGGGTCAGCGACCATTCCCGCGGACGCTGCAGGGCCGGTGCCTCCAGCACCAGCAGCAGTTCCCGCGCCTGCGCCCGCAGCCCCGCGTCCGGGCAGCGCTGCAGGCCCCGGCAACAGTCCGCGGCTGCCCCGCTGTCCCCGAGGCCCATCAGGGCCGTGGCCATGCAGAGCCGCACCTCGGCGCCTTCGGCCGTGGCGACCCCCAGGCTCTCAGCCAGGGGCTGCAGCAGGCGCAGGGCCGTGCTGTAGTCGCCGCGGTCGAGGGCCAGCCTGGCCGCCTTGAACGCCTCATCCGCCATCGGGGTGTTCAGCCCGCCAGCCGGGACGGACTTCCCACCACCATCGTGCCGATGCCGGCATCGGTGAACACCTCCAGCAGCAGGGAGTGGGCCACCCGGCCATCGACGATGTGGGCGGCGCCGACGCCCTGGGCCAGGGCGCGGATGCAGCATTCGGTCTTGGGGGTCATGCCGCCTTCGACGACGCCGTCGGCGATCAGCTGACGGGCTTCGCTGAGGCTCAGCTGCCGGATGAGGGAGCCGGGATCCTGGCGGTCCCGCAGGATGCCGGCGGTGTCGGTGAGCAGAATCAGCTTCTCGGCCTGCAGCGCCGCCGCCAGCTCGCCGGCCACGGTGTCGGCGTTGATGTTGTGGGCGTCACCGGCCGCATCGGGGGCGACGCTGGAGATCACCGGGATGTAGCCAGCGGCCAGCAGAGGGGTGAGCACATCGGGGTCGACGCAGGCCACCTCGCCGACCAGGCCATGGGAGCCGTCGCCCCAGCTGCGGGCCTGAACCAGTCCGCCGTCACTGCCACAGAGGCCCACCGCCCGACCGCCGACCCGGTGCAGCCCGTTGACGATCTGTTTGTTGACCCGGCCGACGAGCACCATCTCGACCACATCCATCGTCTCCCGGTCGGTGATGCGCAGGCCGTCGCGGAAGCGGGGTTCGATCTGCAGGCGGGACAGCCACTGGTTGATCTCCGGCCCCCCGCCGTGCACCACCACCGGCTGGACGCCGACGCAGGCCAGCAGGGCCAGATCGCGGAACACCGCCTCCCGCAGCTCCTCCCGGACCATGGCAGCTCCGCCGTACTTGACGACCACGCGGCGGCCTGCGAAGCGCTGGATATAGGGCAGAGCCTCGCTCAGCACCGACACCCGCAGGCTGTCGGCCTCGCTGATGGGCAGATCGCTGAAGCGGCTGGCGGTCATGGGCGGAGGCGTGGGGGGGCGGGGCTGGTGCTCCGGGAAGGACACGGGGAAAGGCGCTGTTCAGCCGCTGGGCAGCAGCCGCAGATTGAGCCGGTCGGGGCCGGGTTGATCCAGCTCAGCCCGCAGCCCCTTGCCGAAGAACCGCCCCAGCCGATCCTGCAGGGCGAACCAGCGTTCAGCCGCAACGCCGTTGGGGGCGAACTCCAGGCGCAGGCCGTAGCCCTCGGGAAGCTGCAGCTCCTCCACCGCCAGCAGCTGGGGAGGGTTGTCCTCGTCCCAGAGCTTGAGCGCCTCCAGGGAGCTCTCCAGATGGGCCTTCTGGCCGTAGCGCCAGCGGCTGACATCGCTGAGCAGCTTGCGCAGCGGCTCACTCGCCTCCAGGCTGCGCAGCTCACGCAGCTGATCGGGAGGCACCAGGCGGGGGGCCGGCGGCAGCTCGGAGGATTTCAACGCCAGCCCCCCGAGCAGGATCGGCAACCCGTAGAAGATGGTGGGCAGGCTGAGGTTGGCGTTGTCCCCCAGATAGGCGACTGAGCCGATCACGGTGAGGGCGGCACCGCCAAGGGTGACGAGCGTGCCCGGGGAGCGGAGGGCGGAGAGGGGTTGGCCTTGCATCGCGCCATCCTCCCGCAGCGCCGGGCAGGATGGGGTGCCGGCAAGCCGCGGTCCGATGTCCTTCTCCTCCAGCTCCGCTCCCGAGGTCGTCCCCGTCGGGGCCGCCAGCTCGGCGGCCTCCGGCGATGGCGAACCCACCACCGCCGAACTGCTGGCTCAGCTGGGCCAGGACCGGTTGTGGCTGCTGCGCCAGCTGGACGCCGGCCAGTGGCCCCAGTGGCGCCTCGATCTGGCGGCCCTCGAGCGGGAGCTGGGCCAGATGCTGGAGCTGGCGGCCGATCGGCTCACCTGAGCGACTGAGGCATCACAGCCCCCCTCCAGGTCTGCTTGATCAGTGCATCCAGGGCCGGCCGATCCGGACCGATGGGGGGCTCGCCAGCGGCGCCGAGAGGGTCCGGCCGCAGGGATCTGCGCTCTGCGCAAGTCGCCCCGCCGTGTCGGGGGCTCAGCGGATGGGTCGTTGACCGCCATCCGGCTGCGGGAGCCAGCCCGGGAGACTGCAGGGACGGCCACCCCAGGGGCATTCACCGGTGAGCGCCCTGGAAGAGCCCGAGCCTGGACAGAGGCAGGGACTGTCGTCGCGGCAGGGTGGCCGCAGGCCGTCAGAAGGGAATGTCGTCCGGCTCGATCGGCTCCCGCGGCACCAGCGGGGAGGGATCCCAGGCCGGGATCGCGGGGGCGGGAGGCGGCGACTGTGCCCCGGCTCCCGACGGTGCCCAGGTCGGCGCTGCAGGCGGGGGATCGGCCGGCGGGGCCGAGCTGCGGGGGGCACCGGCGGGTCGCGACGGTGCTGCAGAGCGCCCCGGTGAGGCGGACGCGGGGGGCATCCCGCTGATGGTGTCGCCGCCGAGGGGGTGCAGGCGCGAGAGGGTGAGTTCGGCCCGCTTCTCCTTGACACCATCGGGCCGGGCGACGGTGTTCATCCGCAGACGACCCTCGAGCACCAGCCTCTGGCCCACCTGCAGGCGGTTCTGGATCTCCTGGGCCAGGCTTCCCCAGCCGACCACCTTGAGCTGGCCCGGCGGATCATCCGGCCGCAGACCGTCGATGCGCACGGTCATCTCCGCCACCGGCGTCTGATTGTCCTGGGTGTAGCGAAGCTGGGGTGCCTCCAGCACTTCCGCTTCGAGCAGGCAGTGGTTCACGCCCCATTCCGTCGAATCCGGTCCCCATCCTGATGCATCGCTCCACGGGTCGCCTCTGGTTGATCGCAGGCACGGGGGAGGGACCGCCCCTGGCGGAGGCGCTGGTGGGAGCCGGCTGGAGACTGAGGGTCAGCGTCGTCACGCAGGCGGCCGCCCGGGCCTATGCGGCCAGGCCCGGGCTGGAGATCGCGGTCGGAGCGATCGGTGTCCGGCAGCCGGGGGTGAGCGACCAGCTGCGAGCGGCGGCTGCCGCCGGAGACCCGTTCCGCTGGGTGATCGATGCCAGCCATCCGTTCGCCATGGCCATTCGCGGCGACCTGTCGGACAGCTGTCGACAACTGCAGCAGCCGCTGCTGCGGCTGGAACGGCCAAGACCGGACCCAGCTCCGTTCGAGCAGACCCTGGGGGATCTGGCGGAGCTGCAGGGGTGCTGTCGCCCGGGGGAGCACCTGCTGCTGGCGATCGGCGCCCGGCATCTGGCGGAGGCGTGTCGGCGGAGCGCCCCGGCCCTGCACCATGCCCGCATCCTGCCCCGCCCCGAGGCCTTGCGACTGGCCCTGGCGGCCGGGTTGCCAGCCGAGCGGGTGGCCCTGCTGCAGCCCCGCCCGCAGGGACCTGAGGGCACTCCGCTCGAGCGGGCCCTGTGCCGCCGCTGGCGCATCGAGACGATCCTCTGCCGAGGCTCCGGCGGTCCCCCCGAGCTGCAATGGCGCCGTGTCGCCGCGGAGCTGGGCCTGCGCCTGCTGCTGCTGCAGCGCCCGCAGGGAGCCGGCACCCACGCCGAGGTGCTGGGGTACGAGGCGCTGCTGCGCCGTCTGGGGGTGGGGCCCTCCGCAGACTGAACGACCTCCCGTCCGCAACACTGCTGGGCGACGGCGCTGGTCAGCGGCGGCGTTGCGGGCCAGCATGGAGACAGCGGCGCGCCAGCGTTGCCGGGCGGATTGCTGGAGTGGCATGACCAGTCAGCAGGTTGGGTCTGACCGGACGCCTCGCGCAGAGGGCAGCGCTGGGGTGCAGAGAGCCGGGAGCGAGGTCTGGCTGGTGCTGACCAGCGAAGCGGGGGAACCGCGGGCGGAGGAGCTGGCGCGCGCGTTGCTGGAGCTGCGCCTGGCCGCCTGCATCAGCCTGATCCCCGTGCGCTCGCTTTACCACTGGCAGGGGGCGCTGGAGGACAGCCGTGAGGTGCAGCTGCTGATCAAGACCGACCGGTCGCACCTGGCTGCGCTGCACGAGGCCGTGCTGCAGCGGCACGGCTACGCCACACCCCTGTGGCTGGAGTGGCCGGCGCAGAGCGATCAGGGGTATGGGGCCTGGCTGGCGGCGGAGCTGGTCAGCCCAGGTGCTGGCTCACCAGCCGGCGCAGATCCGCCTGGGGACGAGGACCCAGCTGGGTGACCACCTGACCGGCACAGAGGGAGCCCAGCTGGCCGCAGCGCTGCAGGGGGGCTCCCTGGGTGTAGCCATGCAGGAAGCCCGCCGCATAAAGATCGCCGGCCCCGGTGGTGTCGACCAGCGGACCGAGCCGGAAGGGGGCGATGGGGATGCGCTCATCGCCGCTGAGCAGCAGGGAGCCCTGTTCGCTGCGGGTAAGGGCCGCAATCCGGCAGCGGCCGCGGACCTGTTCGGCGGCCTCCTCGAAGCTGTTGGCTTCGTAGAGGGAAGTGATCTCCATCTCATTGGCGAACAGGATGTCGACGTGGCCATCGACCAGCTCCTGAAAACTGGCGCGATGGCGGTCGACGCAGAAGGCGTCGGAGAGGGAGAGGGCCACCTGGCCACCGCTGCTGCGGGCCACCTCGGCCGCGGCGATGAAGGCCCGTTTGGCCTCCTCGCTGTCCCACAGATAGCCCTCGAGATACAGCACCTTGGCGCGACTGACGAGCTCCAGGTCGATGTCGGAGGGGTCGAGGTTCACCGAGGCACCCAGGTAGGTGCACATGGTGCGCTGCGCATCGGGGGTGACCAGGATCAGACAGCGGGCGGTGGAAGGCCCGCTGCAGGCGGCCGGGGTGTCGTAGTGGGCGCCGACAGCGCGGATGTCGTGGCTGAAGATCGCCCCCAGCTGGTCATCGCGCACCCGACCGATGAAGCCGGCACGGCCCCCCAGCTGGGCGATGCCCGCCAGGGTGTTGGCGGCGGAGCCGCCGGAGGTTTCCAGCCCGGGGCCGACACTGCCGTAGAGCCGTTCCGCCATGGCCTCATCGACCAGGGCCATGGTGCCCTTGGTCAGGTCGTGGGCCTCCAGCGCTGCATCGTCCGCCTGGACCAGCACGTCGACGATGGCGTTGCCGATGCCGACCACATCGAAGCGGTCGGCGGAGGGGGAGGGCATGGAGCTGGAGCGAGGTGGGAAGGAGACGGTGCGAGGCGCACGCCGGGATTCAGACGCTGAGCAGGGCCCGCTTGGGGCCATGGATCGGATCCTCGACCACGATCGTCTGATCCCGCTGGGCGCCGAGAGAGACGATGGCGATCGGCACCTCCATCAGTTCCGCCAGGAAACGCAGGTAGCTCATGGCTGTGGGGGGGAGGTCCTCGAGGCTGCGGCAGTGGGCGGTGGAGGTCTGCCAGCCCGGCAGGGTCTCGAACACGGGACGGCAGCGGGCGAAATCCTCCGCGCTGCTGGGGAAATGGTCGATGCGGCGGCCGTCCAGTTCGTAGGCCACGCACACCTGGATCGCATCGAGTTCATCGAGCACGTCCAGCTTGGTGATCGCCAGGCAGTCGAGGCCGTTCACCTGGACCGCATAGCGACCGATCACGCCGTCGAACCAGCCGCAGCGGCGACGGCGGCCGGTGGTGGTCCCGAACTCCCCTCCACGATCACAGAGGTGGTCGTTGAGGCTGCCTTCCAGCTCCGTGGGGAAGGGCCCCTCGCCGACGCGGGTCGTGTAGGCCTTGGCCACCCCGATGACCCGGTCGATCAGGGTGGGACCGACTCCGGCACCGATGCAGGCACCGCCGGAGACCGGGTTGGAGGAGGTGACGTAGGGGTAGGTGCCGTGGTCGAGGTCGAGCAGGGTGCCCTGGGCGCCCTCGAACAGGATGTTCTTGCGGGCCCGGGCCGCCTGGTGAATGGCGCGGGTGCAATCCACCACGTGGGGGGCCAGCCGCTGGCCGTAGGCCACGTATTCGGCCACCACGGCCTCAAAGTCGAGCGGTTCGAGGCCGTAGAGCTTCTGCAGAATTTCGTTTTTCTCGGCCAGCACGCCGGCGAGGCGATCGCGCAGGCGGCCCTCATCGAGGATGTCGATGATGCGGATGCCGTTGCGCTCCGACTTGTCGGCGTAGGTGGGCCCGATGCCCCGGCCGGTGGTGCCGATGCGGCGATCCCCGCGGCGCTGCTCCATCGCCTGATCAAGCAGGCGGTGGTAGGGCATGGTCACGTGGGCCGTGGAGGCCAGCTGCAACCCGCTCACATCGATACCGTAGTCGGCGAGCATGTCGAGCTCGCCCAGCATCACCTTGGGGTCAACGACCGTGCCTGAACCGATCAGACAGACGGTGTCGGGATAGAGAATTCCGGAGGGGATCAGGTGCAGTTTCAGCACCTGATGGTTCACAACGATCGTGTGACCGGCATTCACACCGCCCTGATAGCGCACCACCACATCGGCGGAGCGACTCAGCAGATCGGTGATCTTGCCCTTCCCCTCGTCACCCCACTGTGCACCGATGACGACAACGT
>JAYKJA010000059.1:0-38087 GCA_035285905.1 Synechococcaceae cyanobacterium
CCCATCTCAGTGCCCGTGGGTGAAGCCACCCTCGGCCGCATCTTCAACGTGCTCGGCGAGCCCGTGGACGAGCAGGGTCCCGTGAATGCCACGGCCACCGCTCCGATCCACCGCGAGGCTCCCAAGCTCACCGAGCTCGAAACCAAGCCCAAGGTGTTCGAGACCGGCATCAAGGTTATCGACCTGCTGGCTCCTTACCGCCAGGGCGGCAAGGTCGGCCTGTTCGGTGGTGCCGGTGTGGGCAAGACCGTGCTGATTCAGGAACTGATCAACAACATCGCCAAGGAGCATGGCGGTGTGTCCGTGTTCGCCGGCGTGGGTGAGCGCACCCGCGAAGGAAACGACCTGTACGAGGAGTTCAAGGAGTCCGGAGTGATCAACTCCGAGGATCTCTCCAAGTCGAAGGTGGCTCTGTGCTACGGCCAGATGAATGAGCCCCCCGGCGCCCGCATGCGCGTGGGTCTGTCGGCTCTCACCATGGCCGAGCACTTCCGCGATGTGAACAAGCAGGACGTGCTCCTGTTCGTCGACAACATCTTCCGCTTCGTGCAGGCCGGCTCCGAAGTGTCGGCTCTGCTGGGCCGCATGCCCTCCGCCGTGGGCTACCAGCCCACCCTCGGCACCGACGTGGGTGAGCTGCAGGAGCGCATCACCTCCACCCTGGAGGGTTCGATCACCTCGATCCAGGCCGTCTACGTGCCTGCGGACGACCTGACCGACCCCGCTTTGGCCACCACCTTCGCCCACCTCGACGCCACCACGGTGCTCAGCCGCGCCCTGGCGTCCAAGGGCATCTACCCGGCCGTGGATCCCCTGGACTCCACCAGCACCATGCTGCAGCCCTCGGTGGTCGGCGATGAGCACTACCGCACCGCCCGTGCCGTGCAGGCCACCCTGCAGCGCTACAAGGAGCTGCAGGACATCATCGCCATCCTCGGCCTCGACGAACTCTCCGAAGAGGACCGTCGCACCGTCGACCGCGCCCGCAAGATCGAGAAGTTCCTCTCCCAGCCCTTCTTCGTGGCTGAGATCTTCACCGGCATGTCCGGTAAGTATGTGAAGCTCGAAGAGACCATCAAGGGCTTCAACCAGATCCTCGCCGGTGAACTGGACGATCTGCCGGAGGCTGCGTTCTACCTCGTCGGCAACATCGACGAAGTCAAGGCCAAGGCCGCCAAGATCCTGGCGGAAGCCAAGTGAGACTCCGGACGACATTCCGTACGCCTTCCCCTCACGTCTTCCCATGACACTGACCCTTCGCGTTCTGGCGCCTGATCAGAGCGTCTACGACGGCAGCGCAGACGAGGTGATCCTGCCCAGCACCACCGGTCAGCTGGGCATCCTCACCGGCCACGTCTCGATGCTCACCGCCCTTGATCCCGGCGTCGTCCGGCTGCGTCAGGGCGGCGACTGGCAGGCCATCGCCGTCAGCGGCGGCTTCGCCGAAGTCCAGTCCAACGAAGTCACCGTGCTCGTCAATGCCGCCGAACTCGGCACCAGCATCGACGCCTCGGCGGCCGCACAGGAGCTTGACAAGGCTCAGCAGGCCGTGGCCGGCTTTGAAGGTCAGCCCAACAGCCCCGACAAGGTCAAGGCCCAGATGGCTCTCAGCCGTGCCCGGGCCCGCGTCTCCGCTGCCCGCGGTTCCTGATCAGGTGGCCTGACGTGAGGTTGCGGTGCGGATCCTTCCGCCCCCAGCCTCGGATCAGGCCTGTCCTCCTCAACGTTCAGCCCCCGGTCCGAGCCACCCTGTGGCCTGATCGGGGGCTGTCGGCGTCTGTTCCTCTCCGCCACCCCGATGGGCCTGCACCTGTTCCTCGACAGCGCCGATCCCCGCGACTGGCAGCGCTGGTTGCCCTCCGGCCTGTTCCACGGCATCACCTGCAACCCCACGCTGCTGCGCCGGGCCGGCCAGCCCTGCCGCCTCGATCACCTGGCCAGGCTCAGCGGCGAGGCCCTGGCCCTGGGAGCGCAGGAGCTGCATCTGCAGGCCTGGGGCGGCACGGCTGAGGCCTTCGCGAGCTGCGGCCGGCAGCTGGCGGCGCTGGCCCCCGGGGCGATCGTGGTCAAGCTGCCCCTCACCCAGGCCGGTGTTCTGGCGGCCCGAAGCCTGCAGGGCGGGCCTGAACCCTGTCGGATCACGCTCACCGCCTGCTATGAGGTGCCCCAGGTGCTGCTCGGGGCGGCCCTCGGGGTTGAGTACGTGGCCCCTTACCTCGGTCGCCTCTGCGATCTCGGCCGCGATGGGCACGCTGAACTGATCGCCATGCAGCGCTGTCTCGAGGGGGTGGCCAGCCCGCTGAAACTGCTCGTGGCCAGCCTGCGTCAGCCCGCCGATCTGTCCCGGCTGGCGGCCGCCGGATTGCACTGCTTCACCATCAGCCCGGCCATCGCCGCGGCCCTGTTCGGCTCCGAGGCCACCGCCGCCGCCGCCGAGCAGTTCGAGCGCGACGCCCGGGACGGCGCCACCGGCGAGGACCCGCCGTCCGGGGCCGCCAGCGCCCAGGCCGGCCCCCAGGCTGATCCCTAAGCTCAGCTGGCAACGGGTCCGCGATGGGCAAGGGGCAGGAACTCGGCCGGCAGCTGCGCCACTGGATCGTGGACGATCACTGGGTTCCCGCCAGCGGGCAACTGGTGGCCAACCGTCTGCTCGACCTGCTCGGGGCTGAGGAGAGCCTGCGGGCACCCCTGCGGGACCTGGCCGCCCAACCCCTGTTCCTGCAGCTGCTGCGCCAGCTTCCCCGGCCCCAGGTCGCCTCGGCGGAAGCCCTGCGGGCGTTGCTGGCCCGCACCTATGCCCCCGCCGTGCTGCAGGAGCTGGAGGACCTGATCGCCGGCGTCTCCGATCTGCCTCTGGCTGCCAGGGATCCCCAGCTCCAGAGCCGGCCCCGGCCCCGCCCTGAGCCAGCCTCATCCCTGGCGGGGGCGACCTCAGCCCCTGGCCCCATCAGCTCCGGGGCGGATCCTGCGCTGGCAGAGGCCCTCAATGCCGCAGCGGCCTTCCCACCGCCGTCCGAGGCGCCTCTCGCTGCTCCGGCCGAGCCGACCTCCCTCACCCGGCGACCTGACCGGAGCCGCCTCCGGCGCTGGCGTCAGGGCCGTTGGCTGCCGCTGGTGTTCGAGGCCCTGCGCCCCCTCGGTGCTGCCCTGGCCCTGGCGTTCAGCGTGTCGCTGGTGCTGGCCTGGGCGGCCCAGGAGCTCGACCAGGCCCTGCTCGATTCCTGGGGCTGGAGCGGCGGCGTGACCCTGGCCCTGTCGCTCTTGCTGCTGCAGCTGCTCAGCAGCGGCCCGCTGCGGCGTCTGCGCCGCCATGCCCTGCTGGATCTGGTCGCTGCCGATGATCCCCAGCGCAGCTGGCACTGGCTCACCGCCCCCTGGTTCCATGCCCGCAGCGGAGAGGCGCTGGTCAATGGGCTGCTGTTGCTGCTGCTGCTCGGCCCCAGCCCCCTGCCGCTGGAGCAGGTGATCCTGCGTTACGGGCTCACCTCCCTGGCCACCCTGCTGCTGGCGGTGCTCACCGCCCGGGAGCTGGGGTTGCCCCAGCGCCGCTGGGGCGGGGCCTCCGGGGCCGTCGGTGCGCTGATCGCCCTGGCGGCCAGCCTGAGCCTGCTGCACTGGAGGGAGCACAGCTTCCCCGTGGGGCTGCCGGGGGCGTCCCTGGCCGTGCCGGCCTGGGTGCTGCTGGTGGTCTACGGGGCCCTGCAACTGGGCTGGCAGCTGGCCCCATCCGTGGCCGATGCCGACAGCCGCGCCTCCGACCGGCTGTGGACCAGCACGTGGTGGTGGGGCAGCCTGCTGGGGGTGGCCTGGGCGGGCCTGACCTGGCTGCAGCAGCAGCTCCTGCCGTTGCTGCCCCCGGGAGGGACTCCCCCGGCCTGAGCGCTCCGCTGCATCCTTCCTGTGCGAAGCGTTGCCGAGCGCGGCTCCGCTCCTGGTCCGCTTCGCAGCCTGCCGGTGCACCGGCAGGCCATGCCAGGCCTGCAGCCCCTAGGTTCTGGCGGCACCCCCGCAGGCAGTCTGAGCCTGGAGCGCCTCCGAGCCTGCTGAGTCTGACCCGTTCATCCTCTGATCCGTGCAGCGCTCCCGCCCGAACGATGGCCTCGACCCTCCGCAGGGTTGCTTCACCGGCTTCAGCGTGATCGTGCCCACGTACCGGCGGGCGCCGCAACTGCAGGGCTGTCTGGCGGCGTTGTCCCGTCAGGGCTTTTCCGCTCATCGCTTCGAGGTGATCGTGGTCAACGACGGCGGCCCCTGCCCCCGCCAGGTCGATCTGTGCCGCGCCGCCGGGGAGCGGATCTGCCTGCAGCTGCTGCATCAGGCCAACGCCGGCCCGGCCGGGGCCCGGAACGCCGGCGCGCGCCGGGCCCGGTTCAGCCACCTCGCCTTCACAGATGATGACTGCGAACCGGAACCGGACTGGTTGCTGCGACTGGCGCAGGCCTGTCAGGCCGCTCCCGCCGCCATGGTCGGGACGCTGACACGCAACGGACTGGGGGCCGATCGCTATGCCCAGGCCAGTCAGATCGTGGTGGGAGCTGCCTACCGCTGGCACAATCGCGATCCCGGCAGAGCCGCGTTCCTGGCCTCCAACAACATGGTCTGCCCCCGCGGTCTGTTTCTGGCCCTCGGCGGTTTCTCGGCGCCGTTCCGTACAGCGGAGGACCGTGACCTCTGCCATCGCTGGCTGCAGGCGGGAGGACGGATCGTGCAGCTGGATGCGGTGCTGGTGACCCATCACCATGCCCTGAACTTCGCGGCCTTCTGGCGGCAGCACCGTTGCTACGGCCGTGGCGCCTATCACTACCACCGCGCCAAGGCCCGGCGGGGAGGCGGCGGTCTCTCCCCCGACCTGCGGTTCCTGCTGCTGCTGCTGCGGGAGTCGCTGGCCCTGCGCAGTGGGAGCTTCTGGAGCCGCCTCCGGGATACCCCGGTCGTGGGCTGTCTCGCCCTGCTGTCGCAGCTGGCCAGCCTGCAGGGGTATCTCGAGGCCAGGCTGTTCGCGGTCCGATGACGGCGCTGACCGAGGCGGGGCCCGTGCCGCCCCTGACCCGGCCGGCGCTGTCGGTGATCCTGATCGCCTTTGATGGCGGCTCCGCCCTGGCCTCCGTGCTGCGAGCGCTTCAGGCCCAGACCGTGCAGCCGCTCCTCGAACTCGTCCTCGTCGTGGCAGGCGGTCAGCCGATGCAGCTCGAGCCGGCCTGGATTGCCGGCTTCCACGGCGTGCAGCTGCTGGAACGTCCCGCACTGGAGGCGGTCGGGACGGCCTATGCCTGCGGCGTCAGGGCGGCGCACGCCGATGTGGTCGCCTTCAGCGAGGACCACTGTCTGCCGGAGCCGGGCTGGGCTGAAGCGCTGCTGGCGGCCCACCATCCCGCCGTGGCTGCCGTGGGACCATCCCTGCGCAATGCCAACCCCGGCAATGCCGTCAGCTGGGCGGACATGCTGATCGGCTATGGCCCCTGGCTCGCTCCCGTCCCGGGCGGCGCGGTGAGCTTCCTGCCGGGCCACAACAGCAGCTACCGACGCTCCATCCTGCTGGCCTACGGCGAGACCCTGGCGGCCTTCCTCG
Organism: Synechococcaceae cyanobacterium; assembly: GCA_035285905.1. Classification (GTDB taxonomy): domain Bacteria; phylum Cyanobacteriota; class Cyanobacteriia; order PCC-6307; family Cyanobiaceae; genus Cyanobium. The sequence goes on from JAYKJA010000059.1 coordinate 5,570, forward strand.
ATCAGGAGACGCTGCTGCACTGGGATCTGCGGCGTCGGGGGTATCGGCTGCTGCTGCAGGCCAGCGCCGTGGTCGCCCACACCAATTTCGGCACCCTCCACCCCTGGCTGCCGGTGCAGTTCCGCTGCGGCAGGCGCTTCGCCGCAGCCAGGGCCAGCCTCAATCGCTGGAGTCGGCCGCAGCGCTGGCTCTACGGGCTGGCGGCACCGTTGATTCCGCCGTTGAGGCTGTGGAGGACCCTGGCGGCCCACCGGCTGCGTTCACCCCAGCTGCGGCCCCTGCCCCGTGGCACCTGGCTGCTGACGGCCCTCGGGCTGGGCGTCGATGCCCTCGGGCAGGCCCTGGGTTACTGGGCCGGCCCCGGGCGCTCCGCTGCAGGGCTGATGCAGGCGGAAGCCGATCGCCTGCGCTGGCTGGGCAGCAGCCGCAATCCAGCGGTCGGGGTGGAGCCGGATCATCCGTGCTGATCGACGCACGCCAGATCGTTGCCGGCAGTTGCCTGCGTCCCGACCTGTGCATCGTCGGAGCCGGTGTCGCGGGCCTGGCGGCGGCCCTGGCTCTGGAGCCGACCGGCCTGCGGATCCTGGTGCTGGAGGCCGGAGGGCAGCGGTTCGCCGCCGTCGATCAGGCCGACGCCGGCGGGACCTCCGCCATCGCCCTGGATCTGCCCCTGCAGAGCTACCCCTTCCAGGCCAGTCGCGTGCGAGGTCTGGGCGGGACCTCCGAGCGCTGGAGCGGAGCCTGTCTTCCCCTGGATGCGGCCGACTTCCACAAACGGGCCTGGCTGCCCGACAGCGGCTGGCCCTGCAGCGCCAACGATCTGCAGCCCTATCTCCAGCAGGCCGCCGGCTTCCTCGGCCTGCCCCGCGTTGACCTCGAGGCGCCCCCCCCCGGATCCGCCTTCCCGGCCTGCGGTCTGGAGCTGCGCCGCGTGCTCTTCCCGCACCGGGGCGCCCTTCGCCTGGGTCAGCGCCACGGCCAGCAGCTGCGCCGGGCCCGCCATCTCACCGTGATCACCCATGCGGCGGTGCAGGAGCTTCTGCCGGATCCGGGCAACAGCCGCATCGAGGCGCTGACGGTGGTGGGTCCAGGCCAGCCGGGCTTTCGGGTCGAGCCCACGCTGGTGGTGCTGGCGGCCGGAGGCCTCGAGAACGCCCGGCTGCTGCTCGTCTCCCGCTCACGGGACCGACGCGGCGTCGGCAACCGTTACGACCAGGTGGGGCGTTATTTCATGGAGCACGACTACCGGGCTGTGGGCCTGCTGGCGGTCGGACAGGCCTGGCAGCAGCTCCTGCCGCTCATGGCCAGCCGGACGGTGGTGGACCGCTCAGGACGCCGCGGCCGCTGCCTGGGCACCCTGGGCCTCGCGGCACGGCTGCGCCAGCGGCATGGACTGCTGAACCTGCACCTGCGCGGGTATCGCTATCACCCGCTGGAAGCGCACCCGGCCGTGCTGGCCGGGAAGGCGCTGCTGCGCCACCCCGCCGGGGCGGCGCCCTTCGCCCAGCGACACCTGCTCCGCCATGCCGACCTCCTGGCCCGTTATCTGGGCTGGCACGGGTTCGGGAAGCTCCGTCCCGACCACCCTTGCGCGTGGATCCGCCTGATGGGCTGGCGCGAGCAGGAACCGCAGGCCCACAACCGTGTCACTCTGTCCACGCACCTGGACAGCCACGGCTGGCCTCTGGCTCACCTGGAGCTGCGCTTCAGCGCCAGGATGCAGGACAGCCTCGAGCGTTCCCTGGCGTTGATCGGCGCAGCCCTGAGGCAGCAGGGCAGCGGTGCCCTGCTGAGCGATCCCGAGCTGCTGGTCCACCTTCAGAGCCCAGCCAAGGTCGGCTGTCACCACATGGGCGGCACGCGCATGCATGACGACCCGCGCCAGGGCGTGGTGGATCACCACTGCCGAGTGCATGGCATCGACAACCTCTACATCGCCGGCAGTTCCGTCTTCCCCACCGCCGGCTCCGCCAACCCCACCCTGACGCTGACGGCGCTGTCGCTGCGCCTCGCGGACCATCTCCGGGGGCAGCGGTTCGGATGCGGCTGAACCATGCCCCTCAGCACAAACCCCTGGATCCGCTGGGATCCAGGGGCGTTGGGGCTCAGCAAAGGGGAGCGGGGTTCAGGCGGTCCCGCAGAAGGTGACGTCGGGGAACTTGACCTTGGCTTCCTCGAGCGTCTTGCCGCGGCCTTCCTCCTGCCAGTAGTTGATCACCTCGGTGGCCTTGTTGAGGATCTCCACCCGCTCGTTGTCGGTGATCCAGCTCTTGGCCTCCAGCTCGCTCTTGAGGGTTTCCCAGGCGTCTTCCCGGGGCCAGAAGAAGTAGGCCGTGAGAGGGCTGGGGCCACCGCCGACGATCTGATCGACAGCCAGGGCGACGTTGTCCGGCAGCCAGAGGATCTTCAGCAGGAAGCGGCCCTCATCGGCCTTGGGGGTGTAGCCGGAAGGAACGCCGTCCTCATCGATCGTGGCGGTGGCCAGGGCCGCGCTGCCGCCGCGCAGCACCGGGCGGCCGGGCACGGTCTCCGACGCTGAGGCCTGCTCGCCCGCGGCCGCGACGCCGGAGGCAACCGCGGCGGGATCGACGGTGCTGTCGGCAGCTGTCATGGTCTCGGCGCTCAAGGGATAGGAGCAAACAGCCAACCTACCAGCCGATGCCGCCGCCCTCCGTTGCCGCCGATCCTGACCTCTCGCGATCAGGCGTGGCCCGACCTCCCCGGGGCCATCCGGCATCCCGCGGTGACGGGCCCAGGCGCGATCGGCCGGAATCCGCAGCCCTCCTTGGAAGCAGATCCTGACCCTCCCGATCAGGCGTGGTCCGACCTCCCGGGGCCATCCCGCATCCCGCGGCGACGCTGCCAGGCGCGATCTGCCGGAATCCGCAGCCCTCCGTGGACGCCGATCCTGACCTCTCGCGATGAGGCGTTGCGCGACCTCCCCGGGGCCATCCGGCATCCCGCGGTGACGGTCCCAGGCGCGATCTGCTGGTATCCGCCGGGGCCCTGCCCGGGCGTTGCCCGCTGCGGCGGAGGGGCTCCCCGGGAGCCGCGTCGTCCCCTGGGGAGACCCTGCCGTAGCCGTAGCCGTAGCCGTTGCCTGTGTCTGCGCGGGAGCCGGAGCCTCGGCCGTTCCGCCACCAGGACCAGTCCCAGGGGCCTGCACCGCTGCCTCAGGCGCTTCCTCTGCCAGGGCCGGTGACCGTTCCCGATGTCGCCGGCTCTCCCAGTCCCAGTCCCAAGTGCCTGAGTCCAGTGCCTGGCCCGCTGGAGGGTCCGAGGGCGCGGACTCCTAGCCTCAGGCCAGCCGCCCCTCCAGCCCTGTCCCCCAGCGCCCTGCTGCTGTTCGACATCGATGGGGTGATCCGCGACGTCAGCGGCAGCTATCGCCGCGCCATCGTTGAGACGGTCCACCACTACTGCGGCTGGAGACCCGAGCCGGCCGCGATCGATGCCCTCAAGGCCGAGGGCTGCTGGAACAACGACTGGAAGGCGTCCGCCGAGCTGATCCGCCGCCACCGCGCCGACCGCGGCGAGACGGGTCCACCGCCGGAATTCAGCCAGCTGGTGGCGGTGTTCGGCTCCCATTACTTCGGCGGCGACCCCGATGGGGACCCGGGGCAGTGGCGCGGCTTCATCGGCGATGAACCCCTGTTGGTGGATGCCGCGTTCTTCTCGCGGCTGAGCCGCCAGGGCCTGGCCTGGGGGTTCGTCAGCGGCGCCGAGCCCCCCTCCTGCCGCTTCGTGCTGCAGACGCGGCTGGGCCTGCCGGATCCCCCCCTGGTCGCCATGGGAGACGCCCCCGACAAACCCGACCCCACCGGTCTGATCCACCTCGCCCGGGCGCTGCTGCAGCGTCATGGGGCCCCGCCCCTCGGCCCCGACGCCCCGCCGGTGGCCTATCTGGGGGATACCGTCGCCGATGTGCAGACCGTGCTGGCGGCCCGCCGCCAGCTGCCGCAGCAGCGCTGGATCAGCCTGGCCGTGGCGCCGCCGCACCTGGCCCGCGATGGCGGTGGATCCGCCCTCCAGGCTTACGAGAGCGTCCTGCGCCGGGCCGGGGCCGACCTGCTGCTGCCCAGCACCGACACGGCCGGAGACAGGCTGCTGCACTGGCTGCAGACCGCCCGCGGCTGAGGTCAGGACCCAGGTCCCGCCCAACCCCCGGCCCGCACCAAGCCCGCTGCCGGGCCGTTCAGCGCTCCATCGCCGCCGTGGCCTTCAGGGCCGCCGCCGTCAGGTTCTCGTGGCCGTGGTCGGTCACCGCCACGTCGTCCTCGATGCGGATGCCGATGCCCTTCCAGCGCCCCTCGATCGCCGGCTGACCCTCCGGCACCGGCAGCCGATCGCTGACATACAGCCCGGGCTCCACGGTCAGCACCATGCCGGGCTCGAGCTGGACCGGGTGTTCTCCCAGGCGGTAGGCCCCCACGTCATGCACATCGAGCCCGAGCCAGTGGCCGGTGCGGTGCATGTACAGATGGCGATAGGCCCCCTGCTCGATCACCCCGTCCCGGTCGCCCCGCAGCAATCCCAGCTCCAGCAGCCCTTCCACCAGCACAGTCACGGCGGTGTCGTGGACCCCTTCGGCCGTGGCCCCGGGTCCGACCGCCGCCACCGCCGCCTCCTGGGCCGCCAGCACCACCTCGTAGAGGGCCCGCTGTTCGCCTTTGAAGCGGCCGTTGATCGGGAAGGTGCGGGTGATGTCGCCGTTGTAGTAGTCGCTCAGGCTGCAGCCGGCGTCGATCAGCAGCAGGTCGCCGTCGCGCAGCGGTGAGGCATTGGCGGTGTAGTGCAGCACGCAGGCGTTGTCGCCGCCGGCGACGATCGAGCCGTAGGCCGGTCCGCGGGCTCCCTGTTCCAGGAAGTGCTGCTCGATCACCGCCTGCACCTGCCGTTCATTCAGCCCCGGTCGCGCCACCCGCCGGGCAAGTTCATGGGCCTCGGCCGAGATGCGGGCGGCCTGGCGCATCCGCTCCAGCTCCTGGGGTTGCTTGCGCAGGCGCAGCTCATGCAGCAACGGACAGGGGGCCACCAGGCCCAGGGCTGCCGTGCCCCGCCGCGGTGCCCGATCCAGCTGGCGGGCCCAGGCCTGCAGCACCAGCGGCTCCACCTGCGGGTGGCGTCCGACGCGGAAGGCGATGCCCTCGGCGCCGTCGAGGTAATCGGCCAGGCGCTGCTCCAGCTCGCTCAGCGGATGGGCGACGCTGGCCCCGAAGCGCTCCACCGCCCCTTCGCAGCCCCAGCGGAAGCCGTTCCACACCTCTGCGGTCGCCTCCCGCGGCTGCACGAACAGCACGAACGGGGTCTCCGGTCGGTGGGGCAGCAGCAGGGCCACCGCCCCGGGTTCGTCGAACCCCGTCAGGTACCAGAAGTCGCTGTTCTGGCGGAAGGCGTGCTCCACATCGGCGTGGTGGGTCACCAGCGGAGCCGCCGGGATCACGGCGGCGGCTCCCCCCAGGCGATGCAGGAAGCGGTCACGGCGATCCGCATGGACGGCCGCATCGAACGGGCAGGTCGGATCCACGGGAGGGCGAGGCGTCTGGCGTGAAGATGGCACAACCCGGCCTGCCGGTGGGCCACGGCGGTGCGGACCGGGTTGAATGGACGCCGGTGCCGCTGCGACTCCCTGTCCCCTGCCGCCCGCCCCACGTCTGTCGCCCCTGCCGCCGCCGGCGCTCGCCGGGAGGCCGCCGCCCCTGTTCACCCAGGCGGGGACCACACCGCTGGCCCGCAGGCGCCGCCGACACCGGAGCGGGCCAGGTTGCTGCTGCGCGGCTGGCGCAGCGGCCTGCAGCTCAGCCGTCGCGAGCAGTCGCTGCTGGGGCCCGATCTCACCGGCCTGGACCGGCAGCTGCAGCGCCTCTGGAGTCGCCGGCCCCGGGTGGCGGTGTTCGGCAGGGTCGGCGTCGGCAAGTCCAGCCTGCTCAATGCCCTGCTTGAGGAGGAGCACTTCGCCACCGACGTGGCCCATGGCTGCACCCGACGGCAGCGCAGCTGCCCCTGGCCCCAGGAGCTGCCCGGTCTCGCCGGCGTCGACCTGGTCGACACCCCCGGCATCGATGAGATCGGGGCGGCCGCCCGGGCGCGGCTGGCCTCCCGGGTCGCCCTCGGCGCCGACCTGGTGCTGCTGATCCTCGACGCGGATCTCAGCCAGCCGGAGCAGGAGGCGCTGCAGGTGCTGCTGGCCTGCGGCAAGCCCCTGCTGCTGGTGCTGAACCGCTGCGACTGCTGGCCCGAGGCGGAGCTGCCGGAACTGCTGGCCAGCATCCGCCGCCGCCTCCCCGCCGCCGCCCGCCATCTCACCCCGATCGCCGTGGCGGCGGCTCCGCGCCAGCCCTCCCTGCTGGCTGATGGACGGGTGCGCAGCCAGCGGCAGCCGGCCCGGATCGAGCCCCTGCGCCAGGCCCTGCTGACGCTGCTGGCGGAGGAGGGGGAGCTGATGCTGGCCCTCAATGCGCTGCGGGCGGCCGATCGTTTCTGTCTGGCCCTGCATCGCTGCCGGCTGCGGCAGGGGCGCCGCCGCGCCCAGGGACTGATCGGGCGTTTCGCCACCGCCAAGGCCACCGGCGTGGCCCTCAACCCGCTGCCGCTGCTGGATCTGGCCGGGGGTCTGGCCTGCGATGCCGCCCTGGTGCTGCAGCTCAGCCAGCTGTACGGCCTCAGCCTCGATGCCGCCGCCACGCGGGCGCTGCTGGCCAGGGTCGGTGGGCAGAACGCCCTGCTGGGGGGTGCCCAGCTGGGGGTGCAGCTGCTGCTCGCGGCGCTGCGGCAGCTGTTGCTGCTGGCGGCTCCGTTCAGCGCCGGTTTAAGCCTGGCTCCCGCGGCGCCGGTGGCCGTGGCCCAGGCGGCCCTGGCCGTGCAGATGACCCGCCGCACCGGTGCGCTGGTGGCGCGAGAACTGCTGAGGGGCGCGGCGGCGGCGGGACGTCCCGGGGCGCTGCTGCGGCGCCTGGCGGAGCAGGACCCCCAGGCGCGACGCTGGCTGCAGGCCTGGAGCGGCCACGACCCCGCCCCCTCCTCCGGACGCCACTGGGAGCTGCTGCCCTGATGGGGAGCCCCGACGGCTCCCCGTCGCCCCGGGCGGCCAGCCTCGCGCCGGAGGCGGTGGCCCTGTTCGGCACCAGCGCCGATCCACCCACCCTGGGCCATCGGGCCCTGCTGCAGGCCCTGCTGCAGCGCTATCCCCTGGTGGCCACCTGGGCCAGCGACAACCCGCTCAAGCACCACACCGCCCCGCTGGAGCTGCGGCAGCGGCTGCTGGCGGCGCTGGTGCAGGCCCTGGGCTCCTCGCGGCTGCAGCTGCGGCCCGAGCTCAGCAGCCCCTGGGCGGTGGAGACGCTGGAGCGAGCCCAACGGCTGTGGCCGCAGCGGCCGCTGGTGTTCGTCATCGGCAGCGACCTGGTGCCCCAGCTGCCGCGCTGGCGGGAGTCCGGTCGCCTGATGGCGGGGTGCCGGCTGGCGATCGCTCCGCGGGTGGGCTGGCCGCTGCGGCCCCAGGACCTGCAGCGGCTTGAGGCCCTGGGCGCCAGCCTGGAGGTGCTGCCGCTGCAGATCCCGGCCAGCGCCAGCTCCGAGCTGCGCCAGGTCGCGGCGCGGCACCAGGCCGGCCAGCTGCCCGCCGAGCTGTGGCCGCTGCTGCTGCAGGACAATCCCTACGGCCTCACTCCTCCCTGAGCCCGTCGATGCGTTTCGCCCTGGCCCAGCTCAATCCCCTGGTGGGCGACCTGGAGGGCAATGCCTCCCGCATCGCGGCGGCGGCCCGGCAGGCGGCGGCTGCGGGGGCCGATCTGCTGCTGACCCCTGAGCTCTCGCTCTGGGGTTATCCGCCGCGGGATCTGCTGCTCAGCCCGGGCCGACTGGCGCGGCAGGACCGGGCCCTGGAACGGCTGGCGGCGGAGTGCCCGGCCGGCCTTGGGCTGCTGGTGGGCCTGGCCGAGCCGATCGGCGACGGTCACCTGCCCGGGCTGTACAACGCGGTGGCGCTGGTGGAGCCCGGCGGCTGGCGGGTGGTGTGCCGCAAGCAGCTGCTGCCCAGCTACGACGTCTTCGATGAACGCCGCTACTTCCGCCCGGCCCAGGAGCCGGCCCTGCTGCTCCTGGCGCGGGCGGGCCGGGACTGGCGCCTGGGCCTGAGCATCTGCGAGGACCTCTGGGTGGAGCAGGAGCTGCAGGGGCAGCGGCTGGAGGGCCGCGACCCGATCGCGGCGCTGCAACCCCTGGGGGTGGATGTGCTGCTCAACCTCTCCGCCTCCCCCTTCGGCCAGGGCAAGGCCGCCCTGCGCCGGCAGCTGGCTGCCCGGGCGGCGGCGCGTCTGCAGGCGCCGGTGCTCTACCTCAACCAGGTCGGAGGCAACGATGAGCTGGTGTTCGACGGGGCCAGCTTCGTGCTGGATGCCACCGGCAGGAGGGAGCTGCAGCTGGCCTGGGCGGAGGAGCAGATCGCCTGCTGGGAGCTGTCCTCAGCCGGCCGGGTGCCGCAGCCCGGTCCCACCGCCGCCGGCTCGACGGGTGCCACCCAGGCCGCCTCACCCCCGGACACCGCCTCGCCCCCGCAGCCGGCTGAACCCCAGGCCGGCCCGGCCCCGGGGCCCGAGGAGCCGGAGGCGGCCGAGCAGCTGCTGCGGGCCCTGGTGCTGGGCACGCGGGACTACGCCCGCAAGTGCGGTTTCGGCAGCGCCCTGCTGGGCCTGAGCGGCGGCATCGACTCGGCCCTGGTGGCCACCGTCGCCGCGGCGGCCTTCGGAGCCCCCCAGGTGCGCGCCCTGCTGATGCCGTCCCCCTGGAGCTCGCCCGGTTCGCTGATCGATGCCGGGGCGCTGGCCGGCCGCTTGGGCCTGGCCACCGCCACGCTGCCGATCCAGCCGCTGATGCAGGCCTTCGATGCCGCCCTGACGCCAACGCTGGGGGACGAGCCGCAGGGGCTCACGGCGGAGAACCTGCAGTCCCGCATCCGCGGCACGCTGCTGATGGCGGTGGCCAACCAGGAGGGCCGGCTGCTGCTCTCCACCGGCAACAAATCGGAGCTGGCGGTGGGGTACTGCACCCTCTACGGCGACATGAACGGCGGCCTGGCCGTGATCGGGGACCTCTACAAGACCACCGTGTTCGCCCTCTGCGACTGGCTCGATTCGCCGGGCTCCGCCTCGGCCCGCGCGTCCCTGGGGCTGCCGGCGGAGGGGGAGCTGATCGGAGCGGAGATCCGCGGCAAACCCCCCAGCGCCGAGCTGCGACCGGACCAGCGGGACAGTGATTCGCTGCCCGACTACGCGCTGCTCGATCCTCTGTTGAAGGCCCTGATCGAGCAGCAGTGCGCCTCGGAGACCCTGATCGCTGCAGGCCATGACGCCGCCCTGGTGCGGCGGGTGGAGACCCTGCTGCGACGGGCGGAGTTCAAGCGCCGCCAGGCGGCCCCGTGCCTCAAGGTGAGCCGGCGCGCCTTCGGCAGCGGCTGGCGCATGCCGATCGCCGCCGCCTAGGGTTTGGCTCACGGTTGTATGGCCCCCGGACCCTCGGGAGACGCCGGCCGTCAAGTCCGCCAGCACCCTGCCTTCAGCGCCATGGCCGCGACCAGCCAGGCCGCCCCCCTGACCTCGCCGATGGCGACGATCGGGGTGCCCACCGAGATCAAACGCGACGAGCAACGCGTCGCGCTCACCCCGGACGGGGTCCACGAACTGGTGGCCCAGGGCATGGAGGTGCTGGTGCAGGCGGGGGCCGGCAGGGGCGCCGGCATCGAGGACGCCGCCTATGCCGCCTCCGGAGCCCGGCTGGTGAGCCGGGAGGAGGCCTGGTCGGCCCATCTGGTGGTCAAGGTGAAGGAACCCCAGCCGCAGGAGTTCCAGTACCTGCGGCCCGATCTGGTGCTGTTCACCTACCTGCACCTGGCCGCCTACACCGACGTGGGCCGCGCCCTGCTTGAGGCGGGCACCACGGCGGTGGCCTACGAGACGGTGCAGCTGGAGGACGGCAGCCTGCCGCTGCTGGCGCCGATGAGCGAGGTGGCGGGTCGGCTGGCGGCCCAGGTGGGGGCCCATCTGCTGGAGAAGCCCCACGGGGGGCGCGGGGTGCTGATCGGTGGCTGCACGGGAGTCAGGCCGGCGCGGGTGGTGGTCCTGGGGGCCGGCACGGTGGGCTGGAACGCGGCGCGGGTGGCGGCGGCGATGGATGCGGAGGTCTTCCTGCTGGATCGCTCCCCCCAGAAACTGCGCAGCCTGGAGGCGGATCGCCGCGGCCGTCTGGTGAGCCTGGTGAGCAGCCGCAGCCTGATCGAGCGCCTGGTGCCGGAGGCGGACCTGCTGATCGGTGCCGTGCTGTTGCCGGGGGGCCGCGCTCCGACGCTGGTGACCGAGGAGCTGGTGCAGCGCATGCGCCCCGGGTCGGTGATCGTGGATGTGGCGATCGACCAGGGGGGCTGCATCGCCACCAGCCGCGAGACCACCCACACCGATCCGGTGGTGACCATCCACGACGTGCAGCACTACGCCGTGGGCAACATGCCCGGCGCCGTGCCGTTCACCTCGACCGAGGCCCTGGTGAGCGTGACCCTGCCCTACATCCTGGTGATGGCGGGCCGGGGCCTGATCGAGGCGGTCACCGACCGGCCCGAGCTGCTCTCAGGCCTGAACACGGTGGGCGGGGCGGTGTGCCACCCGGGGGTGGCCAGGGCCCTGGGGGTGGCTCCGCGCCATCCGATGGCCTGCCTGCGCTGAGGTCGCACCTGCCGGGGCCTGGGCGCCGGGTGCTCAGGCCAGCGACGCCTGAGCACCCGGCCCACCCAGCAGCCATTGGCTGCCGCTGCCGCTCGCATAGTCGAGCTGCACCACCGCGTCCTGAAAGTCGCGGTCGCCCCCTCCGAGGGTGTCCTCAAATCCATAGACATTCATGCCGTAGTTCCAGAGGTGGTTGACGGCCACACCATCAACCGTTTCGTTGGCCTCCGCGAAACCCCAGAAGCTCTGGCCACGCGTGAGGTTGTTCAGGCCGAGGGCGATCAGATCACCCGCATCCACCCCGATCAGCAGGCCCTGGCTGTAGTTGCCATAGCCACTGCCAAGCAACGTTTTCTGTCCATCGCTGAACGCATAGCGACGGCTCTGCGCGGCGGCCTCATAACCAGGATCTCCGGGTGCCAGACCATTGATGAGGCCGGTCAGCGTGTCAACGCGATAGAAGAAGGTGGCGATCGCATCGGCGCCGTTCTGGCGCATGCGCACCACCACTTCGGCGTCGTCGGCATCGCCGGGGGTGGTGGCCACGCTGACCGGCCGCGAGCTGCGCACGCCGCCGGCCCCGTTGACGAAATCGACGAAGCCGTAGTCGCTGCTGAGGTTGAACTGGGGCGTGCTGGTGGCGGCTGCCGCGAGGTTGACCGCCACCGCCGCGCCACGGCCGGCCTGGGACTGCAGGGAGGCCCCCTGGGCGGCGCCATCGAACAGGCGCAGCAGCGCCGGATCGAAATCGGCCTGCAGGCTCTGCTGGGCGAGCTGGCTGGTCCAGGCGTAGCTCTCGCTGGCCGGGCTGATCAGGCTGGTGCTGGCCGTGCCGATGCTCACGGAGAGCCCCGACGGGGCCTCGGTGCTCGCCTGAAACAGCAGGGTCTGATCAGCGCCACTGAGCGGGCCCTGCGCCGAGGCCACCAGCACAGGATCCGGATCGGCCGTGGAGTACTGGGCATGGCCGATGTTGGTCAGGGCGATCGCCAGCAGGGTGCCATTGGGGGAGCCGAGACCCGTCACCAGATCGTAGCCGGGGGTGGCTTCGTAGCCAAATCCAGTGGGCTGGAAGGTCTGCTTGCCTGATGAGTAAGGCCCTGGCTGATAATAGGAGGACGTGTTATTGCCGACCTGCACATCATTGAAGGAGCCTGGACTGACGGCCGAGGCGATGTAGAGCAGATCGTTCATGTAGCCGAGGTTCGGTAGACCCTGATCGGCGTTGATGGCATTGATCTGGGTGACCAGCGAGGCCCAGAAAGGGGTCGCCGCACTCGTTCCCTCCTGCCCCGTGGTGTCCTTCATGTCGGACTTGGGAATCTTGTACGCCATGTTGCCGCCGGCATTGACACTCACATCGGGCACGCCGCGCCCGGTCTGGGCATAGGGAGCGGGGTTGGCACTGACAGGACTGATGCCATAGTCGACCTGGTAGGAGGGTGCAGGTCGGGTCGGATCAATGCCGCCAGCAGAGGTGTTGTTGCTGGACAGATCGGTGATGGTGGATTTTCCAGAATCCACCTCATAGCTGTTCCAGACCGTTTCAATGAAACGATCCTTCGGGGAGGATCTGCTGGGCAGGCTGGTGAGGCCGGCCTGCATCAGCGGCCAGAGCGTGGGCAGATCCCCAGCCAGGGCAGGTTCGGTATATAGCGTCTTGAGCGTCTCATCATCCAGAGCCGAGTCCAGCGTGGAGAGCGAGGTGCCGGAGACGATCAGATTGTAAGGCTGGGTGATGTTGGTCTCGACATTGGCCAGACCCGTCCCCGTCTCATTTCCGGAGCCACCATCGCCCAGAGCGATCAAAGTGGTCTGGTTGTTCAGGGCCGCATCTTCAAAGATTGCCTGGTAGGCCTAATAGAATGGTGATCCAGGAGACATCTCCTGGGTATCTCCGAAGGAGTTGGTGGTCACTGCGGGGGAAAGTCCGTCAACGGGCTGCCAGGCAGCGCTCTGGGCGACGGTGAAGGTCGTGGACTGCGCCAGACCTGTCGCCTTGGTCTCGCCAGAGCCATTATAGAAAATCAGTGGACTGTTGGGATTAATCGATGCAACGATTCCGGTATCCAGTGAGCGCTCACCATCGGCGCCATTGGAAAACTGCCCATTGACCCCCTGGACAAGCACTTCGACATTGCCGCTGAGGGGAGTGGCCTTGGCTTTATCGAGGTAGTCGAGCAGACGCTTTGCAAAGTCCGTGCCCGCGTCATCGCTGGGCAGGGCTGTGCCGGTGTTGGGCTCAATCAGACCGATCGGGCCGGTCTGAACCTGCTGACCATCGAGGGGGAAGTTGTAGTAGTCAGCCGCGATGATATTGGGGAAAAGGGTAGGAGACTTGGCCGCGGAGGCGGCGTTGCCCGGACTCTGGGGACCATCCGGCAGCGTGGCTGTCGCACCGGGGGTGAACACCGAGGCCAGCGGAGCCGTCTCGACATCGAGCCAGAGGCCGGCGATCGGCCAGTCATCCGGCAGCGACAACGGCCCGTTCCAATAGGCCAGCCCCGCAGATGGAGAGTAGAGAAGCGGCGTACCGAAGAGAGCCTGGAACTGCTGGGCCGAATCGATCGTGATCCAGAGGGTCCGCGATTCCGGAGAGCTGACGTAATTGCTGTTACTGCCGTTCAACAGGGTGAACCCATACGAAGGCCCTTTCAGCTCGGCGCTGATCCTGTTGAACTCCTTTGGATCCGCGCCGTAGATGTTCCAGAGCGTGCCGGCGTCCCGGAGCTGCTTCAGGGTCTGCTGCCGTGTGGCCCAACTGGAGGACAGCAGCGGCGTCGGGTCGTTGCGACGGCGGAGCATCAGGGCCATGTTGAAGCCCTGGGTCGGATCGCTGAACGGCTGAGCGTCCGTGATGCCATAGGCCGCCTCGACTGTGGCGGCATTGCTGATGCCGAAGCCGGCGTAGTCGAGGAAGGTGGACTTCGGCAGAACAGTCATTGACTCGCAAAGTCGCAAAGAAATTTCCCCGGATCTTAGCCGGGTCTTCAAGAGAGGGGGCCACAAATCGGCATAACGGCAGTGCACCGACAACAGGCTCCCCATCGGGGCAGTCCCGAAGTCCAGGCACCCATATCGCCGGGCAATCACCCCAGCAAGCCATCATGAAGTACGAAGAGTCGTGGGTGCGCTGCCTGCCCGCAAGCCCCTCCAGCCAGCGCGGCAGGGCACAGACCGAGCGTCAGGCCCGCGGGCGCCCGCTGGGCCCCGTGTCGCCCCGGGACACCACCCCATTGGCCAGGCCCAGCAGGCCCACGCTGATCAGCAGCACCAGCGTCGCCAGCACATGGATCTGGGGCGAGATCTCACGCTGGAAGGCACCGGCGATGTAGAGCGGCAGCGTCACCGTCCGCCCGGCCGTGAACTGGGCGACGATCACATCGTCGAGCGACAGCGAGAACGCCACCAGGGCCGCCGCCAGCACCCCCGGGGCGATCAGCGGCAGGGTGACGCGGCGGAACACGGCCAGCGGCCTGGCGCCGAGATCCATGGCGGCCGCCTCCAGGTTCCAGTCGAAGCCCTCCAGCCTGGAGCGCAGGATCAACGCCGCGTAGCTCAGCCCCACCAGGCTGTGGGACAGCACGAGGGTGAGCGGACCGCGCTCCAGGTTGAGCTGCACGAACAGATTGAGCAGCGCGCTGGCCAGCACGATCTCCGGACTGGCCAGCGGCAGGATCAGCAGGATCTCCAGCCACGTTCCTCCCCGCAGCGGTCGCCGGGCCAGGACCAGGGCCATCAGGCCTCCGAGCAGGGTCGCCAGCAGCGCCGCCAGCGCCGCGATCCCCAGGCTGGTGACCAGGGCCTCGCTCAGAGCGCGATCGCGCAAAGGCTGCAGCCAGTTGGCGAGGGTGAAGCCCTGCCAGAGCAGGTTGAAGCGACCCCGCGGCTGATTGAAGCTGAACAGCACCACCGTCGCGATCGGCGTGAACAGCAGGGCGTAGACCGCCACCGCCCAGGCGATCAGCAGTCGCTCACGCCAGCGCCCCAGCCAGGCCCATGCTGCCCCTCGCCCCGGGCGGCGCGGCCCGCTCATCGCAGCAGCAGCTGCCGCCGCTCGCGGCGCAGCAGCAGCAGCAGCAGCGGCACCAGCACCAGGCCCATCAGCAGCCAGGCCAGGGCGGCGCCCAGGGGCAGCTGCTGCTGCACCAGCAGCAGGCTCTCGATCGCGTTGCCGACCATGCGGTCGTTCGGTCCCCCGAGCAGGCGCGGACTCACCACATCCCCCAGGGCGGGGATCAGGCTGAGCAGGCAGCCCGCCGCCAGCCCCGGCAGCGACAGCGGCCAGACCACCCGCCGGAAGCGCTGGGAGGGGTCGGCGTGGAGATCATCGGCGGCCTCCAGCAGCAGCGGATCGAGCCGTTCCAGCCCCACCACGATCGGCAGCACCATCAGCGGCAGTGCGTTGTAGGTGAGTCCACCGACCACCGCCGCCCCCGTGTTCAGCAGGCGCCCCTGGGAGAGCAGTCCGAGCAGCTGCAAGGGCTGCACCAGCTCCAGACGCCGCAGCAGTGCCAGCAGCGGCCCCTCGTCCGCCAGCAGGGTGGTCCAGGCGATGGCCCGCACCAGGGTGGACGTGAAGAACGGCACCACCACCAACCCCAGCAGCAGGCCGCGCCAGCGGCCGCCCCGGAAGGCGATCACCCAGGCCAGGGGATAACCGATCAGGGCCGCCAGCAGGGTCGCCAGGCCCGCCATGCCCAGGCTGCGGAGCAGCAGGGCGCCATGGCGGTGGAGGGCCTCGGCGTAGTTGGCCCAGTGCCAGTCGAAGCGCAGCGCCAGGCTGAAGCGATCCATCGGGACCGAGAGGGAGCAGACCAGCAGCCCCAGCAGCGGCAGCAGGAACAGCAGCAGCAGCCAGAGCAGCCCCGGCAGCAGCGGCAGCCACGGGGCGAGGCGCCCCACGCCGCCGCTCCGCTGCGGCGGCGTGGGATCAGGCGGCGGTGATTTCGGCAAAGCGTTGCTCAAAACGGGCTTCCTCCGCCGGATCCAGGGGACCGAACACATGCAGCCTGCGCTGCAGGGCCGCGTCGGGGAACAGCAGCGGGTTGTCGGCCAGGGCGGCGGTCTGCGGCTGCCCCTCCAGCCGGGCCTGCACCCCCTCCACCGGCGAGATGTACTGCACCGCCGCGGTGATGCGGGCGGCCTGCACGGGGTCGTAGACGAAGTCCATCCAGCGGGCCGCCTCGCGCGGGTGCAGGGCGCGGCGGGGCACCGCCATCACATCCACCCAGCGGATGCCGCCGGAGGCCGGCACGACGAACTGCAGATCGGGCTCATCCCGCGCCAGCTGGGCCACGTCGCCCGACCAGGCCAGGCAGGCCTTGAAGTTGCCGGTCAGCAGGTCATTCATGTAGTCATTGCCGGTGAAGGCGCGGATCTGGCCGCTCTGTCGACCGCGGCGCAACCGCTCGAAGGCGCCGTTGGCGGTCTTCAGCGTCGGCTGGGAGACCTCCTGCCCGTCCGCCAGCATCAGCAGCCCGAGGGTGTCGCGCATCTCGCTCAGCATCGCCACGCGACCGTGCAGGTCGGGGGCGAACAGGTCGTCGATGCTGCTGATCTCCCGGCCGGTGGCGCGGCGGTTGTAGGCGATCCCCGCCACACCGGACTGCCACGGCAGGGTGTGGCGCCCCTGGGGATCCCAGTAGGGGTTGCGCAGGGAGGGGCTGAGGTTGATCCGGTTGGGGATCAGCTGCAGATCCAGCGGTTCCAGCCACCCCAGCCCACGCAACCGATCCGCCATCCAGTACGGCGTGATGAACAGATCGGGGCCGATCGGCCGGCCGGCCGCCAGATCCGGTCGCACCCGAGCGAAGAAGGCCTGGCTGTCGTTGATGTCCTCGCTGTAGTCCACCTGGATGCCGGTGGCCTGCTCAAAGCGGTCCACCGTGCCTGGCAGGCCGGGTTCGCTGGCGTCGATGTTGAGGGGCCAGTTGGCGATCGCCAGGCGGCGGCCGCCTCCCTCGGAGCGGCGGCCGCCGCAGGCCGCCAGCAGTGCCGCGGCGGAGCCCACGGCCAGCTGGCCCAGGAGCTGGCGGCGGGTCAGGCGCCGGATCACGGGCGGGCGGATGCGGAGCGTCATGGCAGCGGGTGGCAGGAGTCCGGCCGCCAGAGAGCCCAGCAGCGGTCGCCAGACCGTACCGGGGGTTCTGCGGCGCTGCTGAGCTGCCGGGCCTGCAGGCGCAGACCGTCCTCGGCCTCCAGCTCGACGCGCAGGGTCGGACCCTGATACAGCACTGCCACCACGCGCACCGCCAGGCCGGTCTCCCCATCGCCGGGAGGCTGCGCCGCCAGCCGCAGCGCTTCCGGACGCACCACGCGGATGGGCTGGTCCCGCCCGGCCCGCAGCAGGTTGGCCTCCCCCAGGAACGTGGCCACGAAGGCGGTGGCCGGGTGGTCGTAGAGCTGTCGTGGCGGTCCCACCTGCTCCAGCCGGCCCGCCCGCATCACCCCGATCCGGTCCCCCAGCCCCAGGGCTTCCTCCCGGTCGTGGGTGATCACCAGGAAGCTGCTGCCGAGCTGCTGCTGCAGACGGCGCAGCTCCTGCTGCAGGGTCTGGCGCAGGGATGGCTCCAGCGCCGCCAGCGGTTCATCCAGCAGCAGGGCGGCGGGGTTGTTGACCAGGGCCCTGGCCAGGGCCACCCGCTGCTGCTGGCCGCCGGAGAGCTGGCGCGGCAGGCGCCGGGCCTGGGCGCTGAGCTGGACGGTCTCCAGCATGGCGCCGACGCGGCGGCGCAGCTCGGCCGCCGCGAGCCCCTGGCTGCGGGGCCCGAAGGCGACGTTGTCCCACACCGACAGATGGGGGAACAGGGCGTAGTTCTGAAACACCGTATTGACGTTGCGCCGATGGGGCGGCAACGGGGTGACGTCACGCCCCTCCAGCAGCACCCGGCCGCTGTCGGGCTGGTCGAAGCCGGCGATCAGGCGCAGCGTCGTGGTCTTGCCGCAACCCGAGGGGCCCACCAGGGCGAAGCTCTCGCCGGCGCCGATGCACAGGTCGAGGCCGGCGACGGCCTGCACGCTGCCGAAGCGGCGATGCACCGCCTCCAGGCTGATCACGGCCTCCAGGATCGGCGGGGCGGCTGCGGGCATCCTGCTGGTCGGCCGGCCGGCCCGCCAGTGTCCGGCGCAACCGCCGGGCCTGTCGGTCAGCGCCTGAGGGGCGCCTGGGCCCCGCCTGGGCCCCGCCTCAGTCGTCCGCCCAGTCCGCGCTGTCCCAGGGGGCTTCCGTTTCGCCGTCCTCGCTGTTCTCCGGGGGAGGCCAGGCCAGATGGACCACCACCGGCGCATGGTCGCTGGGTTGCTCCCGGGCGCGCTGGTCCTTGTGGATCACGCAGCCGGTGGCCCAGTCCTGCAGGCAGGGGTCGAGCCAGATCTGATCGATCCGCCAGCCGCGGTCCTGCTCCCAGGCGCCGCTGCGGTAGTCCCACCAGCTCCAGTGCCCGGCGGCGGGCTCGAACAGGCGGAAGGCGTCCACCAGCTGGTCGCCGGTGAGTCGGCGCAGGGCCTGCCGTTCCGCTTCGCTGGCCATGATCCCGCCGCGCAGCCGTTCCGGATCGGGCAGGTCCCGGTCCTCCGGCGCGATGTTGAAGTCCCCCACCATCACCAGCGGTTCGCCCAGGGCCGCCTGGGCCTCCAGATAGCGCCGCAGGCAGGCCAGCCAGGCCAGCTTGTAGGTGTACTTCTCCGACTTCAGCGAGGCGCCGTTGGGGACGTAGAGATTGAGCACCCTGAGCCCTTCGATGCGGGCGCTGATCAGCCGCTTCTGCTCGGCCAGGGTCGTGGCCTCCCCGTCCTGTGGCAGCAGGGACGGAAAGCCGCGCTGCACGTCCTCGAGCGGCAGGCGGCTGAGAATCGCCACGCCGTTGTAAGCCTTCTGCCCGCTGATCACGGCCTCATAGCCGAGGGTGTTGAAGGCGGCATGGGGGAACAGTTCATCCGCCACCTTGGTTTCCTGCAGGCAGAGCACCTCCGGCTGTTCGTGCTGCAGCCAGTCGCAGATGTGGGGCAGCCTGGTGCGGACGGAATTGACGTTCCAGCTGGCGATGCGCATCGGGGGGACGGGGCCGGGCCGAGTGTGGCGAACCGGGGCCACTCCAGCCGGCTGCAGGTCGGCCCATCCCTTCTACGATGCGGCAATTCCGCATGGCCCCAGGCCAGTCCCATGCGTCCGATGGCAACCCGTTTCCGCCGACAGCCGGCCCGTCCGCTGCGTCTGCTGCTGCTCGCCGGCCTCACCCTGTTTGCCGCCCTGTGGCTGGCGCCTGCCCCCTTCGCTCCCGCACCGGCCGGGGCGCAGACCGCCGGTTACGGCCAGACGATGGGCACCAGCCCTGTGGAGAAGCAGTTCTACGACTACGGCCCGAGCACCGGCAGCAGCGGCGGCTCGGGATCCGGCTCCGGCTCCCTGTTCAATTCCACCAATCCGCTGGACCTGATGAACAAGCTGCGCAAATCCACCTCGCTGGACGACGCCACGCCCCCGGGTACGGCGGTGGATCAGGCCCTCAGGGATCTGGAGGCCCAGTCCGCTCCGACGACGGCGGGTTCCGGGGCTTCGCGGATGGTTCAGTCCCCCTGAGTTTCTCCAGCCCCCAGGCGGCGGCGAGGCGGTCGAGCCGCGGATCGGTCCTCGACTGATCCGGAGTGCGCAGGCGGGCCTGGGCCAGGGCTTCCTGGGCGGCATCGAGATTGCCCTGACCATGCAGCAGCACCGCCAGGGCCACCAGGGGGCGCTGGTCCGTGGGGAACAGACGGGCCAGCTCCAGGTAGGTGGCCTGGGCGCCTGCCCTGTTGCTGCGCTTCTGCTGCAGTTCCGCCAGCAGCAGGCCCAGATCGAGGGCCTGGGGTTGCAGCGTTGGGCGCGTGGCAGCGATGAAGGCCGCACGCACTTCCGCTTCAGCCCTGGCGGGGCTGCCCTGCTCGACCCGCAGCAGGGCCATCAGCTGCAGGGCCTCCACCTGGCCGGGCCAGCGGTTGAGGATCTGGCGCAGCTCCCGTTCAGCGCCGCTGCGATCGCCGGTGCCGCGGCGCAGTTCCGCCAGCATCAGCCGCAGGGCCCAGCGGTCAGGCTCGCGGTCGGCCAGCGGTTCCAGCAGGGCGATGGCCTCGCCGCGGCGGTTGAGGGCCACCAGCAGCTCCAGCAGTCGCTGCCGCTCCCCGTCGCCGGCCTGTTGCCGATCCAGGCGCTGCCGCAGCGCGACGGCCTCCCGGTCAAGGGCCGCCAGGCGAGCATCGCGGGGAGGCTGGCCGCCGCGTCCGAGCCACCAGCCCGCGGCCAGGGACAGCACCACCACCGGGAGCAGCAGCAGGATGGGCCTGGGTTGCAGACGGCGGGTCAGGGGCGGCATCCGCGGGGCTGATCGTCGGAACGGGGGAGGGCTGCAGCGGGAGGCTACCGCCGACGCTGGCTACATTGAGCCGATCGCCAGGGACTGCCTCCGGCCCCCGGCAGCCCCATTGCGGGACCCACCTTCCAACTCCATGCGCCAGCACCCCATTTCCCCGGTCACCGAGCCGACGCAGTACCGGGCCATCGGAGTGGTGCGCGGGCGCTACGTGCCGAGCTCCCCCGACCAGCTGACCCGCGGAGTGATCCACACCGCCGATGGCAGCGAACTTGAGGCGGTGGTGCTCGGCAGGCTGCTGACGCTGATGCGTCGCTATCTCGACATGGCCGAACCCCACCTCTGGGTGGTCTATCCGCGCTGTCGGGAGGAAGGAAAGCTGCATCTGCAGATGGTGGGGGTCTGGGAGCCCAGCACCCTCGACCTGGCCGCCGCAGACGGGCCGGACAGCGGCACCACCGCGGAGCTCGAGCAGGCCGCCCCGGCTGCGGCTGAGCCGGAGATCCCGGCTGCGTCCGCCATCCAGGCCACCAGCACCCTCGACAGCCTGCCCGAGGGGGACGACTATTTCTCCGTTCGAGGTGAACTGATCTTCACCCGACCGGAGACCGGAGACCTGGTGGTGAAGGTGCGGCAGCAGCCCCGCGCCGACGGCTCCCGTCCCACCCCGTTCAAACTCCAGCTGCGCGGCGAGATCCCGCTGGAGCACCTGCGCCACTTCGTCGCCCTCGACATGCGCCGCCAGGGGCAGCAGCTGTGCCTGGAGAAGCTTGAGGTGCTGGCGCCGATCAGCCAGCGCGGCAACCGCGGCGGCAAGTCCCGTCGCAGCGGCGAGCGGGGAGGGCGCAGCGGTGGCGGTGCCGGCGAAGCGGGACCGCGGCGTCTGCCGCCCAAGGGTCCGGGCCATGCCCGGGCCATCCACCGCCCCGCCCGCTGACCGTGGTTCAGCTCCCCGAGCCCGCCGGTCCCCTCTCTCCGCCGCAGCGCCGGGCATGAGGGACTCCGGTGCCTTCAATGCCGGCCTGGTCGTGCTGGTGCTGTCGCTGCTGGCGGCGCTCGGACCCACCGTGGGGGTGTCCCCCTGGCTGACCAGCCTGCTGGTGGTGTTCAGCCTCGGCGGGCTGGCGCTCGACGCCGCCCGCTTCTCCGGCCGTGGCGGCCACCTGCTGGCCGAGGCCCTGCCCGGCGGCCGGCGACGCCTCGGCCGCATCGCGGTGCATGAAGCGGGGCACCTGCTGCAGGCCGAGCAGGACGCCATGCCGGTGCGTCGTGTCCTGGTGGGCAGCCTCGCCTGCCTTCAGGCCGGGGTGCCCAGCGGCGGCTGCACGGAGTTCGATCCCCCCGCCAGCGTCAGGTTGCCCCTCGATGACCTGCGCCGCTGGAGCCGCGTGCTGCAGGCCGGCTGCTGTGCCGAACGGCTGATCTATGGCGAGAGCATCGGCGGCGCCGACGACAGCCGCCTGCTGGGTCGGCTCTGGGGGCTCTCCGGGTTCGATGTCGCCACGGCCCAGCGGGAGCAGCGCCAGGCCCGTCGCGAGGTGGACCGGCAGTTGCGGCAGCGCCGCGAGGAGCTCGAACGTCGCGCCGAGGCGCTGCTGCAGCAGGCTCCCCGCCTGGGACGCCCGCTTCCGGGTCCCGACGGATCCGCTGCCGAAGCCGCCCCTGAGGCGGCCACCCCAGCACCGGTGCCGGCCAGCGCGCAACACCCGCCTGCCGACCCATGAACCTGGCCCTGGTCGACTGTCCCACGGGCCTGGCCGGCAACATGCTGCTGGCGGCGCTGTTCGATCTGGGTGTGCCGACCGCCGTGGTGGAGGAGCCCCTGGCGGCCCTGGGACTGGCCGGGGCCTATCGGCTGGAGCTGGAGGAGCGCCGCAGTGAGGGTCTGCGCGGTCTGCATCTCGCTGTGCAGTCGCTGGAGCCGGAACCTGCCCATCGCCCCTGGGGCCCCCTGCGCCGCCGGCTGGAGGAGGCGCCGCTGCCAGCAGCGCTGCAGGGCCGGGTGCTGGAGGTGTTCGGCCTGCTGGCCGAGGCCGAGGCGCGGGTGCACGGCATCGCAGCGGAGCGGGTGCATTTCCATGAGATCGGGGCGATCGACGCCCTGGTCGACATCGTCGGGGTGTGCGCCGGTCTGCTGCATCTGCAGCCGCAGCGGCTGCTCTGCAGCCCGCCGCCGGCGGGACACGGCACGGTGACCACCGCCCATGGTCCGCTGCCCCTGCCGGCGCCCGCCGTGCTGGAGATCGCCCGCCTGCGCCAGCTGCCCCTGGCCGGCAGCGGCGGGTTTCCAGCCGGGGAGCTCACCACCCCCACCGGGCTGGCGCTGATGGCCTGCTGGGCCGATCGCTTCGGGCCGGCCCCGTCCGTGGTGCCGCTGCAGAGCGGTGTGGGCCTCGGCAGCCGCCGGCTCGATCGCCCCAACCTGCTGCGGCTGACCCTCGCCCGTTCCCTGGACAGCAGCGCCGTCGCCCCTGGGGAGGCGGACCCCAGCGGCGAGTCCGGCGCAGAGGACCCGGCCGCCGCAGGGTCCCCGACGGAGGAACGACAGGAGGCGCTGCTGCAGCAGCAGGCTCAGATCGACGACGCCACGGCGGAGGACCTGGCCCACCTGGCGGAGGCCCTGCGGCAGGCCGGTGCGGTCGAGGTGTTCAGCCAGGCGATCACGATGAAGAAGGGCCGCCAGGGCGCCTTGATCACCGCCCTGCTGCCCCCTGCCCTCGCCCCGGCCCTGCGCCGAGTGTGGTGGCAGCACAGCACCACCATCGGTCTGCGGGAGCAGCTGCAGCAGCGCTGGCTGCTGCCGCGGCGTCTGGTCACGCTCGAGACCGCGCTGGGTCCGCTGCGCTGCAAGATCACCCGCCTGCCGGGGGGCGGCGAGCGCCTCAAACCGGAACACGACGATCTGCTGGCGCTGGCGCGGCGGCACAATCTTTCCCTGGAGCAGCTGCGCTCCAGGCTGGGGCACCAGCTCGGACAGGCGTGAGGGATCAGCGGTGATGCGCAAGCAAGCACAACGGCTGCGGGCCTGGCTTGGGGCCGCCGATGCGCGTCGGCAGGCGATCGCCGGGCGCCTTGCCGCCTCCGTGGCGCGGCTGGGGCGCGGCGTTGGGAGGGGTCAGCCCCCGTCCTCAGCCGCCGCCTCCGGGGCCAATGCATCTGGGCGGCCGGCACTGGTCGCCAACGGGGGACGGCAGCTGCGCCGCCTGCGCAGTCGCACGGCCGCTCTGCTGCAGCGGCTGCCGGGCGGTGTGCGTCCCTGGATCGCCCTGGTCACGCTCGGCTTCGTCATGGCCGTGCTGTTCCGCAACAGCCGCGACCTGCTCCAGCTTCAGCTCGATGGCCAGGGCCTCCTCTGGCTGGTCCTGGGCGGCGGCCTCACCCTGGCGAGCCTGATGGCCAACGGCCTGGCCCTCGGCGCGCTGCTGGCGTGGCTGGGGCAGGGTCCGCGCTGGCAGGAGGTGCTGACCCTGTTCATCAGCACCAACCTGCGCAAATACCTGCCCGGTGGCGTCTGGCATCTGGCCAGCCGCTTCGAGGCCCTGCGCGGGGCCCAGGCTCCCCTGGAGCGCCCCCTGAAGGCGGCGGTCGCCCTGCAGGTGGTGCTGCTCGAGCCGCTGCTGGCCGCGGTGGCCGCCCTGCTGCTGGTGGTCAGCGGCGGCTGGCAGGACGGTCTGGCCCTGCTGGCCCTGGCGCCGCTGCTGCTGCTGCGCCCGGCGGGACTGCGGCGTCTGCTGCCGGTGCTGGAGGCCCGCAGGGCCCGGGACCTGGGACTGGAGGAGCCGGCCGTCGCCGTCGGGCCGTTGCCCCTGCCCGGCTATCCCTGGCCGCCGCTGCTGGCCCAGCTGCTGTTCGTGCTGCTGCGGTTCAGTGGTTTCGCCTGCTGCGTCTGGGCGTTTGACCTGCAGGACATCATTCCCTGGACCACCTGGCTGGCGGGTTTCGCCCTGGCCTGGACCGCCGGACTGGTGGTGCCTGGAGCCCCCGGGGGGCTGGGGGTGTTCGAGGCGGTGCTGCTGCTGCGCCTGCGGGTGGTGCTGCCGGACAGCCAGCTGCTGGCGATCGCCCTGAGCTATCGCCTGATCTCCACCGCGGCGGATCTGCTGGCGGCGGCCCTGGTGGGGATCGACCAGCAACTGCCGGGGTTGCTGCAGGGGAGCTCCGCTGCGGGGCGTCTCAGCCTGGAGAAGCGGCCAAGGTCCCGGCCTCCGGCCTGGCTGCAGGGCGGCGCTGCTGCGGTGGTCGATGCCTGGAGAGGGCTGGGCCGCGCCCTGCCGCCGCTGCGGGCCGGGGCGCCCACGGCCGGCCCGGCGGGGCCCGACGCCTCCCCCCCTCCGCCCGTCGCCACCCCCGAAGGGGAGCACCAGCCGCAGGCTCCCGCGGTGGGAGGGCCGCTGCGGCCCTTCGGGCGGTGGTTCGCCGGGCTCCGGCAGCGCCTCCCCTGGCTTCGCCGCCGGCCCGGAGACGGCCAGCCACCGCCCACGCCCTAACCCCTAAGATCCGCGGGCATCGGCGACCGACTCTGGCGACCCCACCCGCCCGATCCGAGGTCCCGGACCCGTCGGCCCCCGGCCTGCGCAGCAGCCTGCACGACCGCGGCCAGCGGCTGACACCCCAGCGGCAGCGGATTCTGGGGTTGTTCGAGCGGATCGGATCCGGCAGCCACCTCAGCGCGGAGGAGGTCCATCAGCGCCTGCTTCACGACCACGAGCGGGTTTCCCTGGCCACGGTCTACCGGACCCTGCGGCTGCTCAGTTCGATGGGGTTGCTGCAGGAGCTGGAGCATCCGGAGGGGCGTCGTTTCGAGCTGGCGAGCGCCAACCACCGGGACCATCACCACCTGGTGTGTGTGCGCTGCGGACGCACCGAGGAGTTCGAGAACGGTTCGGTGCTGGAGGCCGGCACGGCGGCGGCGCAGTTGCATGGCTTTCAGCTGGTCGACTGCGTGCTGAATGTGCGGGCCCTGTGTCCGGCCTGCGCGGCGGCGGGGGACGAGGGCTGAACCGGGCCGGGCCAGCTGTTACTGAGAATCGCTTGCAGGAAGCCTCCGCCGTTGTCTAGATTGCGAGTCATTCGCAACAACGGGTCGTCTTCGGCGCCTCCCCCTCACTCCATGGGCTCTAGCTCCCTGTCCGATTCCGCTGTCAACGCCATCCGCATGCCCGTCGGCCGCACCGTTCTGCTGGATCCCGGCCTGCATTCCGGCGGCCAGTGTCTGGAGGTGCTGGAAGGGGTCGCCAGGGTCTACTGCCCCTGTGAGGAAACCGAAGGCATGACGCTTGCCTTCCTCCAGGCCGGCGACCAGCTGCGCACCGACCGCCTCTGCAGCGATGGGGTCTGCGTTGAGGCGCTGACGCCGCTGCGCTTCCGCAGCGATGCCGAACCCCGCGGCGGCTGGGGGTTCGATCCGGTCAATGAGTGGACCCTGCAGCTGCTTCGCATCCGCCACCTCGGTTCGGCCGAGCAGCGGCTGCACGCCCTGCTCTCCCTGCTGGTGCGCCGCCTCGGCCGCCGCTGCGGCAGCTGGTGCGACCTGCCCTTCCGCCTCACCCACGACCGCATCGCTGAACTGATCGGCACCACGCGGGTCACCACCACCCGCCTGATCTCCCGCATCCGCGCTGACCGTCTGATCGAGATCCCCAGCGGTGAGCCCGGCCTGCGCCTGGCCCCCTCCCTGGTGGAATCGGCGCCGCTGGCGGCGGCCTGAGCCGCCTGGGCCTCAACCCTCCAGCGCCAGAGGCGGCCCATCGCCGGCGGCAGGGCCGGGCCGGGAGGAATCCCGCTGCGGCGTGGGGGCCGGTTCCAGGCCCCCCATCAGGGCCAGGGAGGCCGCCAGCCCCAGGCCCAGGATCAGCAGCGCCGGCAGCAGCGCCGCCCCCAGTCGCTCGTCGCTGGCGTACTGGAACACGCGCACCGGCAGGGTATCGAAGTCGAACGGCCGCAGCGCCAGGGTCAGGGGCAGTTCCTTCACCACATCGACGAACACCAGGGCCGCTCCGACCAGCAGCGGATCCCGCAGCAGGGGCAGATGCACCCGTCGCACCACGGCCTGCCACTGGCAGCCCAGCACGGTGGCGGCCTCGTCGAGGCTGGGGGGCAGCCGCTCAAAGGCCGCATCCAGCCCCTGCCGGCTCACCGCCAGGAAGCGCACCCCATAGCCCCAGAGCAGCAGGGGCAGGGGCGCCAGCGCCAGCCTTCCCCCCAGCAGCAGCAGGCCGAGGGCGAGCACGGCCCCAGGCAGGGCGTAGCCCATGCTGGCGATGAAGCCGAACCGCAGCAGCAGCGGCTGGGCCAGCCAGCGTCGGGCTTCCGCCAGCAGCAGGCCCGCCACCACGGTGATCCCCGTGGCCGCCAGAGCCAGCCAGAGGCTGCGCCAGGCGAGCCCCCCCAGCTCCTGCCACGACTCCCCCTGCAGTTGGTCGAGGCTGAGCAGGGCCCACAGCAGCGGCAACCCCAGGCAGAGCAGTGGGGGCAGCAGGGTCAGCAGCTGGGCCAGCAGGGCCCTCCAGCCCCGCAGCGTCCAGGCTTCGGCGGTCTCGCGGCGTCCCCCCAGGCTCCAGCGCCGGCTGCGCCGCCGTAACCAGCGTTCGGCGCCCACCAGCAGGGTGACGATCAGCAGGGCGAGCAAGGCCAGACCCACCGCTCCGCGGGGATCGCCCTGGCTCTGCCAGCGCTGCAGGATCCCCACCGACAGGGTCGGCACCCCCAGCAGCTCCACCGCCCCGAGATCGTTGACCACCTCCATGTCCGCCAGGGCGATGCCGGCTCCGATCGCGGGCAGGGCCATCGGCAGCGCCACCCTGCGGAAGCTGCCCCAGGGCCCCACCCCGAGGCTGCGGCAGACCTCCTGCTGGCGGCGACCGCTGGCGGAGAAGCTCTCGGTGGCCAGCAGGAAGACGTAGCTGTAGGTGGCCAGCACCAGCACCAGCACGGCCCAGGCCTGGCCGCTGACCTGCAGGCCGAGCCGGGCCCCCAGATCGATCAGGGTGGCGGCGAGCAGGTAGGAGGGGGTGGCCAGGGGCAGCAGCTGGGCGGAGCGCAGCCAGGAGCGTCCGGGGAAGGAGCATCCGGCGGTCAGCCAGCCGTTGGCGGTGCCGAGCAGGCCGCTGCCGAGCCCGACCGCCACCACCAGGCCCAGGGTGCGCAGCAGCTGCTCGCGTCCATCGGGACCCAGCTGGGGGAGCTTCCCGGCGGCGAGGGCATCCAGGAGCAGGGCCAGCAGCGGCAGCAGGGCCAGGCCGGCCACCAGCAGCACCAGCAGCGCCAGCAGTCCCCGGCCGTTGGGGAACGGAATGGCGCGGGATGGCTTGCTGGCGGACGCCATTGGTTGTGAACTGGAATCGTCAACCTACGGGGAGCGTTGCCTCGACGAGGGCCGGGAACGGGATGGCTTCATCGCGGCAGGCGCCTCGCGGCCCTGCTGGCGGGAAGGCGGCGTGCCTGGTCCGCGCAGGCAGGGGGCTGTCGGCGTGCTCTCGGGCTGGCCCTGGCCGGGGCGCTGCCCCTGCCCGGTTGGATCGACCTGGATCTGGCCTTCACCGCCCAGCCGCTGGTGACCCTGTCGGGTGGGCAGGGGCCGGCGAGGGCCTCGATGCAGGAGCTGACGCTGGGGCTGCGCCTGGGCAGCGGCCTGGAGCGGCCGGAGCAGCAGTGGCGGGAGCTGGATCACTGGGTGTTGAACCTGCAGGCGAACCAGGTGTTCGGCAATCCTTACCTTGCTGATGCCATCGGCTCGGTGTTTCCGCTTCAGTCGGATGCGGTTCAGACCGGCACCTACCTGACCGCCCTGAATCTGGAGCGCAGGGCGCCGCTGGGGGGAGTGGGGTGGAAGCTGGGGGTGATGAGCCTCGATCCGGAGGTGATGTCCATTCCCGCTTACAACTTCTATGTCCACTCCGCCTTCAATGACAGCTACAACATCACGATTCCCGGATACACCTTCTCCCCCTACGCCAACCTGGGGGTGCTGCTGACCTATCGCCCCGATCCGGCCAGCAAGCTGCGCTATGGCCTCTATGCGATCAACAGCTTCGAGCAGCTGGACGGCTATGGCCGGCTGCCGGCCACGGGCCAGCTCAACATCCAGGGGGATCTGCAGGTTCTGCAGTACGAACGGCGCTGGGACGTCGCCGATCCGCGGCTGGCCAGGCTGCGGCAGGACAGCGTGCTGCCTGCAGGAATGGTGCAGATCGGGGCGTTCCGCAGCTCCAGTCAGGCCCAGGGCACCAGCCAGTGGGGCATCCAGCTGGGCACCAGCCTGGGCAGCTACGCCAGCCTGACGCTGCCGCTGGATCTGCCCTGGGGTCTGGCGAATCGCATCTGGGCTGCCGTCTCCGTCGGCTGGGATCAGCAGACCAACCCGGTGCCGCTGTACGGACAGCTGGGCTGGCTCTGCCAGGGGCCCCTGCCGGGCAGGCCGCAGGATGTGCTGGTGGTGGGCTATGGCCGCAGCACGTTCAGTCAGACGTTGCCACTGCTGGAGGAGGCGGTGCTGGAGCTGAGTTACCAGGTCCGGCTGGGGCCGCAGCTGGTGCTGCAACCGGTGCTGCAGTGGGTGTTCGACCCGGGGGGCCAGGGAGTGCTGCCGACAGCCCTGAATGCGGGAGCCCAGATTCAGTTCCAGTTCTGAGGCCACAAAAAAGCCCCCACCTGGGCGGGAGCTCTCGGATGCTGCGGTGAGTGGAGCCAGCAGGTTGGTGAAGCTGAAGTGTTTGGTCGGTTCTCAGAGGACCATCCTCGGAGGGGACAGATTCAGCGACGGGGTCGTACACGCACCGGCACAAGCGCAGGCTGCATCAGGCCGCCACCGCCGTTGTCGTCATCGGAATCGAATCCCAGCCAGACCAGGGTGAGCAGTACGGCGACGCCGACCAGCAGCAGCAATTCGGTCATGGGTGGATCTCGCTTCCGGGAAGCCTAACCGCAATTTCCCTGGCTGGAGCTGCTCGATCAGGGGGGCTCAACCGAACCCCTTGCCGGCATCGCGGGAGACGCAGGCCTGCAGCTGTCGCCGCAGTCGTCCGTGGTCGAGCTGTCGACCGATCAGCACCAGCTGGTTGCTGCGGGGGCCGCTCCAGTCGCTGTCGTCGATGGAGAAGCGCTTGCCGGCCAGGTGGAACACGTGGCGGCGCTCGCTTTCGTTGAACCAGAGGATGCCCTTGGCCCGGAAGACGCCATCGGGGAGCTGGTTGTCGAGGAAGTTCTGGAACTTGCGCAGGGAGAAGGGGGCGTCGCTGCGGAAGGAAAGGGAGGTGTAGCCCTCGATCGCCAGGTGATCCGCCGAGCCGCCATGGTCATGGTCGTGGTCATGGTCGTGATGACCGTGCTCGTGATGATCAGGCCCGTGACCGTGGTGACTGTGGTCGTGGGCGTGGCTGTGGTGGCCCTGGCTGGACGCAGGCTGGTCGTGGTCGTGGTCGTGGTCGTGGTCGTGGCTGTGGCTGTGGCTGTGCCCATGCCCGGAGTCATCGGGATCGTGCAGGCAGACGCCGTGGGCGTGGTCGCAGTCGTCGTGGTTCTGGCGCGCCACCACCCGGTCGCTTTCGAACAGCCCCACGCTGAGCAGCAGCGGCAGGGGCACCTGACCGCGCACGGAGCGCAGGATGCGGGCGTCCGACTTGATCTGGCGCAGCTGGTTCTCGAGCTGGGAGAGCCGCTCGGCCTGCACCAGATCGCACTTGTTGAGCAGGATCATGTCGCTGTAGACCACCTGGGCCCGGGCCACTTCCCCCTGCAGGATCTCGTCGCTGAAGTTCTCCGCATCCACCAGGGTGAGGATCGAATCGAGCCGCGTCAGATCCCGCAGGTCGCTGCCCAGGAAGGTCATCGCCACCGGCAGAGGATCCGCCAGTCCCGTGGTCTCGACCACCAGATAGTCCACCGGCTCGGGGCGCTCGAGGATGCGGTAGACGGCGTCCAGCAGTTCGCCGTTGATCGAGCAGCAGATGCAGCCGTTGCTGAGCTCCACCATCTGGTCCCCGGTGGCCACCACCAGCTCGTTGTCGATCCCGATCTCGCCGAATTCATTCACCAGCACGGCCGTCTTCAGACCCTCCTGGTTGGTCAGGATGTGGTTGAGCAGGGTCGTTTTGCCGGCCCCCAGGAAGCCGGTGAGGATCGTCACCGGCAGACCGGTGGGGCCGGCCTCGGCCAGGGGATCGGCGGCGGCCGCCGTGGCGACGCCATCCGCTTGGGCGGGGGCCGTGGAGCTGCTGGTCATCGGGAACGGAAACGGGTGACGGAAACCGGAAGGAGGCGCCGACCCCGGCGGTTGGGCCGATGCCTGCCCGGGACGGGGGGCGGAGAGGGAGTGGGAGGTGGCGCCCACGCCGTCATGCTGGCGTGGAGCGGCCGCAGGCGCAGGGGCGGACCTCCGCAGGTGCGGCCTCAGGGGGCTTCCCACGGCGGGTCGGGGGTGTCGGGTCGGGGTGGAGAGGCGCTGGAGCCACCCTGAAACCAGCTGGGCCGGGCGCTGTAGTACGCGGCGTTGGTCTCGTTTTCGCGGGCTTCCACCCGCCAGCAGCAGCTGCGGCCGGCCTCCCGCTCGAACAGCAGCTCGTTGGCCCAGCCCCACACCAGGGCCGCCGTCGACTCCATGCCGACGTTGTCCATCACCCGCAGATCCAGGGCGCCTTCGGCATGCAGCTGCTTCCAGGTGTCCAGCAGCGGATCATCGGCATTGGCCAGGAAGGTGTGGTCGAACTGCTCCGCCAGGCGCTGCTCCAGCGGCCGCAGGCTGGAGAAATCGACGACGAAGCCGTGCGCATCCAGCTGCGTGGCCTCGAACCAGAAGGTGAAGCTGCGGCTGTACCCGTGCACGAAGCGGCAGTGACCGGGGTGACGCCACTGGCGATGGGTGCAGGGGTAGCCGCTGAAGCGTTTGCTGCAGCAGTAGGGGGCTGCGGAGGGGGCCATGGCACCAGGCTGCGGTTCGGGCCGCTGCGGATGGCTGCACCGTACCCAGCCCCGTGCTGACCGGCTCGGGCGGAGAGGCTGGAGCCGTCGGCCTCGATCGGTCACACTGTCGTCAGCCCTGCCCCGGGGCAGGTTCCCCTTCCAGCTGCCCGCTGCCCGTGCCCCCGTCCGCCGCGCCGTCCGCAGAGACCCCCGCCCTGCCGAGCCTTGAAGCGTTGACGGCCACCCTGCGCTTCGATGCGCGCGGCCTGATCCCCGCCATCGCTCAGGACTGGCTGGATGGGGCGGTGCTGATGCTGGCCTGGATGAACCGGGAGGCCCTCGAGCACACCCTGCGGCACGGGGAGGTGCACTACTGGAGCCGATCGCGGCAGGAGCTGTGGCACAAGGGAGCCAGCAGCGGCCATTTCCAGAAGCTGCGAGGCCTCCGCTACGACTGCGACGCTGATGTGCTGCTGCTCCGCGTGGAGCAGGTGGGGGAGGTGGCCTGCCACACCGGAGCTCGCAGCTGTTTCTATGAGCAGGACGGCAGCCCCACCGGCGGAGGAGCAGAGGCCGAGCCGCCGCCGGTGGATGTGTGTACGGAACTGTCCCGGGTGATCGAGGGCCGCCGCCGCCATCCCGAACCCGGCAGTTACACCAATCGCCTGCTGGAGGGGGGAGACAATCGCATCCTCAAGAAGATCGGTGAGGAGAGCGCCGAATTCGTGATGGCCTGCAAGGACGACGACCCGGAGGCGATCGCCTCGGAGGCTGCGGACCTGATCTTCCATCTGCAGGTGGCCCTCACGGCCCACGGGGTTCCCTGGAGGCGGGTGCAGGAGGTGCTCAACGGCCGGCGGGGAGCGCCGCGGCGGGAGCCATGAGCCGGGCGAAGCACCTGCCCATCCCGGGCTCGGGGGAGTCTCTGACGACCAGGCAGCGCCAGGAGCTGGCCTGCCGTCTGCGCCTGGCGGATGGCAAGCGGCAGCGCTGGGCCTGGGCGATCGGATCCGCCGTGCCGGGGCTGGGGCTGGTGGTGCTGATCCAGCACGCCCGCACCCGGCGCACGATGCTGCCCCTGCTGTTCGGCATCACCACGATGGCGATGTCCGCCTTCGCCTTCCTGACGGTGGTGGCGACCCTGCAGACGCCGGGCCAGGAGCAGGAGAAGCCCGGAGCCCTGGCGCCGCTGACGCTGGTGGCCGGAGCCATGGCGACCTTCGCGGTGGGGCATCGCCTCGGTCAGGACCGGGCTGCCCGGAACGCCGTGAAGTGGTTGCGACTGGACGGCTGAAGGGGCTGCGCAGCGCGCCCCTCCAGGGTCAGTGAGGGAGCGGAGCCCGGCGCGCCGCTCCGCTGTCGACCGCGGGGAATGCTGAAGACAGCCCCACAAGCGCTTCCCCCGGCACAGCGCTCCAGCCCCGGCCGCCATCCTGCGCCGTAGCTTCAGGGGCCCCGTCACCCCACCCTCGCGAACCCTGGAGGAGAGTCCATGCCCTTCGTCAACGAAGTCGTCACGGACGACGATATTGATGCTTATGGATTGCCCTTTAGGAAGGGTCG
>JAYKJA010000060.1:0-4648 GCA_035285905.1 Synechococcaceae cyanobacterium
AGGCCGCCGGATCCTCCAGGAGCCGGCTGGCCTCGGCCAGGATCGTGCCGGAATCGGTGCCGATCAGCTTGGCCGTGCCCGCCTCCACCGCTTCGGGCCGTTCGGTGGTGCGGCGCAGCACCAGCACGGGCTTGCCCAGGGCGGGGGCCTCCTCCTGCAGGCCGCCCGAATCGGTGAGCAGCAGCATGCAGCCGCGCATCGCCGCCACCAGCCGGTCGTAGTCGAGCGGCTCGATCAGGAAGGCGCGGGGGTGGGAGCCGAGCAGGGCCTGCAGGGGTTCCCGCACCGTGGGATTGCGGTGCAGCGGCAGCAGCAGGGCGGTGTCGGGGAAGCGCTCCAGCAGGGCCAGGAAGCCCCGGCCGATGTCCTGGAGGCGCTCCCCCCAGTTTTCGCGGCGGTGCACGGTGGCCAGCAGCACCCGCTGCTTCTGCCAGTCGAGGCCGGGCAGGTCCCAGTCGGGGGCGGAACGGGCCATGAGCAGCAGGGCATCGATGACCGTGTTGCCGGTGGTGAGGATCTCACCTACCACTCCCGAGGCCCGCAGGTTCTCCGCCGACTGGGCCGTGGGGGCGAAGTGGAGGCGGGCCAGCTGGGAGATCAGGCGGCGGTTGGCCTCCTCGGGGACGGGGTCGAGCAGGTCGTCGGTGCGCAGGCCTGCCTCCACATGGCCGACGGGGATCTGCTCGTAGAAGGCGGCCAGGGCGCTGGCGAAGGCGGTGGTGGTGTCACCCTGAACCAGCACGAGATCGGGGCGGTGCGCCTCGAACTCCTGCTTCAGCCCCTGCAGGGCGGCGCAGGTGACATGGGTGAGGGTCTGCTTCGGGGCCATCAGGGCCAGGTCATGGTGGGCGGTGAGGCCGAACAGGTGCATCACCTGGCTCACCATCTCGCGGTGCTGTCCGGTGAGGACGACGCGGGTGCGGAAGTCCGGCGACCGCTGGAAGGCCAGGATCACCGGAGCCAGCTTGATGGCCTCGGGGCGCGTGCCCAGAATGATGCTGACCAGAGGCTGTGGGGACACGGGGCGACGCGGGTCGGAGGATCCTAGGCAGCCTGGGTTCATCGCTTCCCCCGCCAGGCGGGCCACCCCTCGCCGCCCTGGCCACAGATCGAAATCCGCCCCTAGGATCCCACCCGGAGCGACGCAGCCTTGGGGGGATTCGTCCAACGGTTTTCACCAGCGGGATCGCCCCGCGCTCCAGACGCATTCCTTGATGTCCCAGTCCCACCCGCCACCGCCACCGCCCCCCGTGGGCGTTCAACCAAGGGCCTCCTTCGTCGCTGAAGCGATGCCGATGTCGGTGGATGGTGGATCCCCGCCGACCCTGGAGCAGATCGTTCGGGTGGCCATTGAGCGCAACTTCTCCGACATCCACCTCGGCGTCGGGGAGGAGCCTCGGTTCCGCTACCGCGGCGACATGATCCTGGCCGGTCTGGGCGTGACCGACGGCAACACTTTCCGAGACTGGCTGCGGGAGATCCTGGAGCCCGCCCAGATCGATCGTTTCTTCCAGCAGAAGGAATACGACGGCTCCTACGCCTTCGGTTTCGTGCGGGTGCGGATCAACCTGCTCGAATCCCTGCAGGGTCCGGCGATGGTCCTGCGGCTGATTCCCCAGGCCATTCCCACCATCGACGAGCTCAATCTGCCGCCGGTGCTCAAGGATCTGGCCCAGCGTCCCAAGGGCATGCTGCTGGTCACAGGCCCGACGGGATCAGGCAAGAGCACCACCCTGGCTGCGGTGATCGATCACATCAACCGCACCATGAAGCGCCACATCCTCACCATCGAGGATCCGGTCGAATTCGTGCATCAGAGCCGCCAGTCCCTGATCCGCCAGCGGGAACTGGGCAGCCACACCCGCCACTTCAAGACCGCCCTCCGCGCCGCCCTGCGGGAGGATCCTGACGTGATCCTGGTGGGGGAGATCCGTGATCAGGACACGCTCACCACGGCGATCGAAGCGTCCCAGACCGGACACCTGCTGCTGGGGACCCTGCACACCAACTCCGCTGTGCGCTCCGTCGAGCGGATGCTGGGCATGTATCCCCCCGACGAGCAGGAGATCGTGCGGCGGTCGGTGGCCGATTCCCTGCTAGGGGTGATTTCCCAGGGCCTGATCAAGACGGTGGATGGAAAGCGAACCTCGTTCCATGACGTCTTCATCAACACCGATGCCTGCAAGGACTACATCCTGCGAGCCAATCTGGATGAGATCGAAGCGATCATGGCCCGCAGCGGCTTCGACGGCATGATCACGTCCAATCAGTATCTCGCCAATCTGGTGTCCGCCGGCAGGGTTCATCCTGAAGAGGCCCTCGCCGCCAGCCTCAGGCCCAACGAACTGGCCCAGACGATGCGGGGTCGAACCTGAAGCGGAGCCTTGGGACCCCAAGGGGTGTGGGCCGGAACTCAGCCTCCGACCAACCGCACAAGAAGCAGTACTCCCAGTCCGACGGAAAGACCAAGCATGGCCAGACGGCCATTCCAGATCTCAGCCTGGGGCGTGAACCCCCGTCGCCAGGCGTTGAGCTCCTGCTGGGACACGGGTTCCGTGTCGCTGAGGGAGGATTCGACCTGCTCGAGGGGCAGGGGATTCGCGGGGGCCATCGGGCCAGACCTAGGGCGACCACCTCACCATAGGGGTATCAAAAGGGGGGCTGTGGCGCATAGAGCCCACCGGCCTGCTCCAGGGGGAGCCGGGCCGCCACCCCCAGGCTGATCCCGCTGTGCCCCCCGGCCTCGAGCCGCTCGACCGCCGCCAGGCCCACCATGGCGGCGTTGTCGGTGCAGTAGGCCAGGGGCGCGACGCGCCAGGAGAGGCCGCGGGCGGCGGCGGCTTCCGCCATCAGGCGGCGCAGGCGCCGGTTGGCGGCCACGCCCCCCACCAGCACCACCGTCTCCAGGCCCGCGTCGACAGCGCAGCGGCAGCTGCGCTCCACCAGCACCTCGGCCACCCCCTGCTCGAAGCTCGCCGCCAGGTCGGCCACCGGCAGGGGAGCACCTTCGCCGGCAAGCCGCTGCACCTGGCGCAGCACCGCCGTCTTGAGGCCGCTGAAGCTGAAGTCGTGAGGGTGGAAGCCCCCTTCGGGACGGGAGACCCTCCCCTTGGGAAAGCGGAAGCGGCCGGGGTCGCCACCGGCCGCGGCCGCCTCGATCGCCGGTCCGCCCGGATAGCCCAGCCCGAGCAGCCGGGCCACCTTGTCGAAGCATTCACCGGCCGCATCGTCGCGGCTGCGGCCCAGGCGGGTGTAGGCACCGGGGCCATCGACGCGGATCAGCTCGGTGTGGCCGCCGCTGACGAGCAGCACCAGGTACGGCCCCTCCGGCAGGGGATCGCCCAGGTGCACCGAACAGAGATGCCCCTCGAGGTGATGCACCCCCAGGAAGGGCTTGCCATGCAGCCGGGCCAGGGTGCGGGCCGTGACCGACCCCACCAGCAGGGCCCCGGCCAGACCGGGGGCGACCGTGGCGGCGACGGCATCGAGGTCGGCCATGGCTACGCCGCTCTCCTCCAGCACCCGGGCGATCAGGGCCGGCAGCGCCTCCACATGGCGGCGGGAGGCGATCTCCGGCACCACCCCGCCCCAGCGGGCGTGCTCCTCCATCTGGGAGGCCACGGCCCCCGCCAGGACCCGCCGACCGGCCACGATCGCCGCCGCCGACTCGTCACAACTTGTTTCGAGGGCCAGAACCGTGCGCATGCTCCCGGAAGAGCTCCCCTACTGTCCGCACGAGCCATCCTGCCCCGCGGCAGTTCCCCCGCGGCCCCTCTCCATGCGCCGTCTTCTCTCCAGTCGTTCCTTCGCCATCCGGGCCTGCGCCCTGGTGGCGTCCGTGTTCCTGCTGTTCGGCTTCGCCCCCTCGGCCCGGGCCGACATCGGCGGACTCACCCCCTGCAGCGAGACCCCCCGCTTCCAGCAGCGCGCCGCCGCTGCCAGCACCGATCAGGCCAAGGCCCGCTTCGCCTACTACGGCCAGGCCCTCTGCGGCACCGATGGCCTGCCCCACCTGATCACCGACGGCCGCTGGAGCCACGCCGGTGACTTCACGATCCCGGGCCTGCTCTTCCTGTACATCGCCGGCACGATCGGCTGGGCCGGCCGTGGCTACCTGGTCGCCATCCGCGGCAGCAAGGACGCCACCATGCGGGAGATCCAGATCGATCTGCCCCTGGCCTTCAAGACCACCCTGGCAGCGGCCGTCTGGCCCCTGGCGGCCCTCAAGGAGTTCACCAGCGGAGCCCTGGTGGAATCCGACTCCAAAGTGACCGTTTCCCCCCGCTGATTCCGAAGCCATGAAGAAATTTCTCACCACCGCCCCCGTCGTGGCTGCCGTCTGGTTCACCCTGACCGCCGGGATCACGATCGAGGTCTTCCGCTTCTTCCCGGATCTGATCATCCACCCCTGACGAGACCCGATCCGGTCGGATCAACCCCAAGCGGCCCTTGAACGGGCCGCTTTTTTCGTGGCTGGTGTTTCCTCATGGCGGCAGGTCAGACGGCGTCGCCCAGTCCCATCAGCCGCTCCAGCTCCTGCAGGGCCACGCCGAGGTCGGCGTTCACCAGGACGGCATCGAACTCCGCTTCGGCCGTGAGCTCCTCGCGGGCCCGCGCCAGCCGCCGCTGGATGGCCTCCTCGCTGTCG
>JAYKJA010000061.1:0-21455 GCA_035285905.1 Synechococcaceae cyanobacterium
ACCTCCTCGCTGAAGCTGGATGCGGCGACGGACAACCTGCCCGTCGCCCCGGCGGTCAGCGCTGATGTCACCCTCGAGGCCGGCACTGACGTGAGCACCAGCCACTCCGTGCTCTCCTCAAGCCAGAACGCCTCCTGCGCCTGCCCCTTCTGCAGCCGCATCGCCGTCGAGGTCGAGGTGACCGATGCCGCGGCAGCTCCCGCCGTCGTTCAGGCGCTGCCCGCCACCGCCGCCGGCGCCGTTGCCGCCTCCACCCTGGGCACCCTCAGCCTGGAGGACACCTTCCGGCTGCACAGCAACCCCGGCGCCGCGAAGACCATCTACCTGGACTTCGATGGCCACTCCATGGCCAGCTCGGTCTGGGAGAACTACAGCGCCCTGAGCCTCAAGCCTTTCTACTCAAGCCTCACGGACTCCGCGAAACTGGAAATCCAGCGGATCTGGCAGCGGGTCACCGAGGACTACGCCGCCTTCGACGTCAACGTCACCACCCAGGATCCCGGTACCGAGCGCCTGCGCAATACCGGAGGCACCGACACCGAGTGGGGCATCCGCATGGTGTTCACCGAGAATGTGAATCAGCTCACCGGCGCCGCGATCCTCAACGCCGGCGGCGGCGGCACCGCCTACTACAACAGCTTCAACTGGAGCAACGACGAGCCCGCCCTCGGCTTCAACCGCGGTGAGTACGCCGCCTCCGAGACCGCCAGCCACGAAGTCGGTCACAGCCTCAACCTCCGCCACGACGGCACCACCACCAGCGGCTACTACGGCGGCCACGGCACCGGCACCACCAGCTGGGGCGCGATCATGGGTGCCGCCTTCATCGGCAGCCTCGAGAACGTCACCACCTGGAGCAAGGGTGAGTACAACTCCGCCAACAACTTCGAGGATGACCTGAGCGTCATCACCACCCGCAACGGCTTCGGCTACAAGGCCGACGACCACGGCAACAGCCTGGCCACCGCCACCGCCCTGACGGGCGGCAGCTTCAGCAGCTTCGGCACGATCGAGCGCAACACCGACCTCGACTGGTTCCGCTTCGAGACCGGCAGCGGCAATGTCTCCCTCAGCCTGATCAATGCCAACCGGGCCTGGGTCGGCAGCGGCACAGGCGATTACGCCAGCCAGACCTTCAGCAGCACCCTGCTCGGCACCCGCGCCCCCAACCTGGACATGGAGGCTCGCCTCTACAGCGCCGACGGCAGCCTGATCGCCATCAGCAACCCCGTCGACGGCGTCACCGCCGGCTTCAACCTCAACCTCAACGGCGGGGTCTACTACCTGTCGGTCGATGGCGTCGGCGCGGGCGATCCCTTCTCGGCCACCCCCACCGGATACACCGACTACGCCAGCCTCGGCCAGTACCTGCTCACCGGCTCCGTGCAGGAAGCGGTCGGTCTGCAGGTCACCCCCAACGGCAGCCTGGTCACCTCCGAGAACGGCACCACCGCCAGCTTCAGCGTGAAGCTGTCCAAGCAGCCCACCAACACCGTCTCCGTCTCCGTCACCAGCAGCAATGCCGCCGAAGGCCTGCCCGACGTCAGCGTCCTCAGCTTCGACAGCAGCAACTGGAACGTGGCCCAGACCGTGACCGTCACGGGCATGAACGACCAGGTGGTGGACGGCACCGTCGGTTACAGCATCCTGCTCGACACCTCCGCCTCCCTGGCCAGCGAGTTCGCCGGGCTGGCGCCCACCACCGTCGATCTGACCAACCTCGACAACGACCTGCCGCGCCTCAGCTTCGGCCCCTCCAACCTGGTCAACGCGGTGGAAGGCCTCAATGGCAGCGTCAGCTTCACCCTCAGCCTCGACCGGGCCAGCAGCACCCCGGTCACGGTCACCGTCGCCACCGTCAACGGCAGCGCGACCGCCGGCAGCGACTTCATCGCCTTCAACCAGACGGTCACCTTCAACCCCGGTCAGCTGCAGCAGACCGTCGTCGTCAACCTGGTCAACGACAACCTCTCGGAAGCCGATGAGCTGTTCCAGGTGGTGCTCAGCAACGTGCAGAACGCCCTGCTCGACACCCCCTCCAGCTTCGAGGTGGCGATCAGCGACACCGTCAGCAGCGCCATGTCCACCACCCTGGCGGCTGGGGTCGAGAACCTCAACCTGATCGGCAGCGACGCGATCTCCGGCCTCGGCAACAGCGGCGCCAACCGCATCAACGGCAACGATGCCGCCAACATCCTCGCCGGCGGCGGCGGCCTCGACGAAATCGCCGGCAAGGGCGGTGTGGACTGCTTCGACTTCTCCGGCATCACCACGGCGGCCAATGCCACCACCGTGACCGACTTCGTCACCGGCGAGAAGCTGCTGCTCTCCGAAACCTGGACCTCCCGCGGCAGCAGCGGCGCCGCCCCCGCCCAGCTGGGCACCAACGCCGTGGTGACGACCCTCAACACCACCTCCGGCAGCCGCATGACCCTGAACACCAACAGCACCACCGGCTCGGATGTGTTCCTGTTCACCCCGGAGATGACCGAACTGGATGTGGATCTGGCCATCGCCACCAACGGCAGCGAACTGCTCGATGGGATCTCCACCGCCTCCGGTTCGGTCAAGCTCTCCACCAGCACCGTTGGCGGCCGCGGCTACATCGGCGCCTACGACAACGGCAACTTCTACCTCTTCAGCTTCAACGCCGGCACCGACAGCAGCGTCTCCGCCAGCGAGATCCAGCGCATCGGCATCCTCGATTCCAGCAACCCCATCGCCGCCGGCTCCCTCGGCGCCGCCAACTTCGAGATGGTCGCCCTCTCCGCCACCGCCCGCTGATGGCCGCCCCGGGGGCCAGCCTCCGCTGCCCCCAGCCCAGCCTGTGCCTTTGCTCAACCGCCGCGGAGCCCCTGGCCACCGCGGCGGTTCTGCATGGACGGCCGGGTCACTTGCCGATGCAGAAGCGGGCGAACACCCGCTCGAGCACCGCCTCGGTGATTTCCGCCCCGGTGATCTCCCCCAGCAGGCGCACCGCCTGCCGCAGGTCAATGGTCCAGAAATCCCAGGGGAGCTGGGCCGCCGCCGCCGCCAGGCTGTCATCGAGGGCCCCGGCCGCCCGGGCCGCCAGCTCGCATTGCCGCTGGTTGAGGGCCAGCTGCAGGCCCTGCAGATCGGCGGCGCCGCAGCACTCCAGCAGCCGGCGCGCCAGCTCCTGCCGCCCCGTGCTCTCGCGGGCGCTGATCGCCACCTGGGGCACCGGCTCCCCAGGCGGCGGGCCCGGCAGCGGATCGGCCGGCGGCAGCAGATCCCGCTTGTTGCCCACCAGCAACAGCGGCACCCCCGCGGGCAGCTGACGCCGCACCGCCGCATCCTCCTCGGTCCAGCCGGCGGAGAGGTCGTAGAGCAGCAGCACCACATCCGCAGCCGTGAAGGCCTCACGGCTGCGGGCGATGCCCAGCTGCTCCACCGCGTCCTCGCTGCAGCGGATGCCGGCGGTGTCCACCAGGGTGAGGGGCACCCCCTCCAGCACCAGCTCGCTCTCCAGCAGATCGCGGGTGGTGCCGGGCTGATCGGTGACGATGGCCCGCTCCCGGCCGCTGAGCAGATTCAGCAGGCTGCTCTTGCCCACATTCGGCCGACCGATCAGCGCCACCCGCAGCCCCTCCCGCAGCAGATCCCCCAGGCGCGCCTCCGCCACCAGCGCCCTCAGCTCCGAGCCCACGGCCTCCAGGGCCGCCACCACCGCCGCCGGATCGAGGGGCGGCAGGTCCTCCTCGAAATCGACCCGCGCCTCCAGCTCCGCCAGCTGATCGAGCAACCGCGCCCGCAGGGCCTCGATGCGACGTTGCAGGCCCCCGTCGAGACCGGCCATCGCCAGCTGGGCCGCGCGGCGGCTGCGGGCGTTGATCATCGCCGCGATCGATTCGGCGCGGGTCAGATCGAGACGGCCGTTGAGCACCGCCCGCTGGCTGAACTCTCCGGGCCGGGCGCGCCGCGCTCCCGCAGCCAGCACCAGCTCCAACACCCGACGCACCGCCACCAGCCCGCCATGGCAGTGGAACTCCACAACGTCCTCGCGGGTGAAACTGCGCGGCGCCTGCATCAGCAGCAGCAGGGCCTCATCGACCCGTTCAGCGCTGGCCGGATCGACCACGTGGCCGTAGAGGATGCGATGGCTTTCCCAGGGTTGCGCCCCGGGAGCGTGAAACAGCGTCCGGGCGATCGCGACGGCCCGGTCTCCCGACAGCCGCACGATCGCCACGGACCCCTGGCCGGCCGCCAGGGCCGTGGCCACCGCCGCGATCGTGTCGGCCTCACCCCCTGCAGCGGAAAGGGGTCCGGCCCCGGAGTCCGGTGGGCCGGTGGAGGGGATCGGCGGCTCGGGGGCCATGGCCGGCAGGGGGCGACGGACCCCAAGCCTGCCGCGCGGGGGTGACGGCGTTCAGGGCCCCGCCAGACCGGGGAACACCATCAGGTCGATGTGACCGCAGCTGGGGTGGCGCCACTCTCGGAACTCGGCCGCCAGGGCCAGCTGTTCAGAGCGCAGGGACTGGGATTCGAGTTCCTGGAGACGCTGATGCACCTGATCCAGGGCGTTGTCGATCAGCTGCGCGGCCTGGTCGGAAGTCATGGAGCTGGCATCGGAAGTGGGTTCAGGAGTAAGAGAGGAACCCCGGCGGAGCTGTAGCTGCAGACACGGCGCCCGACCGTGGTCAGCATCCTCCGACAGCGACCTCCGCCGGGCCGGAGATCGGCCCCGGAGTCAGCGAGCTGTGGCCGGGCGTGGTGGCATGGACCCGATCCCAGCCGTTGCGGCCGCAGTCGGCCGGATGACGGACAAGCCGCGCATCGGCCATGGCATCGCCGCCGTCTCTTCCCGCCGGAGGGCCGGGACAGCGCCGACCCGGCTGTTCCGACAACGCCGGCAGCGGCCTGAAGGGCCCGCAGAGAATGGAGACGTCACGCCCTTGGACACGACCATGGCACGGCAACCGGCTCCGCTCCGCCTCGCCTGGATGACGCTGGGCCTGGCTGCAGCCGGGCTGCCGGCCTGGGCGACGCCCCAGCCAGGGTCGGGGCCCGACGCCGCCGGCGGGACCGGACTGCCGGACGGCAGCGGCCTTGGCCGCCTCGCCGGCACGGCCGAGAGCACCTGCCGCAGCCTGGGGGCTCCCCTGGTGACGCTG
Source organism: Synechococcaceae cyanobacterium (assembly GCA_035285905.1). Classification (GTDB taxonomy): domain Bacteria; phylum Cyanobacteriota; class Cyanobacteriia; order PCC-6307; family Cyanobiaceae; genus Cyanobium. Next base: position 5,133 of record JAYKJA010000061.1, read on the forward strand.
GTCTGCGCCTGCGTCTTCCTGGGGAGCCTGGTGGCGATGCTGGCGGTGTTCCAGGCCCTGCGCCGCCAGGGCTGGTCCCTGGCCAACGCCCTCTCGGAACCCACCCAGCTGCGCATTCCCCAGCAGCCAGGCTGGAGCGATTCCCAGGGGGATGCTCAGGCCCGCCGGGACGAGACCGCCCGGGCCGGAGCGGCGCTGCCGCTGACCGTTCTGGAGCCGAGCAGCAGCCGACTGATCGCGCTGCTGGGCTCGATCGCGATCCTGCTGCTGTACCTGGGTTTCGGCGTCTTCCTGCTCTACAACTTCGGGCTCAGCTGCAGCCTGCCGGAGAGCACCGCCGCGATCACCAATTTTCTCTACGCCGGCCTGGCCCTGTTCGCTCCCTACGTGGCCAACAAGGTGGCCTCGCTGTTCCGCCCCCAGTCCGGCAGCGCGGGCCCAGCCGGGGCCGCCGGGGCCGCCGACCAGCCCCAGCGGCGGCCCCAGCCCGAGCCGAGCGTCCGGGCTGGCGTCACCGTCCCGCCGGTCCGGGCCGACGAGGCCCCCGGCGCATCGGCCCTGGCTCCGGCGGCCCTGGAACCGGCGGCCCTGGCGCCTGACCTGCGCCACCCGGCAGCAGAGCCCACCGCGCCTGCCGGCAGCCTGCCCCCGGCGCCCCCCCGGGGGCAGGCCACCAAGGCGCCAGCGGAGGTCGTCCCGGCAGGGAGCGGGGCGGCCCCGGCGGGCAGCAGCCCCGGCCCTGCGGTGGCGGCCGATGGACTGGAGCCGGCGGTGGAACTGATCGCCCGCTTCGAGGGCTTCGTCGACCACGCCTACCCGGACCCGGCGAGCGGCGGCGAGCCCTGGACCATCGGCTACGGCTTCACCCGGCTGGCAGGCCGGGCGGTGCGCCCGGGGGACCACCTCTCGCAGGCCGAGGCCGATGCCCTGCTGCGCCAGGGGGTGCAGAGCTGCGCCGGGCACCTCGCCGGCCGCATCCCCTACTGGAGCCAGATGGGGACGGACCAGCGCTGCGCCCTGATCTCCTTCGCCTGGAACGTGGGGGAGGACTTCTACGGCGACAGCGAAGGCTTCGCCACGATCAGCCGGGTGCTGCGGGAGCGGGACTGGGCGGCGGTACCGCAGGCGCTGACCTTGTATGTCAACCCCGGCAGTTCCGTGAGCGCCGGCCTGCTGCGCCGCCGCGAAGCCGAGGGAGCCCTGTGGGCCCGGGGACTGCAGCCCGCCGCCGCCGCCAGCGCGAGCCCGGCTGGCCAGTCCAGGCCCGCGGTGCCGCAGCAGGCCAATCCCCTGGTGGTGCCCTGGTTCGATCAGCTGCAGATGGACGACGGCCAGGGCTGGCGCGACTGCTTCAGCGCCAGCGCCGCCATGCTGGCCGCCTACTGGGGGCGCGTCGGCACGGAGGACACCTACAACGCCCTGCGCCAGCGCTACGGCGACAGCACCAGCGCCGAGGCCCAGCTGGGCGCCCTGCGCCAGCTGGGGCTGCAGGCCGGATTCCGCACCGACGGCACGACGGAGGATCTGCGCAGCGAGATCGATGCGGGCCGCCCGGTGGCCGTGGGCTGGCTGCACCACGGCCCGGCTTCCGATCCCAGCGGCGGCGGGCATTGGACGGTGGTGATCGGCTACGACTCCACGGGGGTGGTGATGAACGACCCCTACGGCAACTGCGATCTGGTCAACGGCGGTTACATCAGCAACCACGATGGAGCCGGCCTGCACTATTCCTACAAGAACTGGCTGCCGCGCTGGCGGGTGGGCGGCAGCGGCGGCTGGATGCTCACCTGCCGCCTCTGACGGGGCCCCGCGGGTCAGCCGACGGCGGTGCGGGCGATGTCGAGCACGTCCGCCATCGAGCGGATCTGGTCCATGGTGACCCGCAGCTGGGCACTGGTGGCCAGTTCGACGCGCAGATCGATGCGGGCCGGCCGCCCCGGCGAGGTACGCACCCGCGCATCGCTGACGTTGATGCGGTGATCGGAGAGGCGGGTGAGGATGTCCTTGAGCACCCCCACCCGATCGAGCACCTCGATCCGCAGAGACACCGGATAGCGGCGGGTCTGGGTGTCGAGATCGGGGTTCCAGCGCACGGGCAGGCGACGCTCCACCGGCACCTGGGCGACGTTGGAGCAATCCTGCCGGTGGATGGTGATGCCGTGGTTGCCCAGGGCCACCGCTCCGACGATCGGCTCGCCGGGCAGCGGACTGCAGCAGCCGCCGAGGCGGTATTCGAGACCCTCGACCCCCAGGATCGGGCTGCCGCTGTGGGTGGCGGCGGCCACGGGCTGGCTGGCGGCGACGTTGGCGGCCACCTGCTCATTGCTGAGCTCGGGCGCGGCGGCCGCCGTCGCCAGCCGGATCTCCTCCCGCAGACGATTGACGACCTGCTGCAGGGTGACGCCGCCGAAGCCGATGGCGGCCAGCAGGTCCTCGGTGCCGACGAGATTGCAGCGCCGCGCCACGCGGGCGAGGGCCTCACCGTTGAGCAGCACATCGAAACCGTCGCGGCCGAGTTCCCGCTCAAGCATGTCGGTGCCGCGCAGGAGGTTCTCCTGACGATGGCTGCGTTTGTACCACTGCCGGATGCGATTGCGGGCGGTGGGCGTGGCGACGAAGTTGAGCCAGTCGAGGCTGGGATGGGCTGACTTGGCCGTGATGACCTGCACGAAATCACCGTTCTGCAGCGGCGTCGCCAGGGGGCAGAGGCGATCGTTGATGCGCACGCCCTGGCAGTGGTTGCCCACCTCGGAGTGGATGCGATAGGCGAAGTCGACCGCCGTTGAGCCCTTGCGCAGGCCCACCACCTCCCCCTTGGGGGTGAACACGAACACCTCCTCGTCAAACAGATCTTCCTTGATCGAGGCGAGGAAGTCGCTGCTGTCCGTGCCGCGGTCGTCCTTCTGCCAGTCGACCATCTGGCGCAGCCAGTTGAAGCGCTCGGCATCGGCACCGGAGGCGGCGGGAGAGCCCCCTTCTTTGTATTTCCAATGGGCCGCGATGCCGTATTCGGCCACCTGGTGCATGTCCTGGGTGCGGATCTGCACCTCGATCGCCCGATAGGAGCCGATCACAGCCGTGTGCAGGGACTGGTAGCCGTTCGGCTTGGGCAGGCCGATGTAATCCTTGAAGCGTCCGGGGATCGGCTTGAAGGTGTCGTGCACCACCGCCAGGGCGCGATAACAGCTCTCCAGGGTGGGGCAGAGGATGCGCACGGCCGCCACGTCGTAGATCTCGTGGAAACCCTTCTGCTGGCGCTGCATCTTGCTCCAGATGCCATAGAGATGCTTGGGCCGTCCGTTGACGTCACAGGCGCCCAGGCCCACGGCGCTGAGGCGATCGCGCAACCGCTGCACGGTGCGGCCCAGCCGCTCCTCCCGCTCGCTGCGCTTGCTGGCGACCTGCTGCTGCATGTCGCGGAAGGCTTCGGGTTCGAGGATCTTGAAGGCCAGATCCTCCAGCTCCCACTTGAACCGCCCGATGCCCAGGCGGTTGGCCAGGGGGGCGTAGATCTCCCGGGTTTCACGGGCGATGCGCTGCTGCTTCTCGGGCTTGAGTGCGCCGAGGGTGCGCATGTTGTGCAGGCGATCCGCGAGCTTGACCAGCACGACCCGGATGTCGCTGGCCATCGCCAGGAACATGCGCCGCAGGTTCTCCGCCTGGGCCTCGGTGTGATTGGTGAAGTGGATGCCCCCCAGCTTGGTGACCCCTTCCACAAGGGCCCGCACCTCAGGCCCGAAGTGGATCTCGATCTCCTCCGGGGTGACGTCGGTGTCCTCCACCACGTCATGCAGGAAGCCGGCGGCGATCACCGCAGCGCTGGCGCCGATGTCGCGCAGCAGGTCGGCGACGGCGATGGGATGGATGATGTAAGGCTCGCCGCTGGCCCGGAACTGACCCTGGTGCAGCTGCCAGGCGAAGTCGAAGGCGGAGGCCAGCAGCGCCTCCGCATCGGTGGGGCAGCTGTCGCCGGCCCCGGGGGGGACATGCTCGATGCAGCGCTGCAGCCATTCGGGCAGCGGCAGGCCGTAATCGGCGGGGCTGTGGATCGGCACGGCCCGCAGCCGTGGGGAGGAACCGGCCGGCGGCGCGGTGCCCCGGCCCGGCGGCGGCGGAGTGGCCGCGGCAGCCGGCTCGGCGGCGTCTGTGGCTGCGGCGGCCGCGGCTTCGAGGGCAGGCCCAGGCCCGGCACCCCCGTCGGGCTGCGCATCCGCCGGATCCCCGCCGACGGAGGGAAGTCGCCGATCGGGTACGGCCCGCAGCATGCTTTCCCCCACAGAAACTCCATGCTATTCAGCGGTCGTCCCGAGGACGCAGATGTGGTGGAGCCAGGATCCGATCGGCAGGCCGCCGCAGGCAGCGGCCGCGACGGGACTGCGGCGGGGCCGGAGGCGGTGCTGCGCCTGCAGCAGCTGCAGGTCCACTACCCGGGCAGCAGCCAGCCGACCCTCGCCGGCCTCGATCTGACCCTCCAGCGCGGCGACCGGCTGGCACTGGTGGGCCCCTCGGGCTGTGGCAAGAGCACCGTCGCCCGCGCCGTGCTGCAGCTGCTGCCGCCGGGAAGCCGCTGCGACGGCACCCTGGAGCTGACCGGCCAGGATCCGCGCCGGCTCAGCCGCGGAGCGCTGCGCCGGCTGCGGGGCGAGGCCGTCGGCCTGGTCTTCCAGGATCCGATGACCCGGCTCAACCCGCTGCTCACCGTCGGCGAACACCTGCGCGACACCCTGGCAGCCCACCGGCCCCAGTGGCGGCGCCGCCAGGCGCGGGAGCGGGCCCGCACACTGCTGGAGAAGGTCGGCATCCCCCGCGACCGCGACGCCAGCTACCCGCACGAATTCAGCGGCGGCATGCGGCAGCGGCTGGCAATCGCCCTGGCTCTGGCGCTCGACCCGGCGCTGCTGATCGCCGACGAGCCCACCACCAGCCTCGATGTGGCGGTGGCCGGCCAGGTGATGGCTGAACTGGTGGAGCTCTGCGCGGCCAGCGGCACCGCCCTGCTGCTGATCAGCCACGACCTCGCCCTGGCGGGCCGCTGGTGCCGGGAGATCGCGGTGCTGGATCAGGGGCGGCTGGTGGAACGGGCTCCGTCGCGGCAGCTGCTGCTGCAGCCTCGCTCCTCCCTGGCGCAGCGCCTGGTGGGGGCCGCCCGGGAGCGGGAGGGGAGCAGCAGCAGCGCCCCTCCGGCCGCGCCGCTGCTGCTGGAGCTGGAGGACCTGCGCAGCTGGCATCCCCTGCCCTCGCCGCCCTGGCGACAGCGCTGGCTGCGGGCCGTCGATGGCATCAGCCTGACGCTGCGGGAGGGGGAGACCCTGGGGGTGGTGGGAGCCTCAGGCTGCGGCAAGAGCAGCCTCTGCCGCGCCCTGATCGGACTGGCGCCGCTGCGGGGCGGCGTGGTGCGGCTGCAGCAGCAGGATCTGCGGCGGCTGCGCGGTCGGCAGCTGCGGCTGGCCCGGCGCCGCATCCAGATGGTGTTCCAGGACCCGCTGGCCTGCCTCAACCCGCAGATGAGCGTCGGCGAGGCGGTGGCCGACCCCCTGCTGATCCACGGGCTGGCGAGCCGGGCCGAGGCGCGGGAACGGGCGCGACGCCAGCTGGCGCTGGTGGGGCTGGAGCCACCGGAGGCCTTCGAGAACCGCCGGCCACGGCAGCTCTCCGGGGGCCAGCAGCAGCGGGTGGCGATCGCCCGGGCCCTGATCCTGGAGCCGAAGCTGCTGCTCTGCGACGAAAGCGTCAGCATGCTGGACGCGGAGGTCCAGGCCGAGGTGCTGGCGCTGCTGCGCCGGCTGCAGGCGGAGCTGGGGCTCGGGATGCTGTTCGTCACCCACGACCTGGCGGTGGCCAGCGGCTTCTGCCATCGGGTGATCGTGCTGGAGGGGGGCCGCATCGTCGAGGAGGGCCCCGGGGCCGCCCTGCTGGAGCACCCCCAGGCCGCGATCACCCGCGCCCTGGTGGAGGCCTGTCCGCGGCTGCCGCAGGCGGTCTGAACCCGGGCAAAACGCCCGGTGGCGACCCCGGAACCGCTGCGGGAGTTCTCCGCCAGGCCGGACGCGCCGACCTGCGGACACCCGTCGGCACCTCCCGAAGGCCGGCGGCGCAGCCTGCAGGCGACGGACGGGCAGCGGCCCCCGGCGGATGGACGCGGCGGCGGTTCAGCCCTCGAGCAGCTGCAGACGGTGCCCGTCGGGATCGGCCACCTGCAGAGCGCGCCGGGCGCTGAGCAGGTCCGCCTGCTCCCCGAGCGGCAGGATGCCGGCCGAGACGAGGCGGCCGCCACAGGCCAGCACCCGATCGGCGATGCCGTCGAGAGTGGGGAGGCGCAGGCGCAGCTGCCAGTGGGCGAGATCCTGGGGCCCCTGATCGGCGGGCAGGGGCCGGCCGCCACCCGGCGCCCGATAGTCGAGGCTCTCCACCCCGGGACCCACGGGGCAGCGCAGGGAGCTGATCGCCACCTCGGTGCCCGGCAGACCGTCGAGATGGTCCTGCTCGGGTCCGCTGTTGACGCCCCCACCGGCCAGGGTGAGCCCCAGGGCTTCGCTGTAGAAGCGGCGGGTGGCGGCGCTGTCGGCGATGCCGATGGCGCTGTGGTCGATGCCGAGAACAGGGCCGGGGGCCGGCCGATGCCAGCGGGCGTCCCCCTTGTCGGGGGGGAACTGCAGCAGCTCCAGCGGATGGCCTTCAGGGTCGTGGAACTTGTAGGCGACGATGCCGGCAGCGCCCTGGTTCCAGTCCGGCAACCGCTGAGCACCCGTGGAGATCGGGGTGACGCGACCGGCAGCCAGGGCCGGCTGCAGCCTGGCCAGGGCCTCCTCCATGCCGTTGACCACCAGGCAGATGTGCTGGAACCAGCGGTCGTTGCTGCGCGAATCGGCGGGAATCGGCCGGCCCGGTCGCGCCCCGGGGCCGGGATCGAGCACCTGGGTCAGCTCCAGCTGTTCGGCCCCGAAGGCCAGCCGCAGCAACCGCAGACGGGCCCCCGGCAGGCCGATCAGCGTGGTGTAGGGGCCACCGTCGACCTCCAGGGGATCGCCCAGCCGGCGGGCCCCGAGGGCGTCGATGAAGAACGCGGCGCTGGCCTCGGCGTCGCCGCAGGTGAAGCCGACAGCATCGAGATGGGGAAGATCCATGGCAGGAGCGATCAAGCGATCTGGGGAGCAGGCAGGAGCCGGTGCCGGGGCGCAGGGCGGCCGGGGCGGCGGCTAGACCGGAGGCGTCACGATCAGGGCGGCCACCCCGGCGGCGGCGATGGCCCCGTCGATGTCGGGGGTCATGCCGGAGACGCCGATCCCGCCGAGGCAGACCCCGTCCAGCAGCAGCGGCAGGCCGCCCGCCATGGCCACCGCCGGCACCGGCAGGGAGAGGGCCAGCTGCAGCAGGGCCGGCCGCTCGCCGTTGATCGCCGCCTCCAGCGCGGCCGTGGGCTTGCCGTTGAGGGCCGCCATCGCCGCCTTGGCCAGGGCGGCGGCGGTACTGGCCGGGCTGGCCCCGTCGCCACGCTGCAGCAACAGGGGCTGGCCGCCGGGGTCGACGACCGCGATGCTGACCGTGGCCTGGCGGCCGCTGGCCTCGGCCGCGGCGGCAGCGACCAGGGCCCGGCAGTCGGCGAGCTGGAGCTGGGGGATCTGACGCATGGCGGGTTCAGGGCCTGGGTCCAGGCTGGCTCAGCTCCAGACGATGCGCATCAGCCAGAGATGGCCTTCGAGGGCCACGCCGGCGGCGGCGGCGGCCAGATCGTCCTCCCCCAGCCGCAGGGTGGCTTCCGCCTGGTGGCGCACCAGATCGACGCCGCTGAAGGTGTAGCCGAGGCCGGCGCCGAGGGCGGCGATGGCATCGAGGTTGGGGCAGGACTGCAGCTGCTGCAGCAGGGCCGGATCGCCCTTCACCCGGACGAGGAAGGATTCGAGCTGAGGGTTGGCCATGGGATTCGGGGGGAGGGTTGGGGCTGGAGCCCGGGTGGGGCAGCCGTCGGTGCCGGCATGTGCACGGCACCCATGGCGGCAGGCTCAGGCCGTCGTCACGAGGCCCGCAGGGCCGGCGCCGGCGTGAAGGCGAGACGCGGTGCCGAGCTCAGGGGCGCTGCACACCGCGGGTGTTGGTGAACAGGGCATACAGGCTGGTGGAGGCGCAGAGAAACAGGCGGCTGTGGAAGCGATCGCCGAAACAGAGATTCGAGACGCGCTTCGGCACCAGCACCTTGCCGAGCAGGGTGCCCTCGGGGCTGATGCAGTGCACACCGTCGGCGGCGCCGCACCAGAGGTTGCCGTGTTCATCAACGCGGAAGCCGTCGGCCCAGCCGGGCGTGATCTTGTGGAACAGTCCACCGCCGGAGAGGCTGCGGCCGTCCTCACTGACTTCGAAGACGCGGATGAACTGGCGAGGTTCGGAGGCTCCCGGGGCTCCCGACTCGGCCACATAGAGGAGACGTTCATCGGGCGAGAAGGCCAGGCCGTTGGGACCGTCGAAATCGGAGGCCATCCGCAGCAGCTCACCGCTGGCCGGATCGAGGCGGTAGAGCGCCGGCGGCTGCTCGGACTCCTGGCGGCCGCCCTCGTAGTCGTTCATCAACCCGTAGAGCGGGTCGCTGAACCAGATGGAGCCGTCGCTCTTCACCACCACATCGTTGGGGGCGTTGAGGCGACGGCCGTCGGCATGACGCACCAGGGTGGTGCTGCTGCCGTCGTGCTCACGCCGCGTCAGGCAGCGGCTGCGGTGGTGGCAGGTGATCAGGCGGCCCTGGCGGTCACGGGTCTGGCCGTTGCCGAACTCGGACGGCTCCCGGAAGACGCTGACGCCGTGGCGCTCGCTCCAGCGCAGGGTGCGGTTGCTGGGGATGTCGCTGAACAACAGGCAGCTGTGGTCGCCGAACCACACCGGACCCTCCAGCCAGCGGAAGCCGTCGGCGAGCAGCTCCAGCTCGGCGTTGAACAACACCAGCGCGTCAAAGCGCGGGTCGTGGCTTTCGGTGCAGGCGGAGGGTCTGCCCATGGGAAAGGGGAGGGGGAGGGCACCGGCGGCGGCCGGGCTGCGGGCGGCTCGGCTCAGGAGAAGGCGCCTGGCCTCAGAGCCGTCCAGGCGTCGTCGTTGCGCTGGATGATCAGCTGCAGACAGGGTTCGTCGCCGACATGCCCGGAGAGGTGGCCGATCCGGCCCTGGGCGTCGGCGATGCAGCCCTGATCGCCGCCGAAGGAGAACGAGCCAGGCCCGAACACCTGCCGCTGGCCGTCCATGCTCTCGACGTACCAGCTGCCGCGCAGCACGAAGATCCACTTGGGCACATGGTTCATGTGCCAGCCGGCCTTCCAGCCCACGGCCAGCTCGGTGAGGAAGGCGTTGCCGACATCGAGCAGGTCGTGGCTCCACTGGGGAGCATCGCCCGGACCCAGCACCCCCATCAGAAACGGCGGCAGCTGGCAGAGGGTCTGGCGGCTGATGCCGTTGTCGTCAGTCCAGAGATGCCAGTAGTCGTGGGCCGCCGGGGCGGGCGGTGCTGAGGCGGTGTCGGTCATGGGCGGAGAGCTGGGGCGGTGGCCAGGGGGCGCAGCGGCGGGGGTGGTGTGGGGCGGGGACAAGCCCGCAGGGACCGGATGTTGCTCAGGGCTGATCCTTGACGGCGATGCCGGAGATCTCCAGCTGGATGCCCAGCACCAGCGCCGAAACCTCGACGACGGCGCGCGAGGGGTAGTTCTGCGGGTCGGTGAAGAACTCCTGCCAGACCGCATCGACCGTGTCGAGCGTGTTGATATCGGTCAGGTAGATGACGGCGCTGACCACATCGCGGGCGCTGCAGCCGCCGGCCTCCAGCACGGCCATGAAGTTGCGCAGCGTCTGGCGGGCTTCGAGGGTGATATCGCCGTCACCCACCTTCAGCCCGGTGTCGGGGTCGACTGGCAGCTGGCCGGTGATGAACACCATCTGGCCCACCTGGAAACCCTGGCTGTAGGACGCCACCGGCTTGGGGAAGCGATCGCTGTGCAGGCCCCGGCGGGGCGTCGTGCTGAACAGCGCTGTCTCGGGGGCCATGGGGACCGTGGTCGTGAATCTCCAGGGTCAACCTAGTCAGCTCTGAGACTCTGTCAGCCCCCTGACTTGTGCCGTTGTGATTCCTGCCATGCAGGTCACCAGTGCCTAGGGTCCGCTGGCTGAGCGACCTGTCTGCAGGGTCGCCCCACCAAAGATCCGAATCGTTGCCATGACGAGCACCAACCCCCTGGCCGGCAAGGCCCTGTCCACCCTGCTGCAGGGCAAGGTGGCGATTGTCACCGGCGGCAACAGCGGCATCGGTAAATCGATCGTCGAGTATCTGGCCGAACTGGGTGCCAAGGTGGTGATCGACTATCGCTCACACCCCGAGGCCACCGAGGAGCTCGAGCAGGAGATCGGCGCCTACGGCGGCACCAGCTTCGGCGTGCAGGCCGATGTGTCCAAGCTCGATGACCTGCAGCGTCTGGTCGACACCGCCGTCGCCAAGTACGGCCGACTCGATGTGATGGTCAACAATGCAGGCGTCGAGACCCGCACCTCGATCCTGACCACCACCCCGGACAACTTCGACAAGGTCCTGGATGTGAACCTGCGCGGTGTGTTCTTCGCCACCCAGTATGCGGCCAAGCAGATGATCGCCCAGGGCGGCGGCGGCCGCATCATCAACATCTCGTCGGTGCACGAGGACTGGCCGATGCCCGACAACACCCCCTACTGCTGTGCCAAGGGCGGCGTGCGCATGCTCACCCGCACGGCGGCTCTGGAGCTGGCGCCCCACGGCATCACGGTCGTCAACGTCGGTCCGGGTGCCGTGGCGACACCGATCAATGATGTGACGATGAACAATCCCGAGCTGCTGGCCAAGCTCAATGCCGCCATCCCCCTCGGCCGCATGGCCCAGCCCGAGGAGATTGCCAAGGTGGTGGGCTTCCTGGCCAGCGACGCCGCCAGCTACATCACCGCCACCACGATCTTCGCTGACGGCGGCATCATGCAGAGCAGCCCCGGCCTCTGAGGCTCGGCAACACCGCCGGGAGTGGACGGCTTCGGCTGCCACTCCCCCGTACCCCCGAGCGGCCTGAACGTTTCGAACATCGATCCCTGCACGGAACTCCGTCCTGCTGATAGTCCGTCCGCACGGCACGGCGGCTGTGGCAGCCCCGGCCGCCTGAGCCGAACCGATCTCCGCTGCGGCCGACACTGTTCAGCCCAGCCAGACCTGGAGTAGGACGAGCGCTAGCCTGGCAGGATGCCGATGCATTTCAGGCTTTCCTCGTGACGCTCTCCGCCCTTCAGGCCTTCGTCTCCAGCGCCGCGGACGACCCCCAGCTGCGCGACACCCTTCGCAACACCACCGGCCTTGACGATGTGGTGGCGCTGGCCCAGGGGCAGGGGCACGGCTTCAGCAAGGCCACGCTGCTGAAAGCCCACGCCGAAGCGGTGCTCAAGGCCCCCGAGGCCAGCCTGGAGGGCATCAACAGCTGGGGAGATGCGCTGCTGCACTGCTTCGGCGCCAGCGCCCACGACTGAGATCAAACGCAACCTGGGCAACTCCCCCCGGTTGGTCATGGGCAACTCCTGACCGGCCCCATGGAGTTTCGTTACGGTCGTTCATGAAGACCGGCCGCCATGGCCATGGTCAAGGGGCGCAAGGGCCCGATCCGATGCAGCAGTTGCTGCCGCCACTCAACGACCACAATCTCCCCTGGATGGACACGATCCATCCGATCGTTGTTCACTTCGTGATCGCCATGGCGATCATCAGTGTGATCTTCGATCTGATCGGGGTGCTGACGCGCCGGCCCCAGCTGTTCGAGGTCAGCTTCTGGAACCTGCTGTTCGCCACCACGGCCATCTTCGTGGCGATCATCTTCGGCCAGGTGGAAGCCGGCCTGGCCGAGCCCTACGGCCGTGCCACCGACATCCTCAATCTCCACAGCACGATCGGCTGGTCCCTGGCCGGTGTGCTGTCCCTGCTCACCGGCTGGCGCTACGTGCTGCGCTCCCGCGATCCTCAGGCCCTGCCCGCCACCTTCCTGGCCGCGGGCGGCCTGCTGGCGGCGCTGGTGGTGGTTCAGGTGGGGCTGGGCAACCAGCTGATCTGGGTCTATGGGCTGCACACGGTGCCGGTGGTGGCGGCCAGCCGCGCCGGACTGCTCTGACTGGATGGCTGCCGTGATCTTCTCTTTCGCCGCAGGGCTCTCCGCTCTACCGCTGGCCACGGCCAGCGTGCCCGCCGATTCCCCGATCGCCCAGCTGGCTGGCGAACTGGGCGCCAATGATCTGCCCTACTCGGTGCCGATTCACCCCAACCTGGTCCATTTCACGATCGGGCTGTTCGTGATCGCCATCGCCTTTGACATCGCCGGAGCCCTGTATCCGGTGGAGAAGCGGGTGTTCCGCCTCCTCGCCCTGCCGATCACCCGCAGCGGCTTCCACGATGTGGGCTGGTACAACCTGCTGGCCTGTGCCTTCGTCACCTTCTTCACGGTGGCGGCCGGCTTCTTCGAGATGCTGCTGGCGGTGCCGATCGCCGGTGTCACCAGCACCATCGGCCTGCAGAGCATGCCGACAATGCTCTGGCACGGGGTCGGTGGCGTGGCGATCCTGCTGGTGATCGTGGCCATGACCATCTGGCGCGGCTACCAGCGTTTCGTCTGGCGCAGGGACATGGGCCGCCAGGTGCAGTGGCTCTACCTGCTGGTGGGGCTGATGCTGTTTCTGGTGATCGGCCTGCACGGCACCCTCGGCGCTGAACTGGCCGGGGAATTCGGCGTGCACATCACTGCCGACCAGCTGCTGGCCAGTGGCCAGAACCTCCGCAACGCCCTGCCATGAGCTCCTCTCCGCCAACCCCTGGCCGCCGTTTCAGTCCGCTTGCGGCCGGGGGCCTCGCCCTCTGGATCGTTCTGGTGGTGGCGATCAGCCTCTGGATGGCCCAGCAGGCCTACCGCTGGCTGCCGGTGCAGGCCTCCACGGCAGCCCCCCTCGTCGATGGGTTGTTCAGCTTCGAGACGGGGGTGGGCACCTTTGTGTTTCTGGGGGTGATCTCGGTGATGGCCTGGGTGGTGCTGATGCACCGGGCGGAGAAATATGACGAGACTGACGCGGAACCGATCGAAGGCAACACCAGGCTGGAAGTGGTCTGGACGGCGATTCCCTTCGTTCTGGTGATGGCGATCGCCTTCTACGCCATCCGGGTGAACGCGAGCCTGGGGGTTCTGGGGCCGATGGAGCACATCCACCTCAGCGACCCGGTGGAGCAGCAAGGGGGCTTTCCGGGTGACCGCCTGCCGGCGGAGAGCGTGGAGGTGATCGCCCGCCAGTGGTCGTGGGAGTTCCGCTACCCCGACCAGGGGGTGTCGTCGACCGAACTGCATCTGGCGGTGGATCAGCCGGTCACCTTCCGGCTGGTGTCTGACGACGTGCTGCACGGTTTCTTCATTCCCGCCTTCCGGCTGAAGCAGGACGTCGTGCCCGGCCGGGCGATCAACTTCAACCTCACCCCGACCCGGGAGGGTCGCTATCGCCTCAGGGATTCCCAGTTCAGCGGCACCTGGTTCGCAGCCAATCAGGCCGATGTGGTCGTCGAGAGCGGCACCGCCCATGCCGACTGGTTGAAGCAGGCGGCGGCTCAACCGCTGCAGCCCGGCATCAGCGATGCCGTGCAGGAGTTCAGCCAACGCGGTGAATCGAAACGCAGCGGCTGGGCCACGGTGCCCCCCGCACCGCCGCCGCAGGTGAATGTGCCCGGATCCAACACCCTTCCCCACGACGCCTGAGACGCGCACACGATGACTTCCGCCAGCTTCCCAGCCAACGAACCCGAACCCTCATGGAGCCGCTATTTCGGCTTTAACACCGACGCCAAGGTGATCGGGATCCAGTACATCGTTCTGGCCTTCTTTTTCTTTCTGATCGGAGGCCTTCTAGCCATGATCATCCGGGGTGAACTGATCACTCCGCAATCCGACCTGGTGGATCGGACGGTCTACAATGGCATCTACACGATGCACGGAACAGTAATGCTGTTCCTGTTCATCTTTCCGGTGCTGAACGGGCTCAACAACCTGCTGATCCCGACGATGATCGGTGCGCCCGACATGGCCTTCCCGCGGCTGAACGCGGTCGCCTTCTGGCTGGTGCCGATCTTCGGCACACTGCTGATGGCGAGCTTCTTCGTTCCTGGCGGGCCCGCCTATTCCGGCTGGTGGTCCTATCCGCCGGTCAGCATCCAGAACCCGCTGGGCCATCTGGTGAGCGGCCAGGGGCTGTGGCTCACGGCGGTGGCACTCTCCGGCGTGTCGTCGATCATGGGGGCGGTGAACTTCGTCACCACGATCATCCGCATGCGGGCTCCGGGCATGACCTGGTTCCGCATGCCGGTGTTCTGCTGGACGGCCCTGGCGGCCCAGAGCCTGCAGCTGATCGGCCTGCCGGCCCTCACCGGCGGCGCCATCATGCTGCTCTTCGATCTGGTGGCAGGAACCTCCTTCTACAGGCCGGAAGGGGGCGGCGACCCGGTGCTCTATCAGCACTTCTTCTGGTTCTATTCCCATCCGGCGGTCTACGTGATCATCCTGCCGGTGTTCGGCATCTTCTCCGAACTGTTTCCGGTCTATGCGCGCAAGCCGCTGTTCGGCTACGTCTATGTATCTCTGGCCTCGTTCATCATCGTCGGTCTGGGCCTGATTGTCTGGGTCCACCACTTCTTCACCAGTGGTGTGCCGCAGTGGATGCGCAATCTGTTCATGGTCAACACCATGCTGATTTCAGTGCCCACCGGCGTCAAGGTGTTCGCCTGGCTCGGAACGCTCTGGCGCGGCAAGCTGCGGCTGACCACACCGATGCTCTTCTGCCTGGGCGGCCTGTTCAACTTCGTGTTCGCCGGCATCACCGGGGTAATGCTCGCCACCGTTCCAGTGGACATCCACGTCAGCAATACATACTTCGTGGTCGGGCATTTCCACTATGTGATTTATGGGGCCGCCGTCATGGGAATCTTCGCGGCTATCTACCACTGGTTCCCCAAGTTCACCGGCCGCATGCCCTACGAAGGGCTCGGCAAACTGCATTTTCTGGCCACCTTTGTGGGCGCCAACCTCAACTTCCTGCCGATGCATCCCCTGGGCCTGATGGGCATGCCCAGGCGGGTCTCCAGCTATGACCCTGAATTCGCCTTCTGGAACGTGATCGCCAGCCTCGGCGCCTTTCTGCTGGGGGTCTCGATCATCCCGTTCCTGCTCAACATGGTCAGCGCCTGGGTGCGTGGTCCGAAGGCGGGTCACAATCCCTGGAACGCCATCGGACTGGAGTGGCTGCTGCCTTCACCGCCGGCGGAGGACAACTTCGGCGAACACGTCCCTGTCGTGATCTCTAGGCCCTACGGCTACGGCACCGGCAACCCGCTCGTGGAGCACCAGGCCGAGCTTGAGCAGGCCCTCACCCTTGCCGATCAGCAGGAGGCATTCCGATGACCAGCGCTTATCCCACCAACACCCCTGAGAAGCCACACGCATCCGGTCATCAGAAGAACAATCTCACCGGGTTCATCATTTTCCTCTGCTCGGAGAGCGTCATCTTCCTGGCCTTCTTCAGCGGTTACGCCCTGCTGAAGACCAGTGCCCTGGACTGGCTTCCCCCCGGCGTCGAAGGGCTCGAATGGCAGAAGCCATTGATCAACTCCGTGGTGCTCGTATCGAGCTCAGGCACGATCTATCTGGCCGAGCGTGCCAAAGCCCGAGAGAATCTCTGGGGCTTCCGGGGATTCTGGCTGCTGACCATGGCCCTGGGCTCCTATTTCCTCTACGGTCAGGCGGTGGAATGGAGCGGCCTCAAGTTCGGCTTCACCTCCGGCAGCTTCGGCGGCACCTTCTACCTGCTCACCGGTTTTCACGGGCTTCACGTCGCCACAGGCGTCAGCCTGATGGCACTGATGCTGATCAAATCATTCATCCCCGGGAACTACGACGGCGGTGAGCAGGGCGTGCAGGCCACATCCTTGTTCTGGCATTTCGTCGATGTCATCTGGATCATCCTGTTCCTCCTCATCTATGTCTGGCAGGTCTGACTCATGATCATCGACGACAACCACTACGACGTCATCCTGATCGGCAGCGGTGCCGGGGGAGGCACGCTCGCCGGCTCCCTCGCCAGCTCCGGCAAACGGGTGCTGCTGCTTGAGCGCGGAGGCGTGATGCGCCTGGAGGATCAGAACGTCGCCGATGTCGATCTCTTCCGCAAGGACCGCTATCACGCCAGTGAGCAGTGGTTCGGCCCCGACGGCGATCCCTTCCCGCCGCAGACGGTCCACGCCATCGGCGGCAACACCAAGATCTGGGGCGG
>JAYKJA010000062.1:0-6532 GCA_035285905.1 Synechococcaceae cyanobacterium
CGATCCGCAGGTTGCCACCATCGGCGGGGGCGGCGGGAGTGCCGGATGCAGGAGGCGCGGTCACGTCGAGTTGGGCCCCCGGCGACACCGTCACCTCCTGCCCCGCGAGTTCGATCGTGCCGCCGGCTGCCCGCAGCCCGCCTTCCTGCTGCACCAGCACATGTCCCCCCTGGGCATCGAGCAGCAGCTCCTTTTCCACCGTGATCAGGCCCCCTTCCACCACCAGGTCGCCCGTGCTGGTGATGCCGTTGGCCGCCAGCACCGTAGGGTCCCGCTGCAGACCGGCACGGCCAGGCAGTAGCTCCCCGTTCAGCGCCGCGGCCTGGGCGGCGGTGGTGCCGAAGACCTCGAACCGCCCAGCGCCGATCGCTGCGGAGGTGGCGGAGCTGAGCGTGAGCTGCGGAACGTTCGTGAACGACACGCCGGATCCCAGCCCTATCCCGCCTGGGGACAGGAACAGCAGCCGGGCGGGGGAGTCGAGGCGGATGTTCTTGTCGAGAAACGATCCCAGCGGATCGAGTACCCCCACCACCACCAGGCGGTGCGACCCGTTCTCAATCGACACCCCCGTGATCCCGCCGCGGGTGTCGAATCGGTCGAAGCGGTGATAGAGGTTCCCACCCGCCGGGGTGCCACCGGACACCGCGCAGTGGCCATCGCGGCAGCTGCCGCCCAAGATGCCATTCAGCAGCGTGCCCAGCCCCAGGACACCGGACGTGCCGGACAACTCGCCTGCCCGCCCTGGAGCCGTCAGCAGCAGGGCGAGGAGAATGCCGGCCATGAGCCAGGGCCTTCTGCTTCGGCTCATGGCCAGCAGGATGGAGCCTTCCAAAGCTGCGTTGCTAACAGTCGGTTCTATTCCAGCAAACCTGACGGGAGAACTGCGTCGCTCCCCCGTATTTCAAGTGAGTTTTCACATTGGAGCCAGCACTCTGTCCTTGGACACCGCGCTCCACTGGAGGGCCATGGGACAATCCCGGCAGATTATCAGTTTCGGGATTGTTCGATCTGCTTGCCCAGCTCATCGCCCCGCCGCTGCAGAACAGCCCGATCCGGTTGCCGGCGCCTGCCCCCGCACTTCCCGGCCGACCTGCCCCGCCCCAGCCGGCCGAACCGATCCTGGAAGGTCCGCTGCCGGCCCCCAGTGCTCCCCCGGCGCCCATCCCTGAACCCCCCGCAGCCCCCGCTCACGCCCCGGGGCTCCCCGCTCCCCAGGGCACGCTGCCGCATGTGGATGGTTCCCTCCCTTACACCACCGAGGAGCTCTCCGCGGTCCTCGCCCCCTGCCTCGCGATCAGCCCGGAAGCCGAACGGTTGCGGGGCTGCGCCGCCCTGCTCACCTCCCGCCTGGCACTCGACGGCTACGTGAGCACGCGCGTCTACGTGTTTGACGATCCTCCCCCCTCCCGTCTGCAGGTGGTTGAGGGTCGCATCGTCGAACTGCGCATCGCCGGGACCGATGCCACCCTCAACCAACGTGTGCGCCGCTGGCTACGGCCCAGGCTCGGCGCCGTTCTGCATCTCCCGACCCTCGAGCAGGACCTGCGGCTCCTGCAGCTGCGGCCGGAGGTCCGCTCTGTACGCAGCACTCTCTCGCGGCTCGGCAGCGATCCCACCCAGGCTGTGCTGCAAGTGAAGGTGGAACCCGCTCCGCCGCGCTGGCAGGGGGATCTCACCCTGCGCAACGACGGCACCCCGGGCAGCGGCCAGGGCCGGGCCACCGCCAGCCTGCTGCGCTCCGGCGCCCTGACCCCAGGCGACTCCCTGCTCTTCTACGGCGCACTGGATGGCGACGGTTCCTTCGACGTCGGTCAGGCGATCGGCTCCCTCAGCTACACCCTTCCCCTGGGAGAGTCGTTTTACCTCACCGGAGCCATCGGCGCCAACCGCCGCACCAGCATCGAGCTGCCCCCCCCCGCTGACACCCTTTCCACCACGCAGTGGCAGGGTCTCGGCCAGATCGAGTGGCGGTTTCTCGACACGCTCCGGCAGCGCTGGAGCCTCGCTCTCGCCTACAGCGTCTCCCGAGCCACCACACGGTTCGACGGCAAGCCCTTGCCCGATACCCTGCCCGCCCGACTGCGTGAACCGCGCAACGGCTTCCTGCGCTTCGAACTCAATGGCAGCGGCCAACAGCCTGGCCTGGCCTGGTTCGCGCAGACCTTTCTGCTGCAGGGCGTTGCCGCCGCCACCCCCGCCAACCAGCTCGACGAGCTGGCGACCCTAGACGTCTCCCCCGGCCAGGCAACAGCTCTGGGCACCTTTGGCTCTCTTGTCTGGGGCTTCCGCCCCCGCTGGCAGCTGACGCTGCGGGCCGGTGGTCAGCTGGCCTTCCGCAACCTCACCGACCCGATGCGGTTCAGCATCGGCTCCGACGTCGGCCTGCGCGGCCTTCCCGGCCAGCTGATCAGCGGCGACAACGGCTGGCTGGGCTCGGGCGAAGTGGCTTGGACCGCCTGGAGCCGGGGCTCGCAGGCCCTGCAGCTGGTGCCCTTCCTCGGAGCCGGTGGCGTGTTCACCCGCTTCAGAGGGCGGGAGTTCCGCGACACAGTGGGTTCAGCCGGCGTGCTCGCCCGCTGGCTGGCGGGCGAGCAGTGGACCGTCGAACTGGGCTGGGTGCATCCGTTCTCCACCGCCGGCAGCGAGGAGATCTGGAACGACTGGCTGCTCGGGCGGGGCCTCTACGCCCGGCTCGGTTTCCGCTTCTGACCCGGCGCCGGTCGGTCGGCAACCTGGAAGGGTCGGGTGGCATCGGTGGAGGAGACGCACATGGGAGATCCGGGGCGAGCAGTGAAGGAAAGCCACAGCTTCTACATCTCGAGCCCCTACCTCGGCCTGGTCAAGGAGCGCGAGCGCGTAAAGGAGCTGATCAGCCGCTCCGGCCACGCCTATCGCGATAGTTACGGCGGCTCGCCTGAGCCGGTGGTCGCCACCTGCCAGAACGACGTCCGCCGCGCCGATCACTACCTCCTGCTTCTCGCCTATCGCTACGGATCGATTGCCAAGAATGGCAGCGGCCTGTCGATCACCGAACTGGAATTTGAGGCCGCGGTCGAGGCCGGCAAGGCAATCCATGCCTTTTTCCTTGAGTTCACCAGTGATCTCCGCAACGCCTTCGAGCGTGATCCCAGCGCCCAGGAGGCGCTCGATCGCTTCAAGACGCGTGTCGGCGGCCACTGCACACCGATGCTCTGCGCCGACGATCCAGCGTCGGGCGCCAGCGGCCAGGAGCTGTTCGAGCAGGCGATCGTGCGCCTGGCGGCCAGCCCGCCACCCCGCGAAGGCTCCAGCATGGCGCCCGCAGCCAGTTATTCCCGGGCCGATCTCGACGCCTGGGTGGACGCCCATGCTGCGAAAGTGGCCCACGCTTTCGCCCAGCTGCCGACGGTGGATGAGCGGCGGGTTCATGTACCGCTGAACCTGCGGCTCCAGTCCCCGGGCCAGCGGCCCCAGGTGCTCATGCTCGAGCCGCAGCATCTGCTCGGAGCGGTGGAGAGCAGTGAGGCCCACCTGATTGTGATCGCCGCCGAGGGTGGAGCTGGCAAGACCAGCCTGGCGGTGCGCATTGGCTTCTGGGGCCTGGCGGGCAGCCTCGGCCCGGAGCGGCGACTGCCCGTGTTGATCGATCGGGCCCTTGAGGAGAACGAGAGCGTCAGCGAACGGGTGCGCCACTGGCTGGAGGAGACCCTCGGTCTCGGCCGTCTCGATCCTGCCCTGGTGGAGGCGTTGCTCCGTCACAAGCGGCTGCTGCCGATCATCGATCACTTCTCCGAACTGCCCGAGATGGCCCGGCAGCAGGTGCGGCAAACACTTTCCCCCGGGCTGGTGATGCTCACCACGCGCCGCAGCGGTACCGAGGGCTTCTCGGAGCGGGCGGTGACCCAGATCACCCCGCTGCAGATCTCCACCGATCGCCTGCAGTCGTTCTTTCTCGAATACCTGCGTGATCAGGGCCTCGACAACCGTCTCGATGACAACGAACTGGTGCCGGCCCAAAACCAGCTGCGCCGCATCGTTGGCAACAAGCCCATCTCGGTGATGCTGGCCCAGATGTTCATCGACGACGTGATCGCCAAGCGCGAGCTGGGACATGGTCTGCTAGCCGGCTCGGTGCCCGAGCTGATGCTCGGCTACGTCAGCCGGCTCGACAGCGGCACCAGTCCTCAGCATCGTCGGCGGGCAGGCCTGGAGATCACTCCAGCCCTTGTGCAGCGCAGTCTGCAGGTTCTGGCCCTCGCCAGCCACCAGCAATCACAAGAGGGAAGAGCCCTTTATCAACCCCTCGCCTTCCGCAGGATCCGTGCCGATCAGGCGCTCGCCGCCGATGCACCCGTGGGCCTCGGCATTACCAGCCAACGCCAGCGACAGGCCCTGATCGACTACCTCGTGGAGCAGCGGCTTCTGCACCATCCGGGAGCAGATCTCGACGAGATCTGCTTCCCCCTCGATCCCCTCTCCGAGTATCTCGCGGCCCTTCGTCAGCGGGAGCGGCTCGAGGGGGGTGAGCCCTGGCAGACGTTCCTGGCCGATCTTGAAGGCCGCGACCCCGGCGAACGCGAGGGAATGCGCGGCTTCGTCCTGGCCCTTAGGGATGCGTGTCAGGACCGGCTCAAACGGGCGGATGGGACCACGCTGCTGCCCCGTGATCTGCCCGACCGGCTCGGCCGGCTGGCCGATCTGGATCCGGAGGAGGAACGCATCCGGCTGGAGGAACAGAGGGCCCAGAAGTGGCTGTGGGAGCTCTCCGTGCCGGTGGATAGCGAACGCCAGGACGCCATCGCCAAGCTGGCCGCGATGGCGGCGCCGACAGCCTCCCCCAGCAGCCGGCTGGCGGTGCAGCGTCTGGTCACCGAACGCTTGGGCCAGCTTCTGAACGATCCGGAGCTTGGGGTTCCGGAACGCCAGGACGCGGCCACCGTGCTGGGCCTGCTGGCCACCAACGAGGCGGTCCTGGCCCTGACAGACGCCTTGGGGGAGGCTCGCAACGACTCTGAGCTGCGGCGTTCCGCGGCGGAGGCACTCGGCCTGGTGACCCACGACAAGGATCCTGGAGGGGACGTAAAGGGCCGGATCGACGACGTTCTGCTGACCGTGCTGGAGGCGCACGGTGTCCGAGACGAGACCGATCTGCAGCGGGTCGATGCCGAGCTTCCCCTGCTGCTTGGGGCGGCGCGCGGCCTGCAGTTGCGCACGGCCCGCGCTCTGCCGCAGTGGGGAGCCGCCCCGGGACGGCCCATGCCGATGGTCACGATCAGCTGTCGCCGGGGGGGCGTTACCACCCAGGTGCGGCCGGTGCCCGTGTGGCAGCTGCCCCTTCCGGAGGGGGAGGCGCTCGAACTGATTTCTGTTCCGGCTGGTGTCCATAAGCTGGGTTCGGAACCCGGGGAAGACGGCCGCGACGACTATGGAGTGATCTTTCCCGAGTGTGGCGGGCTCGACGTCGAGCCGCTGCGGCAGGTCGAGTTGGAAAGTTTCGCCATCAGCCGCTTCCCGATCACCCAGGGCCAGTGGGCGGCGGTGGCTCGTCTCGCGCCCGATGCCTCTGGGCAAGAGCTCAATCCCTTCCCCTCGGCCGCCCAGGCCTCCAGCCTCTGGTCACGCTTTGCCCGTCCGGGCTGCCTGCCGGTCGATTCGGTGAGTTGGTTGGACTGTCAGGAGTGGCTGCGACGCCTCAACAGCTGGCTGGCAGAGGCGCTGTCGGCTCCGGCCCCCCGTCTCGCCTTGCCCAGCGAGAGCCAGTGGGAAGCGGCCTGCCGCGCTGGCAGCCGCTCGCCCTTCCACTGCGGCGAGAGCCTGGATCCGCGCTGGGCCAATTTCGATGGCACCTACACCTATGGTCCTGGCCGCCAGGGGTCGTTCCGCCAGGGGCCAACACCGGTCGGGGCCATGGGTCTGGCAAACGTCTGGGGGCTCGGCGATATGCACGGTCAACTGTGGGAATGGTGCCTCGACCTCTGGCACCCCTCTCCGCTCGCAGCGCCCCCCGATGGCCAGGCCTGGGAGGAGCCGGATCCCATGCTGGCGGGTAACCCCAAGCAGGAAGACCGGGTGCTGCGCGGGGGTTGCTGGTGCAGTGATCCCCGACAGTGCCGCTCCGCGTCCCGGGGCGGCAGCAGTCCGATCTTTCGCGACACCTTCGTCGGCTTCCGGGTGGTGGGGCAGGCTGGTAGGGAGGCCCCTGCCCACCGTTCCGGCCCCGGCCCGCGGCGGCGCCGCAAGACCCCCTGATCCGGCACCCCATTCCCCACTCCCACCGCCGCGTCCCTGCAGCCGTACCTCAGTCCAGGCAGACTTCTGCCTATGAGTGTCTATCCTCCGGCGGTCCCAGCGTCGATCCAGGCCGCCGACCCCTGCGTCCATTGCGGTTTCTGCCTGCCCACCTGCGCCAGCTACCGGGTGCTGGCGACCGAGATGGACTCGCCCCGGGGGCGCATCCATGCCCTCAAGGCGATCGACGCCGGGGAGCTGGCGCTGGATGCGACGGTGGCGAAGCATTTCGACACCTGCCTGGGCTGTTTCGCCTGTGTCACCG
>JAYKJA010000063.1:0-21624 GCA_035285905.1 Synechococcaceae cyanobacterium
CCGCTCTCCAGGCTGCAGCGCAGCCGGTAGGCCGGCGCGGCCGCCTCCAGCCGGGCGCAAGCCGACGCGGCCGGCAGCAGCAGGGCCAGCAGCAGGGCGCGTCCTGGGGGCATGGCGGCTGGAGGGAGAGGTCACACCCAGCCTCCGGCAGATCCCGGCCCCGGGCCTAGCTTGCAGCGAACCGCTGTCCACCCGTGTCGCAGGACCACGCTGCAGCCCCGGATTCCGCCGCCGACGGCGAGGCCGGCGCGCGCCGCCGCCAGGTGGAGGCCTTCCGCACCCTGCTGCGGGAGGACGAGTCCCTGCAGCGGCAGCTCAGGGAGGCCACCAGCGCCGCCGCCCTCGCCGCCGTGGTCCAGGGCGCGGGCATCCCGCTCAGCCCGGCCGATCTGGTGCGGGACTTCGCCCTGCGCCTGCTGGAGGGAGACGACGCCAGGGTGATCGAGCACTTCGACAACTGCGGCTGGGATCAGGGCGAACTGGCCTGGCTGTACAAGATCTGGAGCTGAGCCCCGTGCCGGCCGCCGCTCCCCTCGACTTCCTGCCGCCCCAGCTCGATCGCCGGGTGCTGAGCCTGAGCCGCTGGCTGCTGCCCCTGTGGCTGCGCCAGTGCAGCGACATCCGCGACCTGCAGCTGCAGGACGGCGAGCGGCTGGTGCAGGCGCTGCAGGCGTTTCAGGCGGGGGACAGCCGGCTGCTGCTCGCCTTCCGCCATCCCAGCATCGACGACCCGGCCTGCATGGCCCGGCTGCTCTGGCAGGAGGTGCCGCGGCTCGGGCGGCGGCAGGGGCTGCGCTGGCATCCGGCGCCCCATGCCCAGTTCCTCTACGACCGCGGCATTCCGCTCTGGGCGGGGGCCTCGATGGGCTGGCTGCTGCGCCGGCTGGGGGGCTGCTCGATCCAGCGGGGCCGCCTCGATCTGCCGGCGTTGCGCACGGCCCGGCAGCTGCTGCTGGAGGGGCCCCACCCGTTCGCGGTCGCCCCGGAGGGCGCCACCAATGGCCACAACGAGCTGGTGAGTCCGCTGGAGCCCGGGGTGGCCCAGCTGGCCCTGTGGACCGCCGAGGAGCTGGAGCGCAGCGGCAGACCCGAGGCGATGACCCTGCTGCCGATCGGCATTCAGTACCGCTTCCTGCGCAGCCCCTGGCGCCGCATCGCGACCCTGATCGCCCAGCTGGAACAGGAGGCGGGGCTGGCGCCAGGCGACGGCCCGCTGCTGGATCGGCTGCTGCGCCTGTCGATGCGCTTCCTCGACATCCTCGAGCGCTTCTACCGCGAGGCTTACCACAAGCCGCTGCCCACCCCGTCGCTGAGCGATCCGGCGGAGCTGCTGGCGGCGCGGCTGCAGCAGCTGCGCGAGGCGGCGCTGCAGGTGGTGGAGCAGGCCCTGCTGGTGGAACCCCGCGGGGACCTCACCAGCCGCTGCCGGCGCCTGGAACAGGCCGGCTGGGATCGGCTGTTCCCCAGCCAGTCCGGCAGCGAGGCCTGCCCGCTGGAGCGGGGCCTGGCCGACCGGCTGGCCGACGCGACCGAACAGCAGCTGTGGCACATGCGCATGGTGGAGTCGTTCGTGGCGGTCAGCGGCCGCTACGTGCGCGACTGCCCCAGCCCCGAACGCTTCGCCGACCTGCTGCTGCTGCTGTGGGACACCAGCTGCCGCATCCAGGGGCGGGACGCCAGCCAGCGGCCCTCCCTCGGCCCCCGTCAGGTGCTGCTGCGCATCGGCGCCCCGCTGCCGGTGCGGCCGCTGCTGGCGCACTACCGACAGGACCGGCGGGCGGCCGTGGCCGAGCTCACGGCCACCCTGCAGCAGCGGCTGGAGCAGCTGATCGTGGCCACCCAGCCCTGAGCGCCGGCGCGCCACGCGGACGCTTCAGGCGCCACGGCGCCCGGGGTTGCCGGCTCAGACGGCCCAGTCGGCCGCGGCCCTCTGGGCCAGCCGGGCCAGACAGCACGCCGGCTCGCGACGGGCCTCCTCCTCCGCGGCGAGGTCCGGCAGCAGCGCCAGGGCCCGCAGCCCCCCCGGCGGGGCCTCGGCCAGGGCGTCCTGCAGGGCCTGGGGGTCCGCCTGGCCGAGCAGCAGCAGGGCCGGGCAGCCGGCCTGGCGCGCCAGGGTCAGCAGGCGCCCCACGCCCTTGCCCATGGCGCTCTGCCGATCGAAACGGCCCTCACCGCTGATCAGCAGATCGGCGGCAGCGAGGCGCTGCTCCAGCCCCGCCAGGCTGGCCACCAGCGGAGCGCCGGGCAGCAGCCGGCCGCCGCAGAACAGCTGCAGGGCGAAGCCCAGGCCACCGCCGGCGCCGCTGCCGGGTCGGGCGGCAGCACCGGGGTCCCGCTCGTCGAGGCTGGCGGCCAGGCGCTGCAGGCAGGCCTCCGCCCGGGGCTGATCGGCCGGCAGCAGCCCCTTCTGGGGGCCGTAGACGGCCGAGGCCCCGAGCGGCCCCAGCAGCGGATTGGTCACATCCACGGCCACCAGCAGCCGGCCGGCCAGGGGATGGGGCTGGGGCGGCGCCAGCACCCGCGCCAGCCGCTCCAGCTCGGGCCAGGCCTGCAGCTCCCGGCCGGCCGCGTCGCAGAAACGCCAGCCGAGGGCGCGGGCCAGGCCGAAGCCGGCGTCGTTGGTGGCGGTACCCCCCAGACCGAGCAGCACCCGGGCGGCCCCGGAGGAGGCGGCGGCCTCCAGCAGCGGCGCCAGACCGCGGCTGTCGAGGGCGAAGGGGTCTCGCAGCTCCTGCGGCAGCAGGGCCAGGCCGATCGCCTCCGCCACCTCCAGGATCGCCAGCCTCGCAGCGATGGCAGGCCCGGCAGCGACGGAATCCGGTGGGATCCGGCCTGCGGGGGGAGCGGCAGCTGGGCCCCGGAGGGCAAGGTCAGCGGAGAGAGCCGGCGGGCAGGGGGCCGACCACCAGCGGGCCTGCCGCGGCCGCCCGGCGGCATCCACCGTGGCGCAGCAGTGCTCCTCGGCGTCGAGCAGCGAGGCGAGCACGCTGCCGAAGCCGTCGCCGCCGTCGGCCAGGGGGCAGAGATCGAGGTGATCCTGGGGCCGCTGGCGCCGCCAGCCTTCGGCGATGGCCGCGGCGGCGGCGGCGGCGGACAGGGTGCCCTTGAAGGCATCGGGGGCGATCAGCACCCGCAGCGCACCGGATCCTGGCGGGGGAGGTGATGGCTGGGGAGGAGCGGGTGTCCGGGCCATCAGGAGGGGGCAGCCTGGAGCCGCTGCAACCAGTCCTGGCGCTGGCCGGCCTGGATCCAGCCGGTGGCGATCGTCTTGGTGTGGAGCGTGCTGACGCGACCGCGATGGAGGTGGGAGAGGCCGGCGGGAAAGATCGCCAGGCAGCCGCGCTCGGCCGCGACGTGGTGCTCCTGCCAGTGGAATTCGGTGCCGCCGTCGGGGACGTCGTTGCAGTAGAGGATCCAGGCGAGGACGCGGCGGATCGGCTCGGTGGCCTCGTCGCTGGTGGTCCAGTCGCAGTGCCAGGCGTGGAAGCCTTCGCCG
Source organism: Synechococcaceae cyanobacterium (assembly GCA_035285905.1). Taxonomy (GTDB): domain Bacteria; phylum Cyanobacteriota; class Cyanobacteriia; order PCC-6307; family Cyanobiaceae; genus Cyanobium. The sequence continues at coordinate 3,497 of JAYKJA010000063.1, forward strand.
GGGGCGTAGCGCTGCAGGTTGAAGATCGGCATCACGAACAGGCTCTGCTCCGGACAGCACTGGCGCAGCAGCGGCCGCTCCTGCAGGTAGCGCTCGAGCCCGGCCTGGACCCCCCGCAGGATCACCTCGGCGAGGGCGAAGGCTTCGGGGTCGGAGCGGTCGATCGCCACCAGGCTGATGTCGGTGGACTCCTTGGCGGGGGGGCCGGCCCCGGCGGCATCGCCGCTGGCGAAGGCGACCCCGCGGCGCTGCAGGTCGACGCGACGATCGAAGAACCCCATCGCCGCATCGGCCAGGGCGCGATAGCCGTCGCTGCGGAAGGTGCCGATCAGCTGCATGGGGCTGTCTCCTGCCGGGGTCCGCCACCGTGGCGCCAGGGCAGCAGGGTGAGGCCGTCACCGTCCTGCCAGGTGTCCTCCTCGTCCAGCTCCGCCAGCAGACCGACGCGCTCCAGCGCCTGACGCAGCCGGGGGCGATCGACGGGCAGGGCGGGATCGAGCTGGAAGGCGAGGGCCTGGGCTTCGGCCGGATCGGCCAGCAGCCGCAGCCCCAGGTCATCGAGCTGGCGGGAGAAGAACTGGCGCCGCAGCCGGGCGGTGAGGGCCGGACCGAGGGCGGCGGCGAAGGCCTCCAGGGCGTCGCGCTCGCCGCTGCAGCCGCAGTTGAGGGCGAGCCAGATCATCAGCTTGGCCCAGCTCTCGACGGTCCAGGCGGGCGCGAAGCTGTCGCGGTGCTGATGGATCAGCTCGGCGATGGCGAAATCGAACAACCGGGCCTGCAGCGCCAGCGCCGGGGACTGGGCGGAAGGGGAAGGGGCATTCATGGGCCCATCCTCACCGGTGCGGGGCAAGGGGACGGGGGGACGGGCAAACTGCGGGACGACTGCCCTGGAGAAGGCCCGATGGCCCTGGATCTGAACGACCCCGATCTCGAGTTCGCCGACCTCGTCGAGGCGTATCTGACCTGGGCGCTGGCGGTGCTCAACGATGAGAAGCTCGACGGCGAGAAGGTGCTCACCGAGGAGATCGCCGAGGATGGCTTCACGGCCATGCGCTTTCTGCCGGATGTGGTGACCAGCGCGATCGAGACCACCCTGGCGCGGGTCTATGACGTCGACCCGGAGGAGCTCAGCGGCCTGCTCTATCCGGAGGACTGAGGCCGGAAGGCCGGCGTCGCGCCGCGCCGGCCGGCGCGGCGCAGCCATGCCCCGGTCCCGGTGCCGGCCGGAAGCGGAGCTGCCCCTAGCGTGAGCTTCCAGCGTCCTGCGGAGCTCCGATGAGCGATTCCGTTCGCCGATGGCCGCTGCTGCTGGGAGGGGCCGGCCTGGTCATGCTGGCGGCGCTGCCGCTGCTGCCCTGGAGCGACAACGGCCGTACCCCCCACAGCCTGCATGTGCTGGTCACGGTCCCGAATGAGCGGCGTCTCTCGACCGAACTGATCGAGGATCTGCGCAGCGTGATGGCGACGCTGCTGGCGGGCCTGCACAACACCCAGCCCGACCTGGCGATCCAGATGCTGGTGTTTCACGAGCAGGACGTGCAGGGGGAACTGGAGCGCCGCAACCGCAGCGGCATGGGTCCCGATGTGCTGTACACCAACGCGCAGCTGGCCTTCCAGCTGCAGCGGCAGGGCCTGACCGAGCCACTGCAGCCTTCCCGCCGGCTGACGGGAGACCTGGAGCCGGACGTGGTGCGCAGCCTGCAGCTGGAGGATGGCCGCCTGGTGGGGCTGCCGGTGCTGCTGCATCCCCAGCTGGCGTGCTTCGACCGCAGGCGGATCCCCAGCAGCCCCAGACGGATCGAGGCTCTGCTGGAGAACCCGCGCTGGCGGGTGGGGCTGCCGCTGGAAACGATCAATCTGATCTGGACCCTGGGCAGCATCAGCGGGCTGAGCGGCCTGGAGGCGATCACCCGGCCCAACGCGGACGAAACGGTCTCCCGCCCGGCGCTGCGACGCTGGCTGAGCTGGCTGACGGCTGCGGAGCAATCCACCAGCGTCACGTTCTTTGCCAGCCAGCAGGATCTGCAGGAGAAACTGCCCAGGGGTGAACTCGACTGGATCAGCTGCCGCAGCGACAGCATCCACGGACTGCGCCGGCGGATGGGAGCGCGGCTGGGTCTGGCGCCGCTGCCGGCGGGCCCCGGGGGCCAGGCCTCCCCCCTGGCCCGCACGCGGGTGTTCAGCCTGGGGGTGAATTCCTCCCGTCAGCAACGGCTGCTGTCGGAGTCGCTGCTGCAGCTGCTGAGCAACCGGTCCGGCCAGCACCGCATCGGCATGCAGCTGAGCGGAGCGATGCCGGTGAACACCAGCGTGCAGCTGCCGCAGAACGGGACGATCCAGGCGATCCGGCAGGGACAGGAGCAGACGAACCGGATGAAGTCGCTGCAGGCGCAGCTGCGCCAGCTGGACTCGAAACTGCCGATGAGTGACGGCATCCTGGCCAGCCTGATCTACGGAGAGGTCGATGTGGAGGAGACCGCTGACCGCATGCTGCAGCTCATGCGGGAGCCACGGCCATGACCCAGCTGCTGCCGCTGATGGACACCTGGCTGGGCTACCTGCAGCGGCCGGTGGTGACGGTGCAGCTGGTGCTCGCCCTGGGCATCCTGCTGGCGGTGAAGCAGTGGTGGCCGCGGGGTCTGCGGCTGCCGCAGCGCACGGTGCCGGTGCCGGCCCTGCAGCTGAGCGGACTGACGCTGCTGGCGCTTGTGCTGGCCGGCCTGGGAAAGCCCTGGGGTCTGGTGCTTTTGATCGAGGCCCTGGTGGCGGGCTGGAGCGGCCTGGGCGGGCTGCTGCTGGCCCTGCGACCGCTGCTGCCGCGCCGGGAGCGGCAACGGCTGGAGAGCCGGCTGCTGCGGCCGATGTTCCTGGTGCTGACGGTGCTGCTGCTGCTGTCGCAGGCGGAGAACCTGGCGGTGCTGGCGGTGCTGCCCCTGGGGGAGTGGTCGGGGAATCTGGTCACCCTGGGGGAGGCGACCCAGACGGTGCTGCTGATCTACCTGCTGCTGATGGGAACCGGCCCACCGGCGGAGGCGATCGCCTGGGTGCTGCAGCGCTTCCTGCACAACAGCGACAGCAGCCGCCGGGGCATGGCGCTGGTGGTGCGCTACCTGGTGGTGTCGGTGGGGATCCTCTGGGCGCTGCACCACATCGGCTTCAACAGCACGGCGCTCCTGGCGGTGGCGGGGGGCCTGTCGGTGGGCCTGGGCTTCGGGGTGAAGGAGGTGTTCGCCAACTTCGTCAGCGGGTTGTGGCTGCTGTTCGAGGGATCGGTGCGTCCGGGGGAAGTCCTGTTCATCGAGGGGGAACCCTGCGAGGTGCGCAGCCAGGGGCTGAGGGCCACGCTGCTGTGGCGCGACCGGGACAACGCCGAGCTGGTGGTGCCCAACCAGACGTTCTTCACGATGACGACCACCACCTACACCGCCAGCGACCGGCTGCGACGCAGTGAGGTCCGCATCGGGGCGGCCTACCGGCACGATCCGAGGGAGGTGATCGGCCTGCTCGAGAGCACGGCGGCGGAGGTGGCCAGGGTGCTGCCGCATCCGGCGGCGCGGGGTCTGGTGCTGGAGTTCGGAGACTCGGCGATCGTTTACAGCCTGCGTTACTGGATTGACAACCCGATGGATGCGGTATCCATCAACAGCGACGTCAACCAGGCGATCTGGCAGGCCTTCCGGGCCCACGGGATCGAGATCCCCTACCCCCACCAGGTCCAGCTATCGCCCCCGGCAGGGGAAAGACGCGACAGTCCGTCACGCCAGGGCGGACGCCCCCCTCAAACAGGGGGGTAAGATATGCGAAAGATCCTGGGCTCCATTGGCACAGCCTCCCTCCAGGCGTAGCGCATCGCAGCCTGGGGACAAGAGCCCACGGAAAACTATGCGGCGCCGGGAGACACGCTTCCCGACGCCTTACCTGGATATCGTCATCCGGGTCGAAATTTTTTACCAGAATCGGCGCTACGTCTGCATGCTGTGGGATGTAAGCCCCGGCGGTTGCTGCCTGCGGATGCGCACAGCGCTGCCGATCGGTGAAGCGCTCCGGTTGGTCATCTGCTCCCCGAATGGCGAGGAAACGATCGAGACCACGGGTCGCCTGCAGTGGATCAACCCGCTGGGGGAGATGCACTACGCCGGCCTGGTGTTCGACGAGCGGGTGGATTTTTCGCAGACGTTCCTCAGACAGCTGATGCATCAATGAGTCTCAGCCGCAGCGGGCGCCGGTGCCACGGCGGGCTGCCGGAAGGGCGGAGCGCGACCGATCAGCAACGCTGAGCATTCGCCTTTTTCCGCAGAGTTGTGTGGTTTTCCACGGCCTCAGCCGGGTTTTTCCCCAGGCTGGAGGCCAAAAGAGCGGATTTTGGCCAGGGCTGACGCCATCCTGCGGGAAACCGCTCCTCCCCTTGACAGGGGAGGGAAAAGGCGTTCCAAGCATCCAGGAAACCCATCCAACGCGGCAAGATCCCAGTCGCACGCTGCAGTCGCATCAATGGTCCCGACGCGACGGGTGAAGGGTGCCCGGTTTTGACGCGGGCCGCGAGATGTGGCGTCATAGGCATCCCTTCCAGTTGACCCATGGCTACGCCCCGCAGTGAAGACGGGAGCGCTTCCACCCTGACGACCGGCCGCGATGCCGTGATTCCGCTCGCCCTGGGGCAGCCTCATCGCGTGCTGATCATGGCCCCGGCCGGCTTTGACGACGGGGCGGAGGTGATCGCCTCGGTTCGCGACGGGCACACCGTGCTGGTCAACGTCAACGGCCTGGAGGAGGAGCCCGGCCAGCGCCTGATCGACTACGTCTGCGGTGGGGTCACCGCCCTGGACGGCCAGTCCCACCGCCTCGACGACCGGGTGTTCCTGTTCGCCCCAGCCCTGGTGACGATCTCCACTCCATGAACCGGCGGGATTGTTCCCGTTCGGGGGCATCGCCCCAGGCTCCGGCAGCGCAACGCTGACTGCTGGCGACCGCTGTCCCCGCCCATGCCCGATCTGCATCGCCCCCGGCCCGGGGCCCCCCTTTTCGTCAGCCAGCCTGCCCGGAGGCGGCCATGAGCGCCTCCCCGCTGGACAGCGCCCCCAGCATCGGCGAACTGGAGGCCAACTATTCGCTCTATTGCAAGGCCATGCGCTTGCTGGTGCGTGAGGGCAAGAGCCTGCTCAAGATCCAGCGCACCGTCTGCTGGAGTCGCCTGGAAACCCTGCACAGCTGTTATCCCGGTCGGTACAAGGCGCCTGACCATCTCTACCTGCTGATCCGTCGCGATGTGCTGGCCAGCCAGCCCGGCGGCCTTGCCTGAGCGAAGGCCCGCAGCGGCCGCCCGGCGCCCCGCTGCCCCACTCGCAGAGAGGGGCCGCCGGAGTGCCCGGCGGGATGGGGGTCGGTGGACAAGCGCGACAATCATCCCGGCGGGGTCACGCCGCGCCAGGGGACTGGCAAGGATGGGAGCCTGTCGCGCCACCAGGCCCGACTGATGGGTGTCCCAGGTCAGATCGATGGATTTCACCCCTTTCCTGTCCAGCCTCCAGGAAGGCGATCTCGGTCAGCTGCTGGTCTCCGTGTCCCTGAGCGGCAAGGTGGCCCTGGCGATGAAGGGTCGGCTGTTCCTGCGCTCGCTCTGCGCCAGCTTCCGCGACCCGACGCTGATCGGCTGCGCCGTCACCGACGAGGCCTCCTGCCTGAACTACCTGGCCCAGGACAGCTATGAGCTGCTGATCTGCACCGATTTCCTCGACAGCGGCAGCGGCTTCGAGCTGGCCCGCAAGGCCCGGGAACGGCAACCGGACCTGAAGGTGGTGCTGCTCGCCCTCGGGGATGTGATCCCGGTGGAATACCTGGAGGCGCCCTGGCTGCAGGCGGTGGTGGCCGAGGCGGATTTCGTCGAGGACGAGCGCCCCCTGCAGGCGGCGCTGCTGGCGGTGATGGGCCAGCACTCCTACCGCAGCCCGTCGCTGCGCAGCGGCCGCCTGCCCTACCTGAGCTGTCCCCGGCTGACACCCCGGGAATACGAGGTGCTTGATCTGCTGGCCCGCGGCCTCAGCGACCGGGAGATCGCCCAGGAGCTGGTGGTCACCGAGGAGACGGCCCACACCTACAGCAAGCGCCTGCTGCGCACCCTCGACGTGAACAACCGCCTGCAGGCGGTGCTCAAGGGGATGCGCTGCGGCATGGTCAATCTCTGATCCCCGCCGGAGCAGCCCGGCGATGGCGCCGCCAGACTTGGATCAGTGGCCGCAGCCGCCCTTGGACGACCATCCGGAAATCCCCTCCACCCCGGCCGAACTGATCCGCCTGGCCGCCAAGGCCCGCCGGGAGCAGGCGGACGGGGAGGACTTCACGCCGCGCCAGCGGGACCTGCTCGAGCAGCTGCTGGATGAGGAGGACGAGGAACTGTTCGATGCTTACTTCCATCAGCAGCTGATGGCCCATCTGCTGGAGCTGATGCACGACTGGCATCAACGGGTGGCGGGCACGCTGCTGGAGGAGGGCGATGCCAAGGGGGCGGTGGCCTGGCTGGGAGATGCCGCCAATCTCCGCATGATGCTGTCGCTGATGCGCACCCTCGATGTGGGCGGCCGGCGCGACAGCGAGACGGAGGAGGAGGGGGAGGCCTGAGGCAGGCGGCGGCAAGCCCGGCTGCAGCAGGCAACCACCAGGCGAAGGGCCCCGGGCCGTGAGTCCGGGGCTCTGCGGACGTCAGCAGGAGCGGACGGCTGGCGGCGGACCGGGCATCCGCCCGGAGCGAGACCACCCAACCCGATCCCAGCATGCCTAATTTCCCGGGGCTGATTGATCGCTTCACGTCCGCACCAGCCTTCTCAACATGATCTTTCGCAGCAGGCAATCGCGCGCTCCGCCTGTGCTGTAGGGATGCACTTTGCAGCTGGTGCTGACAATCACCGAGATTGCCATGCTGACCTTCTGCGTCACCGGCGGAGGGCGTACCCCCGTGTCCATCCGCCATGTCTGGTTCGCCACAGCCCCGCGCCAACGCGATGCCCTGCTCCCAACCATTTACTTTCACACCCGGGACCCCGGCCTCAAACCGGGCTTCCAACGGCGCTCCCGCTGGACCAGCATCGTCCGAATTGACCGGGAGGAGGCCGATCTTCTGGCCGGGTTCTCCCGCAACACCCGCTATAAGATCCAGCGTGCCGCCCGGGAGGAACCGCAGCTCTGTGTCCGCCACTGCGACCCCTCCAGGCCCGGCACAGAGGCCAGGCAGGGGAGTCTGCCACTGCGCTACGAAGACAATCTGGTCACCAGGTCAGCACTGCTGGATGGGGGAGAAGAAATCAGCCATCAATACATCGTCGATCATCAGCTGCAACGGGTGCACCTCTACACGTCCCAGTCGCGGTATCAAGAGATTGAGGACAGGGGATTGAGGGACAGGATCGGCCGCGCCAACCGCTGGCTCCACTTCAACGACATGCTGCACTTTCGAGACAAGGGATTCAAATACTATGACTTCGGCGGCTATGCACGCGCCCAGACAGGCACCAAGCTCGGCAATATCGACAATCTCAAGCAGGGCTTCAGGGGCGAACTGATCGAAGAAAACATCTTCATCAGCTGGAGCATCATTGCCTACAACAGACTGATCTACGCCAGACCCACAACCGCCTGACAGGCCGAACAATGCCCTTTGACAACTTCTCGGAAATCAATAAAAGCTCATACTCGAAGGATTCGGTTGTCAGATACTGGACCCACTATCACGATGACCTGTTCTATGGCGAGCGGCTGATCATCGAGAGGCTCAGGGATTTCCTGGCCACGGCCAGCCTGCTGGACGTCGGGGTAGGAGGCGGGCGCACAACCGGGCGCCTGCTGCCGTTGACTGCCAGCTACACCGGTCTCGACTACTCAGCGAAGTTGATCGAACAGTGCCGACTCAAGTTTCCTGATGTCGAATTCATCTGTGCGGATGCCTGCAGGCTGGCGTCAGCCCTGCCAGGGCGCCGCTTCCGCTGCATCTACTTCTCCTTCAATGGCATCGACTGCCTGAATGAGAGCCAGCGCCAGCAGTTCCAACAGCAGGCCTTCTCCATGCTCGAGCCGGGCGGTCGCCTGCTGTTCTCCTCCCATAATTACGCTGCAGCAAAGTATCTGGGCAAGCGCGGCACCTTTGCGCGCATCGCGCGAGAGTCGCTGCGCTCCCTGCGCCAGGGTCGCCTCAGGGACAGCGCTCGCCATCTCTCAACAAGCCTGGCCTACGCCCGCCATTGCAACAAGGAATACCAGGGCCGCGACATTCAGTACATCGTCGACCCAGCCCAGGGCAACCGCGAGATCTACGCCTGGATCAAACCGGACAGGCAGGTGGAGGAACTGCGCTCAGCCGGCTTCAGGGTCCTGGCTGTGCATGACTGGAGTGGCGAGGAGCATCCACTGGCTGATCTTTCCCGGATCCGCACCCACTCGGCGTACTACCTGGCAGAAAAGCCTGCCCGCTGAACCGGGCTCACCCGCTCCAGGCGCCACCGCTCAGGACCAGGCGAACAGCAGCAGATCCGCTCCCGCCGGCCCCGCCCGCAGCTGGCCGCCCCGGGGCTGCTCCAGGCCCAGACCGTCGCCGGCGGCCAACGGCACGGAACCCTCGTCCGGGCCGTCGGGCAGATCCAGCTGCAGATCGCCCGCGATCAGCTGCAACCAGCCCTGGCGGGCCGTGGCCAGCTCCCCGGGCAGGGGCAGCACCGCCCCCGCCGGCGGCTGCACGCGCCACAGGCGCAGCGGTCGGTCGATCGCCAGGGCACCGGCCTGACGCTGCGGATCGATCAACGCCGTCCACTCATGACCGGGAGGCATGGCCTTCTGCTCGTAGTCCGGGGGGAGGCCGGCATGGACGGGCTGGATCCAGATCTGCAGCAGATGGCAGGGCTCCGCGCCGTCATTGATCTCGCTGTGCACGATGCCGCTGCCGGCCGTCATCCGCTGCACCTCCCCCGCCAGCAGCCGCTCGCTGTGGCCGAGCGAATCCCGGTGCCGCAGGCAGCCCGAGAGCATCACCGTGATGATCTCCATGTCGGCATGGGGATGCATGCCGAAGCCTCCCCCCGGGGCGATGTGGTCCTCGTTGATCACCAGCAGCGGCCCGAATCCCCGCCAGTCCGGATGATCGTGACCGGCGAAGCTGAAGCTGTGGCGGCTGTCAAGCCAGTCCCGACGGGTGTGGAAGCGCTCCGCCGAGGGCCGCCGCGTCAGGGCTCCACCCCGGGACAGCACTGGATCAGCATCGGCTCCGGAACCGGTCATGGCCGCGACAGAAAGGGCGGGAGGATCGGCAGGTGGCCATCGCCCCCTGCCGGTGTGATGCGCGATGCCGGGTTCGAACCAGCGACATCCTGTGTGTAAGACAGGCGCTCTACCGCTGAGCTAATCGCGCGTGCACACCATTTTGCCCTGAACCGGTCGATAGGGTTGCGGCCATCGCTCCGGCGCCATGGCCAGCGGACGCAGCCACGACCGGGCCACGGGCCTGCTGGCCCTGCCCTTCGGGCTGCTGTGCTGGCCGTGGCTGGGAGCCGGCGGCGGCCTGATGACCAGCCTGGCCTTCCTCGTGGGCGGGCTGTGGCTCTCCCCCGACCTGGACACGGGCTCCAACGCCTGGCGCCGCTGGGGTCCGCTGCGGCCGCTGTGGTGGCCCTACCGCCGGCTGCTGCGCCATCGCTCGCTGCTCAGCCACAGCCCCGTGCTGGGCAGCGCCGGGCGTCTGACCTATCTGCTGGCCTGGCTGCTGCTGCTCGGCTGGCTGCTGCAGCCGCTGGGGGCTCCGTCCCCCGGACAGCAGCTGCAGCTGCTGCAGCGGTTGTGGCAGGAGGAGCGGCCCCTGCTGCTGGGCGTGCTGGCGGCGATCGAAGCCAGCGCCTGGCTGCACCTGCTCCAGGACGGCGACCCGGAGCTGCGGGCCCCGCGGCTGCTGCGGGGACTGCAGCGCAGACGGGGGTCCGGACGCCGGAGGCGACCGCTGGGCCCCGGGCGAGGAAGGCGGCGACGGCGGGCGGCCTCCGCAGAGCGGCGGCGGCGCTGAACGGCCACCGGGCCGCCCGGCGACGGCGCGAGGCGGCGGCACCGGGGACGCAGGGCGGCGCCCTTCAGCCCAGGCCGTCAGGCACCGGGGATGCGGAGCCGAACCTGCCGCGGCAGCCCGCAGGACCGCCGGCTGCGGCGCCCGGCGGGCAAGCTCGGAGGAGCGATCCCGCCGTTCCCGATCCCCCATGAGCCAGGCCAGCCCCTGCGTCGACCCCGCCCTGCTCGAAGCCCTGGCAGGCCTGGTGAGCGTGGTGGACCAGCTGCGCGATCCCGAGACCGGCTGCCCCTGGGATCTGCAGCAGACCCACGCCTCCCTGCTGCCCTACGTGCTGGAGGAGGCCCATGAGGTGGCCGACGCCATCCGCCACGGCGATGACCGGCACCTGCAGGAGGAGCTGGGGGATCTGCTGCTGCAGGTGGTGCTGCAGGCCCGCATCGCCAGCGAGGAGGGGCGCTTCGATCTGGCGGCCGTGGCCGGGGGCATCCGCGACAAGCTGGTGCGGCGCCATCCCCACGTGTTCGGCCCCGAGGCCGGCGCCCTGGCCAACCGCGGCCGGGACGGCGATGCGGCGGCGGTGAAGGCCAGCTGGGAGGCGATCAAGGCCGACGAGCAGGCGCCGCCGCCCCCGGGCCGTTCCGCTGCCCCCGGCGCCGGCCCCGCAGCGGCGGGCGACCCGGGCTCCGGCACGAGCGGTCCGCTGACGGATCAGCTGGCCCGCAGGGTGCGCGGCCAGTCCGCCCTGGCCGGCGCGATGACCATCTCCCGGCGCGCCGCCGCGGCCGGCTTCGAGTGGGACGCCATCGAGGGGGTGTGGGACAAGGTGCAGGAGGAGCTTGAGGAGCTGCGCGAGGCGGTGCAGACGGCCCGGGACGGAGGCGGCAGCGACCACGCCCAGGAGGAGCTGGGGGATGTGCTGTTCACGCTGGTGAATGTGGCCCGCTGGTGCGAGATCGACCCGGAGGAGGGGCTGGCGGGCACGAACCGGCGCTTCCTCGATCGCTTCGGGCGGGTGGAGGCGGCCCTGGGGGGAGACCTGCGGGGCCGGAGCCTGGCGGAACTGGAGGGGCTGTGGCGACAGGCCAAGGCCCGGATCCGCGCCGAACGCCATCGGCCTGAGGCGGAACCGAGCTGATGCGCTCCGCATCGGGACATCGCCCGGCACCCGGCACCCGATTGTCCGTGGCGTTGTCCTGTTGTCCGGTGGTGCCAGCAGCCGACTCAGGTTCGCCGGCATCCTGCGCCGGCACTCAGGCGCGGTCGTACGGACCTGCAACCAGGCGATCACCGGCGGCGGCGATCCCCAGCTGGTCCTCAGCACCCAATTTGGCCAGGACAAACCCGTCGCCTGAACGCTCCAGCGCTCCCGAACGAGCGCCCGCACTCCTGCTCAGATCGCCGTGACCAGACCGGTCTCCAACGAGAAGTACAGCGGCTGAATCCGCAGCCTGCCGCGCTCCACCGCCTCGGCCAGCAGGGCGCTGCGCTCGGTCAGCTGGCGGGCCGCCGCACGGGCATGCCCCTGGATCGCCTGGCTGAGGTCATCGCCGGGCCGCAGGGAGGCGCGGATCGGTTGCACCAGCTCCTCCAGCAGGGGCGTCAGCGGCCTGTCCGCCATGGCGGCGGTGACGGCACCGCAGGCCTGGTGGCCCATCACCGCGATCAGGGGGACCTCCAGGGCCTGCACGGCGTACTCCAGCGAGGCGATGCCGGCGCCGAAGGCCGTGTTGCCGGCGCTGCGCGCCTCGAACAGTTCACCGGGGCCCAGGTCGAAGATCCATTCGGGCGCCACGCGGGAATCAGCGCAGGCCAGGATCGCCGCCCAGGGCCGCTGCCCCCGGGCCAGGGCCTCGGGATCCAGCTGGCAGGTGTCCTGCCAGATGGCCGCCATGCGGGCGCCCCGTTCGGCCGAGGCCAGCTCTCCGGCGCTGGCCTGCCAGGCCTCGGCGAAGCGGCGGTTGCCGGCCAGCAGCGCCTGCAGCGGCTCCCCCTGGGGGCGGCAGGCGGTGAGGGCGCGGCGCAGGGCCCGGTCAGCCGAGGGGCCGGCGGCCGCGGCCGGTGCCGCCGCCAGGCCACCGGCCGCCAACAGGGACGCGGTCGAACCCAGAACCCCGCGCAACAGCTCGCGTCGTGGCAGCGCCATGGAGCCCATCGCCTCGGGACTGACGCTCAGTGTGCTGGAAACTGGACGCCAGGCCCACCCCCTGCCCGATGGCTGAGCAACCCGGCAACGACCGATCCACCCCTGCGGAGGGCTGGATCGACGAGGTGCTCGATGGCGTGCGCTACGGCCTGGCCGGGCGGGTGATCGCCGAGCGGCAGAGCCCCTTCCAGCGGGTGACGATCATCGACAGCGAGCGCTACGGCAAGGGGCTGCTGCTGGATGGCTGCTGGATGACCGCCGAAGGGCAGGAGCGTCACTACCACGAAGCGATCGTGCATCCGGCGCTGTGCTCCGCCGCCGCGATCGCGCGGGTGCTGGTGATCGGTGGCGGCGATGGCGGCACGGCGCGGGAGTGCCTGCGCCATGCGGGGGTGCAGCAACTGGATCTGGTGGAGATCGACGGGCTGGTGGTGGAGTGGAGCCAGCAGCAGCTGCCGGCCATCGGCGGGGGCTGCTGGAGCGACCCCCGCCTGCAGCTCCATGTCGGAGACGGCATCGCCTGGGTGGAGCAGGCGGCCGACGCCAGCTACGACGTGGTGATCGTCGACGGCTCGGACCCCGCCGGCCCGGCGGAGGGTCTGTTCAACCGCGCCTTCTTCCCGCACTGCCGCCGCATCCTGCGCCCGGGGGGCGTGTTCGCCACCCAGAGCGAGTCACCGGAGGCGTTCCGACCGGTGCATCTGGCGATGGTGCGCCTGCTGCGGGAGGTGTTCGGCCACGCCGATCCGCTCTACGGCTGGGTGCCGATGTATCCCAGCGGCTGGTGGAGCTGGACCTTCGCCGCCTGCGATGGCCCGCGCTACCTGGAGCCGGATCGCGAACGGGCCGCCGCGGTGGCCGACGGCTGCGAGATCTGGAGCCCGCGCTGGCAGCGGGGCGGCTTCGCGGCCATGCCCGCGGGGATCGAACGGGAGCTTCAAGGCAGCTGAGGGAGAGGGCCGGGCAGGGGCTCAGTCCGCGGCGGTGGAGCCGTCGCCGCGCCGCTGACGCTTGACGGCGCCGCGCTGCTTCTTGGCCTCAAGCCGCCGCTGCACCGAAGCCCGGGTGGGGCGGGTGGCCCGCCGCGGCGGCGGCGGGGGCCGCAGGGCCTCCTCCAGCAGCAACGCCAGCCGTCTGAGGGCCGCCTTGCGGTTGCGCCACTGGCTGCGGTGCTCCATCGCGGCGATCACCAGGCAGCCGTCCACCAGCCTCGCCTGCAGACGCTGCAGCAGGCGCGCCCTGAGGGTGGGCGGGAAGGCCTGGCTGGCCCGCAGATCGAACAGCAGCTCCACCCGCGAATCGGTGGTGTTGACGTTCTGGCCGCCGGGGCCCGAGGAGCGGGAGAAGCGCCAGCGCAGCTCCGCCGCCGGAATCACCAGGGCAGCATTCAGACGCAGATCGCCGGCGGAGGACTCGGACATGGGCCCGAGCCTGCCACGGGGTCAGTAGCAGCAGGTGCCGCTGGTGCGCTGCTCCCGCAGACGCTCATGCTGCTGACCGATCAACAACACCGCCAGGGTGGGGTGGTTGTGGAGCAGGTTGAAGAAGCGCAGGCGATCCAGGCGCACGATCTCCACCGGAGTGCGGGCCAGGGCATCGCCGTGGTGATTGCCGCGGTGCCAGACCAGATCCTGGAAGCAGAACAGCTCTCCGGGGCGATAGCAGGTCTTCTCGCCCGATTCGCCGAGGAGTTCGACGATGCCGCGGCGCACGCCGTAGATGGCGCGCGCAGCCGAGCCACGGGTGAAGACGGCCGAACCGGTGGGCAGGGTGAAGGCCTCGCAGTCGACCTGGGCGCAGAGGAGATCAAGGGGTGCGGTGGGAATCGGGGTTGCGACCAACGCAGGTCACCTCCAGGGTTGGGTGGACAAATCGTTCCCCTTTCTTAAGGCAGCGCATCGGGGCCCGTGGTGCCGGGCGCTGCAGAACCGTCCCCACGGGACAAATCTTTGGGATTCGCTCAGCTTTCCGGGAGCATGGCGGCCAGGCTCAGCTGCAGGGGCATGTCGACGGGGGCCATCTCCTCGCCGGAGGGATGCAGGGAGGGCAGCCGCGGCGGCCTGGCCGTCCAGTGATGGCACCAGAGCTCGGCCACCATGTCGGGATGGATCGGCAACTGGCGCAGCTGGCACCATCCCAGCTGCAGCTGGCTGGGTGGCAGGCAATGGCGGCAACTGCGGCAGCTGGGACGGTTCCCCATCCGACCATGCACGTGAGGCCGTCAACGTAGTCACGTCAGCGGGACTGGCAAGTCCCCGGAGGCGATTGACAGGCTTTCTTCAGGCTCGCTGCGCACCGGTGGCCGGCGACGGAGCCCCCCGGAGCTCCATAGGATCCCGACCACCGCCGCCCTCCCTCCATGGCTGAGCCGTCCAGCAGCCCGGCCTCCTCCGCCCCCCTGCGACGCACGCCTCTGCATGGGGCCGCCCAGGCCGCCGGAGGTCGCCTGGTGCCCTTCGCCGGCTGGGAGATGGCGGTGCAGTTCGCGGGGCTGATGCAGGAGCACCGGGCGGTGCGCGAAGCCTGCGGCGTCTTCGACATCTCCCATATGGGGGTGCTGCGCCTGCGCGGCGAAGCGGTCAAGGATGCCCTGCAGGCCCTGGTGCCCAGCGACCTGTTCCGCATCGGCCCCGGCGAGGCCTGCTACACGGTCCTGCTCAACGCGCGGGGGGGCATCCGCGATGACCTGATCGTCTACGACCGCGGCCGGCTCGCCGCCGCGGACGACCCCGAGCCCCGCGACGAGCTGGTGCTGGTGATCAATGCCGCCTGCGCCGAAGCCGACACCGCCTGGATCCGCAGCCAGCTCGAACCCGCCCGCATCCGCATCGACGACCGCAAGGGCGATGGGGTGCTGCTGGCCCTGCAGGGTCCGCAGGCGCCGGCCCGGCTCGAGGCCCTCAGCGGCACGAGCCTGGCGGACCTGCCGCGCTTCGGACACCGGGAGCTGCCGCTGCACGGCGGCGCCCTCGAGGGGGTCACGGCCTTTGTCGGGCGCACCGGCTACACCGGCGAGGACGGCTTCGAGCTGCTGCTGCCCGCCGCCGCCGGCCAGGCCCTCTGGGACAGGCTGCTGGCGGAGGGGGTGGAGCCCTGCGGCCTCGGGGCCCGCGACACCCTGCGGCTGGAGGCGGCGATGCACCTCTACGGCAACGACATGGATGCCGACACGACCCCGCTGGAGGCCTCCCTGGGCTGGCTGGTGCATCTGGAGATGCCGAAACCGTTCCTCGGCCGGGAGGTGCTGGAACAGCAGAGCGCCGAGGGGGTGTCGCGGCGGCTGGTGGGCCTGAAGCTGCAGGGCCGGGCCATCGCCCGCCACGGCTATCCCGTGCTGCACGACGGCCAGACGGTGGGGGAGGTCACCAGCGGCACCTGGTCGCCCACCCTGGGGGAGGCGATCGCCCTGGCCTACGTGCCTCCGGCCCTGGCGAAACCCGGCACGGAGCTGGCGGTGTCGATCCGCGGCAAGGCCGAGCCGGCCACGGTGGTGAGACGGCCCTTCTATCGCCGCGCCTGAACGCCCGCCGCCGGCCGGCCATCGCGGCTGACCGTTCAGGCTGCGGCCCAGGGGATGCAGGCCTTCTCCCCGGCCGGTCGCCACCCGGGCTCCGGTCGCCGCCGGGGCTGAGCAACGCGCCATCGACCCGCAACCCGGAGAGGGGAGAAGGCCAGTCGCGACGCCGCAGGCGCAGGAGGGAACGCCAACGGGCCCCTGTGGGAAGATCCCCAGTTCGCTCAGGGTTTTCTTCATGCGCAGCCACGGGTGCGGCGATCTGCGCGCCGATCACGCCGGCCAGGACGTGCAGCTCTGCGGCTGGGTGGACCGGCGCCGCGACCACGGCGGCGTGATCTTCATCGACCTGCGCGACCGCAGCGGCACCGTGCAGGTGACGGTGGACCCGGACCAGGCGGAGGCCTTTGCGGTCGCCGAGCACCTGCGCAATGAGACGGTGCTGCAGGTGTGCGGCCGCGTGCGACCCAGACCGGCCGAGTCGGTCAACGAACGCCTGGCCACCGGCACGGTGGAGGTGCTGGCCTCCGGCCTGTCGGTGCTCAATGCGGTGAAGGGCAACCTGCCCTTCCCGGTGTCGGTGCACGACGAGGAGAACACCCGCGAGGAGCTGCGGCTGAAGTACCGCTATCTCGACCTGCGCCGCGAGCGCATGGCCCGCAACCTGCGCCTGCGCCACGCCACGGTGCAGGCGATCCGGGGCTTCCTGGAAACGGAGGGATTCCTGGAGGTGGAGACCCCCGTGCTCACCCGCTCCACCCCCGAAGGCGCCCGCGACTACCTGGTGCCCAGCCGCGTCTGCGGCGGCGAATGGTTCGCCCTGCCCCAGTCTCCCCAGCTGTTCAAGCAGCTGCTGATGGTGGGCGGCATCGAGCGGTATTACCAGATCGCCCGCTGCTTCCGCGACGAGGACCTGCGGGCCGACCGCCAGCCGGAGTTCACCCAGCTGGACATGGAGATGAGCTTCCTCGACCAGGAGCAGGTGCTCGAGCTGAACGAGCGGCTGATCAGCGCCGTGTGGCGGGCGGTGAAGGGGGTGGAGCTGCCCCGGCCGTTCCCGCGGCTCACCTGGCACGAGGCCATGGAGCGCTACGGCACCGACCGTCCGGACACCCGCTACGGCATGGAGCTGGTCAACGTCAGCGACCTGGTGGCCGACATGGGCTTCAAGGTGTTTTCCGGCGCGGTGGCGGCCGGCGGTGCCGTGAAAGTGCTGCCCGTACCTGGCGGCAATGAGGCGATCTCGAATGTGCGGATCAAGCCCGGCGGCGATGTGTTCAGCGAGGCCCAAAAGGCTGGGGCCGGCGGCCTGGCCTTCATCCGAGTGCGCGAAGGCGGCGAGATCGACACGATCGGCGCCATCAAGGACAACCTCCCAGAAGACAAAAAAACCGAGCTGCTGGCCCGCAGCGGCGCCACGCCCGGCACCCTGCTGCTGTTCGGCGCCGGCGATACCGCCACGGTGAATAAGGCCCTCGATCGGGTGCGCCAGTTCCTGGCCCGCGAGCTCGGCCTGGTGCAGGGCGAGCGGCAGAACGACCAATGGAACTTCCTCTGGGTGGTGGATTTCCCGATGTTCGAGTTCAACGCCGGCGAAAACCGGCTCGAAGCCCTGCACCACCCCTTCTGCGCCCCCAACGCCGCAGACCTTGGGGCAGATCCGGCCGCCTGGGCCACCACGTTGCCCACGGCCCGCGCCCAGGCCTACGACCTGGTGCTCAACGGTCTGGAGCTGGGCGGCGGCTCCCTGCGCATCCACGATTCGGCCCTGCAGCGCCAGGTGCTGCAGACGATCGGCCTGCCCCTGGAGGAGGCCGAGCGCCAGTTCGGCTTCCTGATGGAGGCGCTCGACATGGGCGCGCCGCCCCACGGCGGACTGGCCTACGGCGTGGACCGGATCGTGATGCTGCTGGCCGGCGAGGAATCGATCCGCGACACGATCGCCTTCCCCAAAACCCAGCAGGCCCGCTGCCTGATGACCCAGGCCCCGGCCGATGTGAGTGAGCGGCAGCTGGAGGAGCTGCACGTGGCCAGCACCTGGGTGGACGGGGAGACCTGAGCCAGCAAGGCACGCCACCCCAGCTGCAGCAGTTGTGCAGCGAAAACCGAAAGCAATCCGTCCAAAGCGGCCAGCGGATCCGCAGACCTGGCAAAGCTGGTTGAAGCCGATCAGCACCCTTGGCCCGCGCCTCCTCCACCGACCTGGTGCGCCTGTACCTCCAGGACATCGGCCGGGTGAACCTGCTCAGCCAGGAGGAGGAACTCACCCTGGCGCGCCTGGTGCGGGAGCGGGAACGGCTGCTGAAACTTAAGCCGCCTGAGAGCGGCGATCCGGAGGGAACGCAGGCGGCCTGGGCGCAGCGGGCCGGCCTCAGCTCAACCCAGCTGCGCCAGGCCCTGCACCGGGGCAAACGGGCGCGGGAGCGGATGATCCAGGC
>JAYKJA010000064.1:0-2769 GCA_035285905.1 Synechococcaceae cyanobacterium
GATAGCCCGACACCCCAAGGGCCATCACCAGGTGGCGGGGGCGCAGCTCCACCGGCCGGCCCTCGCGCTCGGTGTGCACAACCCAGCGGCCCTGCTGCGGATCGAAGCGGGCGCTGTGGGCCGGCGACCCGCCCCACACCTGCAGCCCCATCACACTCACATAGGCCTCCATCCAGTCGGCCAGCTGATCCTTGGGGGTGTACAGCGGCCAGCCCTCGGGGAAGGGCAGATAGGGGAAGTGGCAATAGTGAACCGGATCGTGCAGGCAGAGGCTTTTGTATCTGCGGCGCCAGTGATCGCCGGGGCGGGGCAGCTTCTCCACGATCAAGGTGGAGACATCCAGGTACCTGAGGCGGGCCGCCAGGGTGAGGCCGGCCTGGCCGCCACCCACGATCAGCACATCCGGCTGCTGCGTCACCCCGAGGGACTGCCGCTCCGCCTCGCGCCGCTCCGCCCAGGACTGCCGACCCGGATGCACGCCGTGTTCCGCCCCCGCCGGCCGCCGCTCCTGCACCCGCGGCTCATGGCCCTTCAGTTCATCGAGGGTGGTGAACAGCGTCCAGGCCAGGCCGTCGCGCAGGCGCAGCTGGCCGCTGCAGCGCCCCACCCGGGTCTCGAAGGCGAACCAGGCCTCCAGCCGCCCCTCGCTCTCGCTGGCCTCGCCGCGGAGGCGGAAGCTGTGCGGGGCCACGTCCTCCAGCCGCGCCGCCAGCATCGCCGCGATGGCCTCGGGCCCCTCCTCGGTGCGCAGGTTCCAGGTGAAGGCCACCAGATCGCGCCAGAAGCAGTCCGGGCCGAACAGGGCCAGCACCGCCGCGGGCTCGCGGCTCGCCAGCGCCGCTGCGAACCGCTCCAGCCAGGCCGCAGCGATGGCCGTCGGGGTGGAAGCCATGGCTCCGGAGCTCAGGACACGCCAGGGCACCCTGCAGACATTCCGGCGGCGGCAGGCGCAGCTGTCACCCTTCGCCACAGTCCCCGGCCGGCGGCTACGGCGCTGGAGCCGGGCCGGCGGCCCAGGCCTCAGCCTCCCGCCCGACGGGCCACCAGCACGCGATGGCGGGGATCGCAGGCCTCCCGCCGCACGGCCTCGAACCCGGCCTGCTCCAGCGCCTCGGGCAGATCCAGGCGGAAGTACTCCTCCAGATAGGGCTCGGTGCTCTTGAGCAACGTGGCGATCGGTGCCGGCAGGCGACGGATCACGGCCGACTCCGGATCCTGATCCACCAGGGCGATCACCCCGCCGGGCCGCAGCAGCCGCGCCGCCTCCGCCAGCACCGCACGGGTGGCCGCGGCCGGGAGTTCATGGCAGACGAACTGCAGCGTGATCAGGTCGTGGCTGGCCGCGGGCAGGCCGCTGGCCTCCGCCTGCCGGTGATGCCAGGCGGCGACGCGGCCCTGGCCATCGCGCACCCGGGCCACCGCCAGCATCTGCGGCGACAGGTCGAGGCCGCTCACCCGGGCGGGCTGCGGCTGACGCTGCTCCAGCCACTCCGCCAGGGCCAGGGTGCTCACCCCCACCGAACAGCCCAGATCCAGGGCATCCCGCACCGGCCCCTGCAGGCTCGGCTCGATCGCGGCGACGATCGCCTGCCGCAGCCGCCGCTGCGCCTCTGCCGGCTGCAGGGTCTCCTGGGGCCAGACGCGCAGCGCCATGGCATCGGTGGCCTGCTCGGCCTCGCAGGCTGCAGCCCAGCAGAGATTGCCCTGCTGGTAGGCGTGAAAGCGGGCCCGGTAATAGGCCGGTGCGTCGGTGGCGGGGTCGCGGACCTGCTCCAGCAGGGGCTCCGCCAGACGCTGCAGCTCAGCCCGACGGGCACGCCAGGCGATGCCCCGCTGCTCAGCGGTGCGGATGATCAGCTGCCGGGCCTGCAGGAACAGCAGCCGCCGCAGGGGCTCCACCGCCAGCAGCGCATCGATCAGACGGCCGAGGGGATGGGAATGGTCCACCCAGTTGGGCGGCACGGAGCCAGGCTGGAGGGCGGGCGTGGAGAGGGCAGTGCCGGTCATGCTGCGATGCAAGCACAGGACCAGCGGCGCCGGATGGCCCCACGCCGGCCTGCCCCGACGGCGCCCGATCACCCGGCGGCTGGCCGGCCCGCTCGCCCTGCTGCTGCTGGCCGGCGCCGGGCTGGGCTGTCAGGCCGAGGCGCCGTTCCGGAGGATCAACGGCGTCTGGCACTACCGCGACACAGCGATCAGCGGCATCGAATCCGCCAGCTTCCGGCCGCTTGATCGGCACTACGCCGTGGATGCGAAGCGGGCCTATTACGCCCACAGCGTGCGGCGGGTGGAGGAGTTCCTGCTGCGCCGGGATCTGGTGGAGCCCCTGCCCGGGGCGGATGTCAGGACGTTTGCGGTGCTCAGCCACGGCTATGCCCGCGACGCCCGCCGGGCCTGGTCGGACGGGACAGCGTTCCCGGTGCGGGATGCAGCGGGGCTGCGGGTGCTCGACTCCGTCTATGTCCTCGATCGCCGGCGGGTGTACTACCACCAGCGCGAAATCCCCGGCAGCGATCCGGCCAGCTTCCTGCCCCTCGATGACCACTACTCGCGCGACGGCCGCGCGGTGTATCACGGCCGGGTGGAACCGGCCGAAGGCCGGCCGGCGATCCAGGTGGCGGCGATCGCCGGCGCCGATCCAGCATCGTTTGAACTGCTGGAGGAGGGCTACGCCCGGGACGCCCGGCAGGCGTATCACGACGGCCGCCGGCTCGGCCGCGCCGCCGGGTTGCAGGTGCTGGGCTCGGGCTATGCCCGCCTGGACGGGCG
>JAYKJA010000065.1:0-4071 GCA_035285905.1 Synechococcaceae cyanobacterium
GCAGGCGTTCCTGCCAGCGCCCCGCCAGCTCCCAGGCGCTGGTGCCGTTGAGGGCGGCGTCGGCGTAGGTCACCGTCAGCAGAGGGATCGGTTCGCCCCGCTCCGGCAGAAGCGCCTCCAGCACCACATCGCCGGCGGCCAGCTCTCGGCGCCGCACCACCAGGCCGTCGGGGGCACCCCCCGAGAGTGCCGTGATGGACGGTGCACAGGCCCTTTCCCTGCCCCCCAGCACCTGCAGCAGGATCCACTCGGCGATCCACTCGCTCACGCTGCAGGGCGAGACCGGGGCGTAGAGGCGACGCAGGTTGCCCTCGATCACCTCGGCCCGGCGCTGGGCGTCCGGGGCGTTGCCCTGAAGCCCCACCACGGGGGCCGCCACGGTGATGGCCGGAATCCCCAGGATCCGCACCTTGGCCAGCTCGAAGCTGCCCAGCGTCAGCGGGGCGGTGGGCTGATCGGCGGGCGATCGTGACGGCCCGGTGACGCCGGTGGCGGAACCGGCGGGCGCCGCCACCATCGGCGCCAGGCCCACCGGAAGGGCTACGACCACCACCAGCAGCAGCGCGCAGGCTCCCGCCAGCCCCGTCCTCCACCGCCGCAGGGGGATCCCCTGCATCAGGTTTCCGTGAGCCTCGGCAGCAGCTGCACCAGGTTGCAGGGACGGGTGCTGGCGTCGAGCTGGGCGCGGATCAGCCGGTCCCAGGCCGTTGTCACCGCATCGAGGGAGCCGGGCAGCACGAACACCACCGTGCCGTTGGCCACTCCGGCCAGGGCCCGGCTCTGCAGGGTGCTGGTGCCGATCGCTTCGAAGGAGAGCACCCGGAACAGTTCGCCGAAACCCTCGATCGTCTTGTCGAGCAGGGGGGCCACGGCCTCGGGGGTGCCGTCGCGGCCGGTGAGGCCGGTGCCGCCGGAGCTGATCACCACCTGCACGGCGGGGTCGGCGATCCAGCGGCTCACTTCGGCGCGGATGCGGTAGCGGTCGTCGGGCACCAGGGTGCGCTCCAGGAGCCGGTGGCCGGCCGCCGCCAGCCGCTGCTGCAGGGCGTCGCCCGAGGGGTCGTCGGCGAGGGTGCGGGTGTCGGAGACCGTGAGCAGGGTGATGGCGAGGCTCACGGATCCCGGGGCTGGGCTGGCACCGACGCTAAGGCGAAGGGCGCCTCTGGCACCGTGGCGGTTGAGGAACGCTGGCCAAGCGGAGAACCCGGGGATGACCTGGAAACGGCTGGGGCGCGGTCTGTTGTTCGGCCTGGCGGGCTTCCTGCTCAGCACCGGCCCCAGCTCCGTGCTGGTGCTGCAGCTTTACACCCGCCACGACCGCGAGCTGGCCGCGGCGATGGGCAGCTTCTTCTTCTTCTTCGGCCCCATCGGCGGGGCCATCGCCCCAGTCAGGTGGCGGGAGGCGCTCTCGCCGCTGCGGATGCTGTGGAGCAGGTCGGTCCAGGCGTCGTAGTGCTCGCCGCCGAGCATGCGCACGAACTGGCGCAGGGAGCCGGGGTGGTCGCTGCGCAGCAGCTCCGCCAGGGGAGTGAGCACGAAGCTGCGCGGCTCGGTCTCGCTCTCGGCGAACACGCCCAGGCTGGCCAGGCCCTGCAACAGCCGGAACAGGGACTCGCCATCGGCGCCGCCAGATGGTCGGCGACGGCCAGCTCTGCAGCCACATGCAACATCTTGGTCACCCAGTTGCCGCAGGCCAGCTGGAGGAAAAGGCCGGAAAGATCCGCGCTGGGGTCCATCGAAGCGGGGCGGGCGTTGCCGGTCTACACAGGGATCTCCGCCGCTGTCGGCGGCCGTGCCGGGCTTGCAACAGCAGGCAATGCTGTGAAACTACGCTAAATTGAAGCTGGTCTATTCTTCTATGGATTCTTCTCTGGACTCTTCTCTGGAGAATGGATCAAGAATCTTCTAAATTCTTTCACTGCCTGGGGTAGCAAATTTGACTGAGCTGTCCGACCAGGCCTGGCTTGAGGCGAATCTGAACCCTGTGTTGGGTCGTCAGTAGACGGGAATCGCGATACCAGATCTGCCGCCTGAAGATGGGCAAATGCGTTTCACGGCCCGCCATGGGCGTGACAATCTGCAACAGGCTTTTGATTTCTACAAGGTGGTTCTTGACCATCTCCCCACCCAGAGCAAGGGCCAGTTCCGACTGATTGACTTTGGCGGGGGCTGGGGCAGGGTGCTGCGGCTTTTCTACGCGAAACTCCCGCTGATGAGCTGGTGCTCGTGGATTGCATGACCGACGCGGTGGCCTGTGCCCAGAGTCTTCATCCGCCGTTCTCCGTTCTGCAGAATGCGCCGGCACCACCGCTCCCATCGGACATCACATCCGCGGACTGCTGCTATGCCTTCTCCGTGTTTTCCCACCTCAGTGAGGCGGCCTGTCGGGGATGGCTTCGCTGCGTCAGCGATGTGCTCGTGCCGGGGGGGAAGCTGATCTTCACAACCCGTGGTACCCGGCAGATTCAGTACCTCAGACAGTTGGCCCCTGAAGCTCCCATGCGCGTCCGATTGCCCTACCCGGACAAGATTCTGCGTCGCTACAAAGCCGGGGATTTTCAGTTCTATCGAACCGGCGGTGGCGGGGAGCTCACCGATGATTTCTATGGAGAGGCGTGGATTCCAAGGCGGTGGATGGAGAGGAACAGTGCCTCGCTGGCTTCGGGAGGTGCGAGTTTCTGGAAGAGTTTGAATCCGTCGATCGATGTGTCTTCATCCTTACCAAGTCATCCGTTCCCGCTGGCCTGCGTTGATGGCCTTCATGGCTGATCCAGCAGGGCGCTGTCCGCCCCCGGCGTGATGCCCGGCAGCCGATACGGGTGCCAGCGGCCCTCGGCCTTCTCGGCCACCAGGGGGGTGAGCGTGAGCTTGAGGGGGCTGCCGGCCGCCACATCCACCCGCAGGGCGGAGTAGGAACGGCGCAGGCTGGAGCCCCGGCCGCTGCGGCCGAGGAAGAGGCGGGAGCGGGCCACGACCCGCTCGCTGCCCGCCGGACCCTCCAGCAGCTCGGGCCCCTCCGGCCGCTGGCGGCGGAGGCTGTAGCCGCTGCCGCCGCAGATCGCCCAGGGGATACGGGCGTCGCCGTGGCCGGTGTCGGCCGTGTGGAGCAGCTCCAGGCAGTGGGCATGGCCGCTGAAGGCCAGATCGAGCAGGGGGCGGCCGGCGGGGAGGGGGCCGAGGGCGGCGGCGACGCGATCCAGCGCGCTACGCAGCCGTGCCCGCACCGCCAGGGTCTGGCCCTGGTCCCACTTGCTGGCTTCGGTGACGTAGGGAGGATGGTGCAGCACCAGCAGCCGGCCCCGCACGTCCGGGTTGCGCCAGGAGGCGATCAGGGCGTCGGCGAACCAGTCGAGCTGGGCCCCATCCACCACCGGGGGTCCGCCGGCGAGCTGTTTGTCGATGTCACGGATCTGCTCGTCGAGCTGCTCGGCCTTGGCGGCCCGGTCGTCGCGGGCGTCGGCATCGCCAAGGGGGCCGGGGGAGAGCAGCAGGAGGGAGCGTTCGGCGTCGAGCCGCTGGCGACGGCGGCGCAGCTCCCCGTCGTCGGCGCCGGCCGGCAGGGGCTGGTTGAGGGTGTTGGAGTCGAGGGCGAACACCTCCACCCCGGCCCAGCGGAAGGTGTAGTGGCGGTGGGGCAGGCGGGTGAAGGCGCCGGGGCGGTAGAGCAGGCAGCGGGCCCCGTCGAGGGTGGCGGTGCGGGTGCGGGCCAGATGCTCCTCCAGCTCGGTCTCCGGCACGGAGTCGAGGCCATCGAGGAAGGCGCGGGCCCAGGCCTGGCCCACGAAGGAGCCGTGCCAGCCCACATCCAGCTGGACCCAGGAGCGCAGCAGCCGCCGTGCCGGTGCCGTGAGGCCGGCCAGCAGCCCCAGCGGCAGGGGCAGGTCGTAGTAGTCGTGGTTGCCGAGCACCGGCAGGAACGGCACCCGGAAGACGAGTCGGTCGTAGCGCAGCCGTCGCCAGTCGTCGCCGCCCACGATCCATTCCCGGTAGGGGCGGATGAAGTTGTCGGGGTACTGCTCGCTGGAGCCCACCGGGTAGACGACATCACCGGTGTGGAGCAGGAAGCGGGCA
>JAYKJA010000066.1:0-16484 GCA_035285905.1 Synechococcaceae cyanobacterium
TCCCTCCGGCTCCCCGGGGCGTGCCCCAGATCGAAGTGACCTTCGACATCGACGCCAACGGCATCCTCAGCGTCACCGCCAAGGACAAGGGCAGCGGCAAGGAGCAGAGCATCTCCATCACCGGCGCCTCCACCCTCAGCGAGAACGAGGTGGAGAAGATGGTCAAGGATGCCGAGGCCAACGCCGCCGCCGACAAGGAGAAGCGCGAGCGCATCGATGTGCGCAACCAGGCCGAGACGCTCGTCTACCAGGCTGAGAAGCAGCTCGGTGAGCTGGGCGACAAGGTCTCCGCTGAGGCCAGGGAGAAGGTGGAGAGCAAGCGCAAGGCCCTCCAGGAGGCCATCGACCAGGACAACGTCGAGGAGATCAAGACCCGCCTCGAGGAGCTCCAGAAGGATCTCTATGAGCTGGGTGCCTCGGTGTACCAGCAGGCCGGTGCCGCCTCCGGCGCCCCCGGAGGCAACGGCAGTGGCGGTGCCGCTCCCGGTGGCTCCCCCTCCAGCGACGACGTCATCGACGCCGAGTTCACCGAGAGCAAGTGAGCTCCGGCTTGCCGGGCCCCTGAATCCCCCGCCCCCCTTCCCAGGGGGGCTTTTTCATGGGCGTCGCCCCTCGCGCAGGCTCCTCGCTGCGGACGCTGGGGTAAGCCAGGGCCTGGGCTGCCCAGGGGGCCGCGGCTGCCGCTTGATCAGCGGGAGCCGCGGCGATCGGCCGGATCCTGCTGCGTGGTCGCCCCGTTCAGGCCACCTGCCGCAGCGCGGCGGGCTCCACCGCGGTCCCCAGGCTCGCCGCCAGGAAGCTGAGCAGCTCCAGCACCTGGGGGTGTGCGGCATGCTCCTCCAGCACCACCAGGGTTTCGCTGTAGGGCCAGTCCAGCGGGGTGGCCAGCGGCTGCCAGTGGGGCGGCAGCAGGGCGGCCATCTGCGGCGTGAGGAAGCAGGCACTCCACGGGGTGGTGGCCGGCAGGCTGCGCAGGCGGCGGCGGGCTCCCGCCGGGGCCAGGTTCCGGAAGCGCAGGCGGCAGGCCTCCTGGCAGGACAGGGGCAGGAACTGGGGCAGCTTCAGGGACAGCTGATCCGTGGCCCAGGCCCCGATCACGTCCTCCGGCAGCGGCAGGTCGGGATCCTCGCTGCAGCCGTAGAGCTGGATCTGGCTGGAGTACAGCGCATGGACCTGCAGCCCCTGCTGGTGCAGCGGCCGGCTGTCCGGGCATGGCAGTCCGGCGCTGGCCAGCTGGGTGGGGGTCATCAGAGCGGCATCGATGACCCGCCGGCGCAGCAGATCCACGGGGTTGCCGCAGGGAGGGCGCTCCTGCAGCGCCGGCCCCAGCCAGCGGCCAGGCAGTTCCCCCTGCAGCTGCTGCAGGGTCCAGCAGGGCAGTTCCAGGCGCAGCCGGCCGCCCCCCTGGAACCGATGCAGCTGGTGGATCTCCCGCTCCAGATGGAGCAGCTCCTGGTCGCCCCGCAGGCTCCAGCCGTTGCGTGAGCGCCGCAATGTCAGCCCGAAGGTGCTGAGGGCGGTGTCCACCCGGCGCACGATCGTGCTGGGCACGCAGTCGCTGACCCGGGCGGCCTCCACCCCGCTCTGCAGCCAGAGACTCAGATCCAGTGCATCCAGGGTGGGGATGTCCAGCATCGGGCTTGCGTGAATGGACGGCGGCTCAGGCGGTGATGGTGAGGGGCGCGGCTGCGGAATCCTCCACCTGATCCCTGATCCATTCTGCGCTCACCGGCGCGAGGAGCACACCGTTGCGGTAATGCCCCGCCGCCAGCAGCAGCCCCGGCCGCAGCTGCTCGAGCAGCGGCGCCGGACGGCCCAGCGGGCGCGGCCGCAGCCCCAGCCAGTGCTGACGCAGCCGCGCCCGCCGCAGCCAGGGTGGGGCGGCTCCCGCCAGGCTGCGCAGCTCCGCCAGGGCGGCCTGGGTCGCCTGTTGCCCCGGCTCCAGGGTGGCTCCCAGCCACAGGCCGCATCCCCCGGCCCGCTGCGGTCGCGGCACCAGATGGAAGCCCCGCCAGCTCACCGCCCCCGGCCAGTGGCTCCACGGCGGCGGCTCCTCCAGCTCCAGCTCCAGCGCCTGGCCCAGCACCGGCTCCAGCGGTCTCTGCAGTCCCAGGGGTTCCAGCAGAGCGGCACTCTCCACCCCCGCCGCCAGCACCAGCCAGCGGCCCTCCAGGCTGTCGCCCTCCTGCAGCTCCAGCCGCCATCCCTTCCGGCCATCGGCGCCGCCGCGGGGGATCAGGGCCCGGGCCCGGCTGCGCCGCAGGGTCAGGCCGGCGGCGAGCGCGTCCTGGCGCAGCACCTCCATGGCCCGCCCCGGATCGAGCTGGCCGTCCGCCGCTGAGTGCAGCCCCGCCAGGGCCCCCTCGGGCAGCAGGGGATCGAGCGTCTCCAGCCGGGAGCGCTCCCAGAGCTCCAGCGGCATCCCCAGCGCGCGGCGCTGCTCCACCAGCCGGCGCTGGCGCTCCAGCTCCTCGGGGCTGCTCGCCAGCAGCAGCAAGCCCGGCCGCCAGTCCAGGGGACGGCCGCGATCCTCCAGCTCCTGCCGCCATTCGCTCCACAGGGCGAGGCTGCGCTGGCGCAGGCGCCAAGCCCGCCCGCTGGAGCGGTGGAACACCTGGGCCATCAGCAGCCCCAGGGCGGCGCCGCTGCCGCTGCGCACGGCGATTCCGCCGGCGGCACCGTCCCCTGCCGCGAGGGTCTCCGGGCTGGCGGTGGGCCCGTCTCCGCCGGTGGCGGCCGTCGGCTCCGCCGGCCCGGCTGCTGCAGTCGCTGCGGCCGGCCCCGGATCGAGCAGCAGCACCCGATGGCCGCGGCGCTGCAGCAGCCAGGCACTGGCCAGACCGACAAGCCCCGCCCCGACCACGATCACGTGGTGCGAGGCGGGGCCTGCAGCGCTGTCGCGGGCGGCGGTGGGGGCGCTCAGAGGCGGATCAGGACTGCTTCAGGGCATCCTGAACGGGCTGGGGCAGCACCTGGGCATAGAGCCCGAAGCCGGCAGCCACCTTGATGTACGCCTTGCGCAGGCCATCGGCGTCCTGCAGGCGGGCCGCCTCATCCAGCTGGGCCAGGGCGGTCTTGAGGTTGGCGGCCCGCTTCTCGGCGTCGGGACGCTCCGAGGGCAGCAGCAGCCGGTTGATGTACAGCATCTCGCGGCTCACCTCCTGCATCGGACCGTGGATCAGGTTGCGGGTGAACACCCAGTTCTTCTCGTTGACCAGCGTCGCCAGCTCGGGCAGGCGGTCGCGGGCGGAGAGGAAGCCCTCGGCCTGGCGCTGGATCGCTGCCATGTCCTCCGGGCTGATGCTGGCGGGCTTGGCGTTGGCCGCATCGCAGGCCACCAGACCCAGGCTCAGCACCACGGCCATCATCAGGGCGGCCAGGGAACGGAGCAGGCTGGTCAGCCAGTGGCGGCTGTCGGCATCGCCGCGGACGGGGCTCGTCGGAGCAGGCGACAGGGCCATGGCAGCACGGTCGGGTGGAAGGCGAGCTGACTGTACCCGCGTCGCCCCGCCGCCACGGCGGCACTGTTGCCGCTCGCAATCCCCCGCCCACCTGGGCAGCCCCTCCCCCACGCGGGACCATGGGCCCCTGCCTGAACGCGAACCATGGCCGGGGCTTCGGCAATCCTGCGGGTGATCTGTCCGGATCGGCCCGGGCTGGTCAGCGAACTCTCCAGCTGGGTGGCCGCCAACGGCGGCAACATCCGCCACGCCGATCACCACACCGATGCCGGCGCCGGCCTGTTCCTCAGCCGCATCGAATGGGCCCTCGACGGGTTCGGCCTGCCGCGACAGGCGATCGCCCCGGCGGTGGAGGCCCTGGTGGCCCGCCTCGGCGGCGAGGGGGACGTGCAGTTCTCCGATGCCATCCCCAGGGTCGCCATCTTCGTCAGCCGCCAGGCCCACTGCCTGGTGGACCTGCTCTGGCGCACCCGGGCCGGGGAGCTGCCGATGCAGGTGCCGCTGGTGATCAGCAATCACCCGGATCTGCGGCCCGAGGCCGAGGCCCACGGCGCCCGTTTCCTCCACCTGCCGATCAGCCCCGACCGCCGCGACGCCGTGGAGCGGGAGCAGCTGCAGCTGCTGGAGGAGCACGGCATCGAGCTGGTGGTGCTGGCCAAATACATGCAGGTGCTCAGCCCCGGATTCCTGGAGGTCTTCGAGTGCCGGGGCCGGCAGCGGGTGATCAACATCCACCACTCCTTCCTGCCCGCCTTCCAGGGGGCCCAGCCCTACCACCGGGCCTGGGAGCGCGGGGTGAAGCTGATCGGTGCCACGGCTCACTACGTGACCGAACAGCTCGATGCCGGTCCGCTCATCGAGCAGGCCACCCAGCACGTCCGCCACCGCGATGAGGTGGAGGATCTGATCCGCAAGGGCCGCGACAGCGAACGGCTGGCCCTGGCCCGGGCGGTGCGCCTGCACCTGCGGCGCCAGGTGATGGTCTACCGCGGCCGGACCGCTGTGTTTGATTGAGGGACAGGGTCCGCTTGCCGCCGGTGTCGCTGCATTCCAGGCTGCTCTCCAGGCTGGATCGACGCCTGCTCAGCGCCCGCCCCGATACCGCTGATCCCCTCGGCTGGCGCTGTTTCCAGCTCGGCCTGTTCGTGCTGGCCGGCAGCACATTGTTCGGCGAGGTGCTGCTGGGCATCGCCCTGATCCAGGGCTGCCGCCGCCGCTCCTCCCCCTGGGCCGATCCCTGCGTGCGCCTGCTGCTGCTGGTGTCGCTGCTGCTGCTGCTCGGCGCCACCCGGGCCTACAGCGGCTGGCTGGCCTGGGCCGGCCTGGCCAACTGGCTGCCGTTCTTCGTCGGCTTCTGGGGGTACCAGGCTTATCTCACCAGCGCTGCCTCCCGCCGCCGCGCTGCCCTGATGCTGGTGGCGGGCACCGTGCCGGTGATCGTCTCCGGACTGGGGCAGATGTGGTGGGGCTGGCGCGGTCCCTTCCTCGGCCTGTGGGGGCTGATCCACTGGTATGTGCTGCCGGGCGGCAGTCCGCCCGGCCGGCTGGCGGGCCTGTTCGACTACGCCAACATCGCCGGGGCCTGGCTGGCCGTGGCCTGGCCGTTGACCCTGGCGGCCCTGGTGCAGCCGCGGCTGCGCTGGCGCGGCCGGCTGGCGGTGCTGGCGATCGCCGTGGGGGTGGTGCTCTGCATCTACCTGTCGGAGTCGCGCAATGCCTGGGGGGCGCTGCTGCTGTCGATGCCGCTGGTGAGCGGGCCGCGCAGCTGGCCCCTGCTGCTGCCGCCGCTGCTGCTGGTGCTGCTGCTGCTCGGGGCCGCCAGCCTGCCGGGCCTGCCGACCTGGCTGCAGCAGCCCGCCCGGCTGCTGGTGCCGGAGGAGATCTGGAGCCGGCTCAGCGACGCCAAGTACGCCTCCGGCCGCCAGCTGGCCTCCACCCGGGTGGGGCAGTGGAGCTTCAGCCTCGGCCTGATCGCCGAGCGCCCCTGGCTGGGCTGGGGAGCGGCCGCCTTCAGCGTCATCTATCCGCTGCGGCGCGGGGTGTGGCACGGGCACGCCCACAACCTGCCGATCGATCTGGCGGTGAGCTTCGGGCTGCCGGCGGCGGTGCTGCTGGTGGCCCTGGTGCTGGCGCTGCTGCTGCGCTCCGCCTGGCGCGGCATGGCCTCGCGGGCGCCGCTGTTCGACCGCGCCTGGTGGACCGCCGCCCTGGTGCTGACCAGCCTGCACAGCACCGATCTGCCCTTCTACGACAGCCGCCTCAACGTGGTCGGCTGGGTGCTGCTGGCGGGGCTGCGCTGCTATTCAGGCCCGCCGTCACCGGCCGCGACCGCCGGCGATGGGACGGCCGCTCCGGCCTGATCCCCGGGGCAGCCGGCCCCGGCCAGGCTCAGGGCCTCGCGGCGATGCGCCGCCAGGGTGGCGCGGGGCAGGGGTCCCTGCAGGTGATCCCAGGGCAGCACCGTCGCTTCGCTCCAGTCCTCATGGACCAGCCGGGCCCAGTCGGGCGGCGGCGGCAGCGGCGGCGCCCCCTCGAGGGCCGGGGCGGTGTCCCCTGCCAGCACGCTGCGGTAGGCCTTCTTCCAGCCTCCCAGGCTCTCGCGATCGGCGCCGGCCTGGGCCAGCACCGGGGCCAGCCGCCGGTCGCCGCGGGCCAGCAGGGTCTGGATGACGCTCCAGCCGTAGCTCTCGGGCCGCAGCTCGATGCCCTTGGGCCGCAGCCGCTTCGCCAGCAGCTTGAGGCGCTTGTCGGCCTCCGGCCGCAGGCCCTGCCACTGGAAGGGGGTGTGGGCCTTGGGCACGAAGCTGCTCACCCCCAGGCTGAGCCGCAGGCCCGGGGTGGCCTGCTTCAGGGCCAGCAGCAGGGAGGCGGTGGCCTCGACGTCGTCGGCCTCCTCCGTCGGCAGGCCGACCATGCCGTAGAGCTTCAGACCGCTGAGGCCCCCCTCGCGGGTGTGGCGTGCGGCGGCGAAGATCTCCTCGCGGCACAGCTTCTTGTTGACCACGGCCCGCATCCTCTCGCTGCCGCTCTCGATCGCGATCGTGAGGGAGCGGCTGCCGCGGCGGGCCAGGGTGCGGGCCAGCCCGGGGGTGACGGTGGCGGCCCGCACCGAACTGACGCTGATGCGGGTGTCCTCGAAGCGGTCCTGGTCGAGCCAGTGCAGCAGCTCGGCGAACTGGGGGTGCTGGGTGACCGAGGCCCCCAGCAGGCCGAGGCGGCGGGTGGCGGCCAGGCCGGTCTCCACCGCGGGGATCAGCCCGTCGTCGAGGGAGGCGCTGCGGAAGGGCAGGGTGAGATAGCTGGCCAGGCAGAAGCGGCACAGCTCCGGACAGCTGCGCACCACCTCCACCATGTGGATCGAGGGCCAGGCCGCCTCCGGGGTGATCACGGTGGAGTGGCTGAGGGTGTTGCCGCGCCAGGTCTGCTTGCTGACCGTGGCGGGGATGCCGGTCTCGATCGGCTCGACCGCCAGCAGGCTGCCGTCCTCGCCGTAGCGGGGGGCGTAGAGGCCCGGCACGTAGACCCCCGGCACCGATGCCAGCCGCCGCAGCCGTTCGGCTCTCGGGGCATCGCGGCAGTCCTGCAGGGCATCGAGGAAGGCGGGCAGCAGCAGTTCTCCGTCGCCGAGCAGCACGGCGTCGAGAAAGGGGGCCAGCGGTTCGGGGTTGGCGGTGAGCACCGGCCCGCCTCCGAACACGATCGGATCGGCGTCGCCGCGGCCGGCCGCCCAGATGGGGATGCGCTGCCGCTGCAGCAGCTCCAGCAGCACCGGCCCGTCCAGTTCCCAGCTCAGGGAGAGGCCGAAGAGGTCCAGGTCGGGGCCGCGGCCCCGCTGACCGCCGTGGGGAGGATCCCCCTGGTCGGTGAACAGGCGCCGCACGTCCACGTCGCTGCGCTGGGCCAGGGTGGCCCAGACCACCTGGAATCCCAGGCTGGTGATCCCCACCGAGTAGGTGCTGGGGAAGGCCAGCACCGCCCGCAACGCCCCGGGGGCGGGCACCGCGGGGGAGAACAGCAGGGTTTCCTGGTTCAGGGGCCTGGGGCTGGAGCCGCGACGGGCTTCATCTTGCAGGGCGATGCGCGGCGCAGGGCGTGGGTGTTCAGGTGGACCCCTCGGCCTCGTCGAGCCAGCGCAGGCCCGGGTGGCCGGCCTGGGGGTGCTGCCGCAGCGCCTGCACCAGGGCCGGCCCGATGGCGGCGGTGCCGATGGCTTCGGCCGGAGCGATCAGGGCGAGGGTTTCCTGAATCTCCAGCCGGTAGGGAAGGGGCGAGAGGTCGTAGGCGTCCCGCAGATGGTCCAGCTGGTGGGGAGCGGCATAGGAGAGGCTGTGGCCGTCGCGGGAGGCGGCCTCCCAGTGGGGCAGTTCATGCTGCGGCAGGCGATAGGGACGGGTGCCGAGGCCGTGGCGGCTGAGCTGCTGCATCAGCCGGGGTCCATCGCCGAGGTTGAGGGCGGGGGAGGGGTAGTTCTGCAGCGCGTCGGGGCTGAGGCGGGACAGGGCGGTGAGGGGATGGTCGCGCTGGGCCATCAGCTGCAGCTCCCAGGTGCAGAGGGGCAGGCAGTGGGTGGTGGAGGTGAGGGCTGCGGGGCGGCAGCTGAGCTCATGCAGGGGTTGGGGCAGCAGGGGCTGCAGCTCCATCAGGCCGCCGATGACCACATCGATCAGGCGCTGATCGAGCAGGTTGAGCAGGGTGAAGATCCCCATCGGGGCGACGGGGACGGGTCGGGCCCGGGGAAAGAGGGGCGGCAGGTGATCGGCCAGGCTGCCGCAGGGCCAGAAGGTGACGAGACGGAAGGCACCGTTGCGGAAGCGCAGTTTCTGGGCGGTCTGGCGCAGACTGTCGAGGATGTCGCGATTGGAGCAGGCGCTGTAGTCGCCGTTCTGTCGGCCGATGTCGAGGCGATATTCGGAGCTGAACAGGCGATAACGGCGGGAGCAACTGCTCTGGGAGATGCCGAGAATCTGGGAACAGCGGGTGGTGCTGCCGAAGATCTGGAGATAATCCACTACATCCAGATCGCTGACCCGTCTGGGCTCACCCTGCTCCGTCGTGGCAACCCCGTCCCTACCCAAGCACTGCTGCTCTGTGCCTGTTGATTGTCCCACCGCAGGCGCGGTACGGCAATTTATGCAGTATCAGCATTGATCGGCTTCTTCCTGACCCGTTGATGGCACTCGAATGCTCTAGAGATATGCGTGATCTGCATATTGATATGCATAGGTTTCGCGCTGTGCGGCGGCCCGTGGCGGCGCGATCCCGGAGGGCGCCGACGCCACCGGCCGCTCCTGTCGGGCGGCCCGCCGTCGCGCCGCCGCACGGGCCCCGCGGCCGGCGCTCGGTCGCCGCCACCGGCCTGCGGCGGCCGCCGTGGCCTGCCTGAAGACTCTCCAAGCACGCTACGCCTCGCGTTTCCGCTCAGCGTCAGCGGATCCCCCGGCCGCGCTGCCCTCCGGCCAGCAGAGCCCCCAGCGGCACGGCGGGCCGCAGCTGCTCCGGCAGCAGCAGCGCCGTGGGGAGCCAGAAGATCAGCAGCAGGTCGCCCAGCAGCACCCCCAGCAGCAGGGCCACGCCGGCCGGATCGGGCTCCGGCAGAGCCTGGGCCCGCCAGCCGTGCAGCGCGAGCACCAGGGCGACCAGGGTCGCGCCCCACACCCACCAGCTGCGCCGCAGCCGGCGCCGTTGCTGCGGCAGCGGCAGCCTCCCCTCCCAGCGGCGGTGCGCCGCTCCGGCCCCGCTGACCCAGGTCAGCTGGCCGGCCAGCAGCAGGAGGTAGCTGATCCACAGCGAGGGGATCAGCAGTCCTTCCAGCAGCTGCTGGGCCGGACCGGGTTCCCGGGGGTAGAGGCTCAGGAACAGGGCCCGTCCGGCCGAGCCCACCAGGGACGACCAGCCCAGATCGATCGCCAGGACCCCCGCGGCCCCCCACCAGCTCCGGCGCGGTGCGGTCTCGCCCATGGCAGGTACCCCGGGTCGGCTCAGGCCCGGCCGGCCTGCGCTGCCGTGGGCCTCGGGCCCGACAGCCGCTCAAGCACGGTGCGGGTGATCCGTTCCACGAACCAGTTGCGGTTCTGCAGCCCCACCACCCAGTCGCTGGCTCCGGCCACGTACATCGTGCCGTCGCCGGGGCCGACGCCGCGGTCGAAGCTGGCGATCATGCCGGCGCCGTAGCGGGGATGGCGCACCCCCTCGTGCTCCTCCAGGTGGGGCAGGGCCCTGCCGTCTCCCTTGATCACCGGCGTGGACACGGAATTCATCTGGGTGGCCAGGGTGCCGTTGAAATGGTCCTCCTCATGCAGCAGGGCGGGGGCCATCGCCACGATCGCCAGATCGGCCGGGGCCCCATCCCTGCCGGTGGGGTACGGCAGGCCATCGCGCATGGTGAAGTCGCAGCCATCGACCTCATAGGCCGCCACGCAATCGGGCCGGCCGCCGATCACATCGCCGTAGTACAGATCGCTGCCCTCCAGGCTCCAGTGCCAGGGCCGATACACGGTGAAGCCGCCGCTGCCCCGCGGTGCGGCGCCGCCGTACATGGCGTGAATCACCGCCGTGCCGGTGAGGCCGAAGGTGTGGGTCACGGGCCAGCCCACCTGGGGCAGGTCCCAGGCATTGCTGAGGTACTTCTCCTCGTCGCTGCCCAGCAGCGGGTCGCTGGTTTCGTCCTTGTGGTTGACGAAGATCGTGCCGCCGTCCTCGTAGCGCACCTGCCAGATGTTGTTGCCGGCGAAGCGGGCGTGGTTGCCGCCGGCGGCCAGCTGCCGCTCGATCGCCTCGCGCATCGGCCAGCTGCGGTATTCGTCGTGGCCGACCATCACCGACAGGCGATAGGGCACCAGCAGCTGTGGATCATTGTGCAGATCCTGCATCGTGTAGTAGTCCAGGCTGAAGCCGTTGGCCTCGGCCCATTCGACGAACAGCTTGCCGTACTGCGCCCAGCTGGCATCGCCATAGTCGCGGGCGAATCCGTAGTGATGGGCATAGGGATGGGCGGGCAGCACCGGATGGGCGAACGGCTTCAGTTCCTCCCGCGACACCGCCCGAGGGGCGCCGGCGGGCAGTTTCACCAGGCCGCGGCTCCAGGGGCGCAGCAGGGACGTGCGCGGGTTGGGCTGCTTGAAACGGGGCGTGCCGCCTTCGCCGTGGTAACTGTTGCCGCCGCCCCAGTCGTTGTAGGCATCCATCGTGCAGGTGGAGACGATGAAGGCGATGCCGCCGCTGGCCTCGGGCGGGTTGATCACCACGAAGTGCTCCCGCTCGAACACGCCGCCGTCGTCGTCGCGCACGCGCACCACCACCACGTAGAACCCCGTGCGCCAGCTCCCGGGCACCTCCAGCTGGAACGCCACAGGCCAGTCGCAGCCCACCACGTGGGCGTTCTCGGGCGTGGGCACCGCCCGGGCCGGGATGCCGCTGCGCTGGAACACCAGCTCGGGGCTGGGGCCTTCGCGGCTGATCTCGAGTTCGAAGCTGGGCCGCGTGCTGTGCACGTGGAAGTCGATCGTCTCGCCGGCGCGGTAGCTGTAACGCGGGGTGTAGGTCCAGATCTCGGCCACCGCCGGATCATTGAGCGGTTTCTCGTAGGGCCAGTCGTGGCGGCTGTCGTTATGGGCCGCCGGGCCGGGGCCCGGAATCACGCGCGGCTGGTTGAGGATCGAGGGACCGTCATTGAAGGGGGTGGTGGGCATCGCAGCTACGGGCTTCAGGAGAACAGACGAGGGAGAGGAAGGGGCTGTCGGTGATCAGTGAAGGGCGGCCATGATGGCGGGATTGCTATACCAGCTGTAGGGTCCTTCCTGGACGGGCACAATGCCGAGTTCCTGCCTCAGCGCATCGAGATTCTGCTCCATCCGTTCCTCCCACAGCACCGGAAAGAGCGGTCGGGCGTGCAAGCCCATGGCGATTCCCTGGGAGACCAGCTCATAGACGTATCCGAGCGTCTGCAGGCGTTGCTCGTCGGTTTCGACCTCCTCTTCGGGGATCTCATTGGCGAACCAGTTCAGCAGCATCCCGATCAGGTCGAGGAACACAAAGGCCGGGAAGCTGAACTGGGCGATGCTGATGCTGATCACGCCCGTTTCGCCGTAGTTGTCCAGGCTGAAGCCGCTGATGATGTGGTGGATGTCGTGGCTGGCGTAGACGCGGTGGTTGATGTAGTCAGCGTCGCTGGCCAGGTCGTTGTAGAAAGAGGGCGTTGGGAAGAAGTTGATGTCATATCCCATCGTCTGCATCACGGTAGCGTAGGTATGGCCCAGCGAGTCCCGGGGCATTGCCAGCAGGCTGTCCAGGTCGTAGGGGCCCAGCGGGCGCCTGGAGGCGATCAGGGCGGCGGCGGCCGGGTCCTGCCGGAGTCGGCGTTCGCACAGGCGCATCGGAGTGGAGTCGCTCAGCCGTCGCGACAGCTCGAACACGTTGCCGGCGTCCGCTCCTCCACCGGCGGCCAGGTCGGCCAGCTCCAGGAATTCGTGGATGTGTTCGGGGGCCGCGATCCGGTTGAGATACCGAAAGCCCATGGGGTCAATGCAGCGTTCGCGTGGAGGGTAAGGGCGGTCACCCCGGGCGTCTCAGCCCGTGCCGCCCAGCGGATCGCCGCTGGGGCCGTAGGGGTGGTCGGCGCTGGGGATCACCTCGCACAGCACCGGGGTGCCCAGCCACTCCCGCATCCGCCCCTCCAGCCAGCGCCGCAGCCCATCCACCTCCTCCGCCGTCAGCGCTCCGGCCGGGGTGACATAGGCCACCACCGTGTGGGTGCGGCCCAGGCGGATCATCGCCAGTTCCAGCAGCGTGCAGCGGTGCTGCGGCAGCTCCCGGCTCAGCCGCTCACCGCAGCGCTGGCGCAGCTCCTCGTCCACCCCCGCCCCGGCCGATTCGGCGATCGCCTGGCGCAGGCTGGCGATCGGCCCCGGCAGGAACAGCACCGACAGCAGCAGCACCAGCAACCCATCGCTGATCGGCACCAGCGGCGCCAGGGCCGTGGCGGTCAGCAGCGGGGATCCCAGCAGCACCACTCCGGTGCCGGCTGAGATCGCGGCATCGAAGCGGGCGGACTGGGCCATGCCGTGCAGCACCGTGCTGATGCCGCCGCTGCGTCTCCAGCTGTCCTGGAACAGCCGCCACAGGACCAGGTTCAGCAGCACCATCGCGGCGAAATACCAGCCCAGCCCCTCCAGCCGCGGCGGAGCGATGGCGGCGCCCTGCAGGGCGGAGAGCACCTTGCCGGCGGCCGAGGCCATGGCGAAGGCGATCATCCCCAGCAGCACCAGGGTCTGGAACAGCACGTACAGCGGCTCCTGGCCCGACGCCCCGAAGGGGTAGGCCCGGTTGCGGGGCTGCAGGGCCGTGCGGTTCACCTGGCCCGCCAGGGCCGAGGCCCCCGCCAGCACAGCGGTGTACAGCCCATCGAGCAGCAGGGCGTCGGAGCCGGAACGCAGGAAGAACACCAGCGCGGCCGCTGCGCCGAAGATGTTGCCGGCGGTGCCCAGGCGCAGGGCCCGGGCTTCGATGGCCTGGGCCGTGAGGGGGGAGAAGGACACCATCGGGCACCGTCGCTTGAGAAAATGCTGGCTGAGCAGACTCCCCTGGCCCCCTCGCGCTGCGGCGCTGTGGCCATCCATCCGTGGGAGGGGCCGACGCCCAGGCCGCCGGGACCGGCGGCCCCCTGCCACTCGGGGCCTCCAGGCAGGCGCGTCGCTCAGGCCATGGCGATGGGCACGGCGTCGTCTCAGCTGTCGCCGTCGGTTGCCTCCCGGCTGGTGATGTTGACATTCACGACCGGCGCCTCCCGCAGGAAACTGATTCCCGCCGCCACATCCTGATAAGGCATCTTGGCCAGATAGTCGATCAGCGCATTGCGTTGTTCCTGGCTGATCAGCACCATGGGCACGACCTGGGTTCCAGCGGCATCACCGGCCGGTTCGCTCGCCTGTTCGGGGGGCGTGGGGATGTCGCTCATCGGTATGGAATCGTGGTTGGAACTGGTGTGGATTGCGGCGTCGCGGTTGCTGAGGGTGGGCTTCCGTGGGGTCGCCCGCCGGGGCCTGATGGCGTGGAAATGCTGATCAGGCTGGGCACAATCGCTGGCCTTGTTGAGGTTGCTGTTGACAGCAACGTCCAACAACTTTGAGCCTAGAAGCATGGGTTCGTGCTGTCAATACGCAGGCTTGGTCAGGGTCTGAGGCCCGGCCGGAGGGTCGCCTTGCCTGAGCATCCGGGCGACGGTCGTCGCCGATGCCCCCCGGCGGTTGGTCAGGCCTGGGGCGGCTGATGCTGATCGGCTCGGCTTGGCTGTCTGCCATGTCTGGAGTGGCTGAATCGCTGCAGAACCGGGTTGATGGCTGCCTGTTCTCTGCCCTGAGTTGCGATGATGTGGAGCGCTTGCGGCCTCGCAGTCCTGCCGTTCACGATTCATCGGGCAGGGTGTAATAGAGGCAGGCATAGGGCATGCCGTGGTGGGAGGTGCCGGCGGAGAGATGGGTGACCAGGGCCTGCGGTGAACGTCCCTGCAGAGCGCTCCGCAGGCAGGCGGAGGGTCCCAGAAGCGCATCGAGGAGCTGCTGCAGCTCCGCGTTCAGATCCTCGATCCGCAGGCCATAGCGATGCACGCACAGGTCGAACGATCGCCGGGGCGTCCCCGGCTCGTCCACCTCGAGGAACACCGGTGCAACCGCTGCATCGCTCGCCAGGATCCGCTCCAGCAGCCGCAGCACCGCCCCGGCCGCGGCCCCCCCCTGCGACCATCCCGGCGGCTGCAGCGCCCCGGCGGCGCGGGTTCGGATCCGGGCTCCCTCCAGCAGCGGTCGCACGCCATAGCGGGTGTGGCGCAGCCGGCCGCCACCGGCCGAGGCCCACTTGTAGCCCACGCCCATCGGCCAGAGCGGTGGCTCCCCGGTCTGCCAGGTCGCGATCTCCGGCGCCGGTGTCTGCCGCAGTCGGCGGGTGATCGCCTCCCAGTCTTCGAAGTAGAGCCGCAGGTTGCCGCCGCTCACCCCCTGCTCGAAGCCCAGGTAGACCGTGGACGCCTGCTGGAACCGGGCGGTCAGCTCATCGCGCAGCGATCCGCTCGCGGCCCCGCCCGCCGACCGCTCAGGCAGCGGCAGCCGCAGGTCGGTCAGCAGGGCGTGCCAGGTGTCCAGGCTGATCGTCTCCTGCGCGATGCCCAGCACGTAGCGGTTGCTCAGCAGTCCGCAGCCCGGCTCCGCCCTGAATGAGTGCTCGCGGCGCCAGCGCAGCCCGTGCCGGCGGCAGAGCTGCAACGGGCGCTGATCGGCCGGCAGCAGCGCCCCCAGGTCCGGTCCCGGCATCAGTCGTCCTCCAGGCGCCCCTCTCCGTCGCGGCCCCGCAGAGGGCCAGCGGCTGGATCCTGGACGCCGGGATCAGGGTTGCGGCGGGGCTGGCAGTTCATCGCTGGCAGTGCATCGTCGTCGGTTCATCGTCAGCGGTCCTGGGGGCGTTCATCGCTGGCGCTCAGCGGGGCGCTGGTCAGTCGAGGGCTGCCAGCAGCAGGCGGCGGATCTGGTCCGCACCCAACGCCTCAGCACGGCTGGACTGGCCTGCAGGAGCGAACACCTGCAGCAGCCCCTCGGAGGCCGTTCCCGCCAGCACCTGCTGGTAGGCGCTGGCGATCCCATCCCGCCGCAGGCCCAGGCTGCGGGCTTGTGCGAGTGCGAGGGACAGGGCCTGGAGGGTATCCCGCAGGTTGGACTGGTCGGCGGCCAGCCACCACTGGGCCTGGCCCTCCAGCACGGGACTGGGCAGCAGCAGCGTGTCGATGCCGTAGGCCTCCAGCTGCTGCTGCGCCTCCTCCGTGATGCCGCGGCGCAGCACGACGCCATCGAGCTGACCCAGGCGCAGCCCGCGCAGGGCGGCCTGGCTGTCGCTGAAGGGTTGCAGGGAGGCGCGCAGTCCGGCCTGCTCGAGTCGGGCCTCGAGCGCGGCGGCGACGCGGTTGCCGCCGCTGAGTCCGAGGCGGCTGCCGCCGAGGTCGCCCCAGCCGCTGATGCCGCTGGCGCGTCTGATCAGCAGCACGGCGGGATCGGCCTCCGGGCCGTCGACGCTGTCGACCCCGACGACGCCATCGAGCCAGGCGGTGCTGTAGGCATCGGGGAGGAGCAGATCGACGGCGCCGGAGGCCAGGAGTCCGAGGCTCTCCTCAGGGGAGCGTGGGGTCTGCAGCTCCAGCCTCAGGGGGCCGGCGTCGTTGCCGAGGGCGGCGGCGAGGGCGTCGAGGAGTCGCTGCTGGCTGCTGCTGAGGCGCGTCTGGCCGCTGGTCTCGGCGGCCACGGCCACCCGCAGGCTGCCGCGCTGCTGCAGGGTGGCCAGGGCGTCATCGCGTCGGGGCGTGGCGGCCGCTGGCTGGAGTGCGGGTCCATCGAGGGGCAGATCGAGCGGTCGCGCGGCGGGATCGAGGCTTGCGGCCGAAGGCGCTGCCCCGCCATGGGAGCGTTGCCAGAGCTGGGCGGCATTGCCGAGCCGGTTGAGCAGCCTGCGCACGAAGCCCTGCTGCAGGGGGGTGCCCTGGCCGGCGTCGGAGGAGCCCGGGGCCGCGTTCAGATCGAGGAAGCGGCGCTCCGCCGTGGACAGCTGGGGCGTGTCGGTGGTGGGGGCGTTTTCGGCGGTGAGTCCCAGGCGCAGGGCCTGCAGGGGCGTCTGCAGGATCCGGTCGACGCTGTGCCGGAAGGTGGTCTGCTGTTGCGGGAGCAGGAAGGACAGGGCGCCGTCAGGCCCGGCGGCGGGCAGGGTCCAGCTGCGATCGCCGTCTCCGGCGAGATCGGCCTCGGAGGGGTCGCCGTCGAGCAGGGCGAGGTCGATGTGGCCTCCGCGCAGGGCGGCGCGCCGCTCGAGGTCATCGGCGGGAGCGGCGAAGTTGACGCGGGCGGCACTGCCGAGCAGCTCGGCGGCGATGGCCCGCACGAGGTCGACGGCAGTGCCGCTCCAGAGGCCGTTGGCGTCGCGCTGGCTCAGTCCGGGGCGGTCGTGGGGCAGGGCCACGTTGAGCACGCCCCGCTGCTGCAGGCGTGGGATCAG
>JAYKJA010000067.1:0-3146 GCA_035285905.1 Synechococcaceae cyanobacterium
CGCCCAGAAGCTCGGCGTCGACCCCACCGTCGCCTCGGGCCTGATCGCCGCCAGCCTGCCCACCCTGATCGACAAGCTCACCCCCGACGGCAAAGTGGAGCCCAACGCTGCGGCCATGCCCGCCTGAGCCCACGGCCTGATCCCCGTGAGCTCTGCTGTGATGCCCTCCCGTCTCGGTTTCGGCACTGCGGGAATCATGGGGGCCGCCCTCACCGGGGCCGGGCGCCTGCGACTGCTGGAGACCGCCTGGGAGGCGGGGATCCGCCACTTCGATACCGCCCCCCTCTACGGACAGGGTGAGGCCGAGCTGCTGCTGGGCCGGTTTCTGCGTCGCCGTCGCGACACGGTGAGCCTCACCAGCAAGTTCGGCCTGCTGCCGGCCTCCCACCCCTGGCCGATGCGGCCGCTGATCCCTCTCGCCAGGGTGGCCAATCGC
Source organism: Synechococcaceae cyanobacterium (assembly GCA_035285905.1). Taxonomy (GTDB): domain Bacteria; phylum Cyanobacteriota; class Cyanobacteriia; order PCC-6307; family Cyanobiaceae; genus Cyanobium. The sequence goes on from JAYKJA010000067.1 coordinate 437, forward strand.
CGCCTGCTGCCCCCTCTTCGCAGGGGGCTGAGCCGGGTCGCTCCCAGGCCGAGGGCGCCGGCACCCCAGCAGGAAGACGGTGGGGCGGCAGCGCAGCGGAGCGTCCCCGTGCAAGCCACACCAGGGGCAGCCCCAGGCGCCTCCGCCGAGCCCATGGCGACGACCGGGGCGACCCGCAGGCTGCCGCCCATCCCCTACACGCCGGCGATGCTGCGCCAGCAACTGGAAACAAGCCTGCGCAAGCTGCAGACCGATCACCTCGAGACCTACCTGCTCCACGAAGGCCACGCCGACTATCTGCACGGCGATTTCCTCGAGGCCCTGGAACGCCTGGTGCAGGAGGGCAAGATCCTGCATTACGGGATCGGGGCCGAGCGCTGGCAGAGCCGTTGCCTGGTGGAGGCGTTTCCCGACCAACCCTGGATCCTGCAGATCCCCGATACGGTCGTCGATGACGACACCGACTGGTTCGCCGCCAGGAGTGCGGGGCCGCTCTTCACCCACAGCGCCCTGCGCCTCGATCGCCCGGGTGCCCGCGAGCGGCTCGAGCGGCTGCTGCCCCCCTGGGCCGACCTCTGCGGCCGCGATCCCGCCGACCCCACCCTGCCGGGCGAACTGCTGATGGCGCTCGCGCTGAGCCGCAACCCCGATGGCTGCGTGATTTTTTCGAGCGCCAACCGCGCCCGCATCGCCGCCCATGCAGGCCTGCCCACGGCGTTGGAGACTCTGGAGGAACAGGCCAGGGCTTGGCTGAGACAGCACGCCGGCCACCGGATCCTGCCCGACGGCTGAACGGCGATGTTTCTCGATTTCCAGGCCGATGGTGAGGCTGTACCCCGCAGCACCGACATCTGCCTGGTGGGCGCCGGAGTGATGGGGCTCGCCGTGGCATCGCAGGTGATGGCGAGCTCCCGCCGCCGTCTGCTGCTGATCGAGGAGGGCGGTCTGGAGGACACGCCCGAGGCCTCCGCGGTGCCGGCGGAACTCAGCGGCGGAGACCTGGCTTCCGCTGTCGCCGAATCACGGGCCCGGGGTTTCGGGGGCTCCAGCCGCCGCTGGGGTGGGCAGGCCCTCCCGTTCACGCCCCTGGATCTGGAGGATCGGGCCTGCACGGCCCGCCGCGGCGGCTGGCCGATCAGCTGGGAGGAGCTGCTGCCGTATTACAGCGTCGCCGATCGGTTTCTGGGGCTGTCCGCCCTCCCCTTCGACAGCGATCTCTGGCACAGCCCCCGGCTGCGATCCGCCTTCGGGGAGCAGGCCGGGCTGGCCCTGAGCGTGTCGAAATACAGCCCGCATGCCTATCTCGCCCGCCTGCATCAGGGCCGCATCGGCCGTTCCGGACAGGCCGACTGTCTGCTGCACGCCAGGGTGGCCTGGATCGAGGCCGCAGCCGAGCCGGGAGCGCCGCACCGGATCATCATCCGCCACCGCAGCGGGCGGGAGGCCACCCTGGAGGCCCGGGTGGTGGTGCTCTGCGCCGGCGGCATCGAAAACGCGCGCATCCTGCTGAGCTCCCAGCGCCACGGCAGGCTGCGGCTGGGGGATGGGGCCGATGGGGTGGGGCGCCATTACCAGGATCATGTGGGCTTCTTCGCGGCGCAGCTGGAGCCGGCCGACTGGTCCGCGTTTCGCCACCTCTTCGCCAGCTTCATCCCCGGCGATCAGAAGTATGTGCCCAAGCTGCAGCTCTCGCAGCAGCGCCAGAGGGAGCAGGGCCTTCTCAACGTGATCGGCAATCTCGATGTGCAGGAGGCCGAAGATTCCCCCCGCAACGCCGCCCGGCGCCTCTACAACGGCCTGCGGCGGCGCCGGCCCGGCAGCGTTTCGCCGCGCTCCGCGCTGCACGACCTCGGCCGCCTGCTCGCCGCCGCGCCGGAGAGTGCCGGCCTGCTGCGCAGCCACCTGCTGGAGCGCCGCATCGCGCTGCCGCGTCGGGCGCGCTTCTTCCTGATGGCCAACGCCGAATCCGAACCGCTGGCCGACAGCCGCATCCTGCTCAGCGACCGGCGCGATGGCTTCGGGCTCGAGCGACCGATCGTGAACTGGCGCGTGAGCGAGGGGAGCTTCCGGGCGCTTCAGGCCTACGGCCGGGAGCTGCAGACCACCCTGGAGGGGAGCGGCATCGCAAGGGTGAGACTCAGCCCCTATCTCACCGACACCAGCGCCGACTGGAAGGAACGTGCCTACAGCCTCTACCACCACATGGGGGCCACGCGGATGGCACGCCAGCCTCGCGATGGGGTCGTGGATCCCTTCGGCCGGCTGCATGGCGTGGCAGGCCTCTACGTGACCGGCACCTCGGTGCTGCCCACGGGCAGCGCTTCGAATCCCAGTTACACGGCTCTCGCTCTCGCCTTTCGCACCACCGATCAGCTCCTGCGCGACACCTGAGGCCTCAGCCCGCCCCCGGCTGGCCGGGCAGCTGGTCGATGCGGCCGTCTCGCTTCAGGCGCGACTGGAGCTTCAGCCAGCCCAGGGCCACCGGCGCACCGGCCAGCAGCGGCACGGCCACCAGGGCGGGCCGGCTGCTGGCGGCGAGGAGGGCCGCCGCCACCGCCAGGCCTCCGAGCAGGAACGCCTGAGCGGCGCTCTGCTGGGCCAGGGCGAGGCGGCGCAGCAGGCGGTCGGTTTCGCCGGCACGGATCTGCACCTGCAGATCGCCCTGCTCGATGCGGGCCAGGCTTTCATCGAGGCGCCGCGGGATGCCGAG
>JAYKJA010000068.1:0-15078 GCA_035285905.1 Synechococcaceae cyanobacterium
GCACGCGCCTGGGCTTGACCGAGGCTCCTGGCGAACAGGATGGGCCGCAGACGCGCGGCAGGCGGAGCGGCATCATCCGAAGCGCAGCAGTTCGGGGCCTTCCAGCCGGGGCTTCTCACCCCGCAGCAGCGGTTCCAGGCAGGCCCGGATCCGTGCCGCCGAAGGCGGACAGCCCGGCAGATACACATCCACCGGAATCACCTCATGCAGCGGCAGCACCCTGGGCAGCAGTTCCGGGACCACACCCGGGGCCATCGGCAGCTGGGGCTGGGCGTCGGCCAGCTCGAGATAGGAGCGCCTCAGCGCCGCCATGGCGCTGTCCCTGCCGCCGGGGGTGATCAGGTTGCGCAGGCCCGGCACATTGGCGGTGACGGCGCAGTCGCCGAACGACACCACCACCGCGGTGCGCTGGCGCAGCTGCAGCGCCAGTTCGAGGTTGTCGGCGTTGGCCACCGCCCCCTCCACCAGGCAGATGTCGACGCCCTCGGGATACACCTTCACATCGCTGGCCACCGGCGAGAACACGATCTCCACCTGCTCGGCCAGGTCGAACAGGAACTCATCGAGATCCAGGAACGACATATGACAGCCCGAGCAGCCCGCCAGCCAGACGGTGGCCAGACGCAGCCTGCTCCGGGTGTCCGCGGGGTTGGCTTCAGGCGTGGTTGCGGGCTGATTGGCCTCCTTCAGCTGGGTCTGCGTGCTCATGGCTGGTCCCACTCGTGCTGGTCGCGGGCCCGTCGCAGGTGCTGAGCCCGGGCCCGGTCCGGGTGCTTCTCGGCGGTGCCGTCCGCCTTGTGGAACAGGGCTCCGGTGGGGCAGGCGTCGACGCATTTGCCGCAGGAGGTGCAGGCGTCCACCTCGCCCCAGGGCTGATCCAGGCCGGCGATGATCCGGCAGTGAGCGCCGCGTTCGGCCACATCCCACACGTGGGCGGCCTCGATCTCATCGCACACCCGCACGCAGCGGGTGCAGAGGATGCAGCGGTTGTGATCAAGGCTGAACAGAGGATGCGAGGCATCCACCGAACGGTTCGGCCAGCGGTAGGGGAAGCGGCTGTGGTCCATCCCCACCGTCACGGCCACATCCTGCAGCTCACAATCGCCATTGGCGACGCAGTAGGCGCATTCGTGGTTGCCCTCCGCGAAGAACAGCTCCACCGCCATGCGCCGGTACTCCCTGAGTTGTGGCGTGTCGGTTCGCACCTCCATCCCTTCGGCTGCTTCGCTGGTGCAGGCCGGCAGCAGCCGGCCGATTCCCTGCACCTCCACCAGGCACAGCCGGCAGGCCCCCACGGGGCTGAGGCCATCGAGATGGCAGAGGGTGGGCAGCGCCAGTCCCGCGGCCCGCGCCGCCGCCAGCAGGCTTGCGCCCGTGGGCACCGCCACCGGCTGGCCATCGATCGTCAGGGTGATGACGCTCATCGCACGGCCACCCCCGCCTCGTACTCCTGCCGGAACCAGCGCAGCGTGCTCAGAACAGGGCTGGGGGCCGCTTGGCCCAGGCCGCAGAGGCTGGTGTCGCGCACCATGGCGCACAGCTCCTCGAGGCGCTGCAGGTCGGCCGTCTCGGCGCGGTGCTCCAGGAAGCGATCCAGCAGCGCCGCCAGCTGCACGGTGCCGGCGCGGCACGGGACGCATTTGCCGCAGCTCTCGCTGATGCTGAACGCCATGAAATGGCGGGCCAGCAGGGGCATCGGCGTGCCGGCGTCGATCACCACCATCCCACCCGATCCCATCATCGCTCCCAGGGCCCGCAGGCTCTCGTAGTCCACCGGCGTCTCGAGCTGCGCGGCTGGGATGCAGCCACCCGAGGGCCCGCCGGTCTGCACCGCCTTGAGCGCACCGCCCCCGGGCGCTCCGCGTTGATCGAGCGCGCCACCGCCGATGGTCTCGACGATGGTGCGCAGTGAGGTGCCCAACGGCACCTCCACCAAGCCGGTGTGGCGGACGGCGCCGGACAGGGCGAACACCTTGGTGCCTGGGCTCGTGGGGCTGCCGATGGCGGCATAGGCCTCGGCCCCAAGCCGCAGGATGACCGGAACGGTCGCCAGGGTCTCGACGTTGTTGATCAGGGTGGGGGCGCCCCACAGGCCGGCCTGCGCCGGGAACGGCGGCCTGGGTCGCGGGCAGCCGCGCCGACCCTGGATCGAGGCCAGCAGCGCTGTCTCCTCGCCGCAGACATAGGCGCCTGCGCCGACACGCACGTCCAGGTCGAACCGGAAGGAGCCGACGCCAGGGCCGCCGCCGAACAGGCCCCGTTCCCGTGCCTGCGCCAGGGCCCGGCGCATCCGTGCGATCGCAAGTGGATACTCGGCCCTGACGTAGATGTAGCCCCGCGTGGCGCCGATCGCGTAGGCGGCGATGGCAAGGCCCTCCAGCAACCGGTGCGGGTCCCCTTCCAGCACGCTGCGGTTCATGAAGGCGCCCGGATCCCCCTCATCGGCGTTGCACACCACGTAGCGGTCGCCCGGTGCCTGCAGGGCCACCGTGTCCCACGTCAGCCCGGTGGGGTAGCCCGCTCCGCCGCGGCCCCTCAGGCCGCTGCGGCGCACCTCGGCCCGCACCTGCTCCGGGGTCAGCTCCTGGAGGCAGCGCTTCAACTGGCTGTAGGCGCCGGCTGCCAGCGCCTCCTCGATGGCGTCTGGATCGATCAGTCCGCAGTTCTCCAGCACCAGGGGCGTCTGGAGGGCGAAAAAGGGTTGCAGCAGATCCAGCCTCTGCGCGTTCAGGGCCGCGAGGGCAGCCCCCTTCATCGCGTCCAGCTCCTCTCCATTGCGGTTCCCGGCCTTTTGGCCCTCGGGGCCGCTCTCGGGATGGGGCGGTGCTGCGCTGGCGAGTTTCACAAGGTCGCCCGCCTGCTCGGGCTTGAGATCGCCGAACAGGGCCGTGCCGGCTGGACCGTCCCAGGCCACCAGCGGGCCGCGGCCGCAGAGGCGCAGGCAACCCACCCCCTTCACCTCGATCGCCCCGCTGCTCTCCCGGCTGGCGTCCTGCAGGCCCCGCAGCAGCGTCTCACCGCCTGCGCTGCGGCAGCCGCTGGCCTGGCAGCAGCGCAACTGCGGAACGCTCCGGGGGGGCAGGGCGATCATGGCCGCTGCTCCGGCCGGGGCCGCTGGCAGGCCAGATCAGGGGGCAGGCCGTTCGCGCCAGCTCGGGGCAGTCCGGCAGTGTCCAGGCGTTGCTCCAGAAGCGGGAGCTCGTCCCGGGAGAGGGGAAGCCGGGTCAGCAGCCGCGCGTCCACCACCAGCACGGGGGCCTGGCCGCAGGCGCCCAGGCAGCCCACCCGCTGCAGACTCCAGAGGCCATCACCCTGCGGATCGTCCAGCGTCACCCCCAGCCGTTCAGAGAGCTGTTCGGCAAGTTGCAGGGCGCCGCGCACGAAGCAGGCCGTGCCCAGGCAGACGGCGCAGCGATGGGCTGTGGGCTTCTGCAGCAGGAACAGGTGGTAGAAGCTGGCCACGCCGACCACATGACTCAGCGGCAGGCGCAGCTGGGCCGCCACCTGTCGCAGGGCGTCGCGGTCGAGCCATCCACGGCGCTCCTGCAGCCGGTGCAGCTCCTCGATCAGGGCATCGGCGGAGGCACCGCCGCGAGCCTGGGCGGGGAGCCCGGCTGTGGCGCTGAGAGGGGAGCTGACCATGACGTGGGTCCGGCAGGTCGGGCCACCGACCCGGGCGGAGGCTCCAACCCTTTGTTAGCTGCGGCGCTCGTCCCTGGCTGCGGTTGCGTGCAGTTGGGTGCGTTTGTGGCTGTTGGATCAGCCACGACATGGGGGCAGGGGGACTTGAACCCCCACAACGATCCCGTCTGCGCATTTTAAGTGCGCTGCGTCTACCGATTCCGCCATGCCCCCGCCGCTGCACTCTAAATTCTGCGCACCGCCCCGGGATCGTCCCTGATGTTGCCGATGCTCGCGCCCAACGCTCCCTTCGCCCAGCTTCCCCTGGCGCTCGATCCGGCCGCTCTGTTGCAGAGCATCCCCTCGGAGACTCTGCTGGTGCTTGGGCTGTACGCCGTCCTGGCCGGTGCTTACCTCGTGGTGGTTCCGCTGCTTCTCTACGCCTGGATGCAGCGTCGCTGGACGGTCATGGGCAAGGTCGAGCGCACCTTCGTGTACGGACTGGTGTTCCTGTTCTTCCCAGGCCTGTTGTTGTTCGCACCTTTCCTGAACTTCCGGATGGCCGGTCAGGGAGCCTCCCGTTCGTGACGCGGGGCACGGTTGTTCTCGTTGGGCTGGCCGTTTTCGGGATCGGCGGTGCTGGCTACCTGGTTTTTCAGTGGGGAGGGTTCGACGGCTTCACGCCCGGCATCGCCGCCTCGGCCTTGCTCATGGGCGTGGTGCTCCTCTGGACCGGCAGCTACCTGTTCCGGGTGGTCACTGGCCGTATGACTTACATGGAGCAGCGGCGCCGCTACCGGGCCGCCTACGACGCCGCCACGGACGTCGAACTGTTGGGACGGTTCGAAGCCCTCAGCCCCGATGAGCAACGTCGCCTGCTGGCGGAGGTGGGGCAGCTCGACAGTTCTGCTGACGTTGATCAGCCAAGCCCAATCCCGTCGCAGGGGTCTTCTGACGCCCCGACCCCATAGGCTCGGAGCCTTCGCCAGCCCGCCGCAGCGATGAGCGTCGCTTCCCCCGGACTTTCCACCGGTCTCACTCCGATCCAGCGTCGCTTCGCCGAGCTGGCCAGACAGGGCCGATGTGCCCTGATGCCGTTCGTGATGGCGGGCGATCCCGATCTGGACACCACCGCCGCCACCCTGCTGGCTCTGCAGGAGGCCGGTGCCGATGTGATCGAGCTGGGGATTCCTTACAGCGATCCGCTGGCTGATGGTCCGGTGATCCAGGCGGCAGCCTCCAGGGCTCTGGCGTCGGGAACCACGCCGGCGGCCGTGCTGGCGCTGCTGCAGGGGCTGCGGGATCGGCTGACGATTCCGGTGGTGCTGTTCACCTACAGCAATCCCCTGCTGAATCGCGGCATGGAACCCTTCTGCGCCGCCGCCGCCACCGCGGGTGCCGCTGGCCTGGTGGTTCCGGATCTGCCGCTGGAGGAGGCTGAGAAGCTCTCCGCGCTGGCGGCGGCCCGCGATCTCGATCTGGTCCTTCTGGTGGCCCCCACCACGCCTCCGGAGCGAATGGCACGCATCCATGCCGCCAGCCGTGGCTTCACCTACCTGGTCAGTGTCACCGGCGTCACCGGCGAGCGCAGCGCCCTGCAGGATCGGGTCGGCGCGCTTGTGCAGCAGCTCAAGGCCCAGGGAGGCAAGCCGGTCGCGGTGGGCTTCGGCATCTCCGCCCCTGAACAGGCCCGCCAGGTGCGCGATTGGGGCGCCGATGGCGCCATTGTCGGCAGCGCGCTGGTCAAGCGCATGGCCGAGGCCAGCAGCCACGGTCGCTCGGTGAGCGAGGAGGCCGGCCGCTATTGCGCGGAGCTTCGGAACGCCCTCGACCACTGAGGCCTTGGCCGGCGGGCTGACGCCCGAGACGCACGCGCGGCGATCGCCATTGGCGTTCAGAACCGGGCGGCTGCAGCGGCGGCCGACTCCGACGCTGCGCAAGCGGGGCGATGGTCGAAGCCGGTACGGTCGTTGGTCTTGATCGCGGCGAGAGCCGATGCGGCTGGCTCCTGATCGGCCCTGGCCCGGTAGACCGGCCCGCAGGCGGACAGTGCTGCCAAGGCCAGCAGGGACACCGCCAGCGGCTGAGGGCGGATCGGGCGGAACCAGGCGCAGGACGAAAGGGGCATCACCAGGCCTTCACTGTCTCCATGATGCGTCGCCTCGCTTGCCCTGGGAGAAGGCGGGCCGCTATGACGGAGCCGAACGACCCGGCTGCATGAGCGACACCCTCGATCGCGGTGAACTGGACCAGCTCTTCACCTTCCTGGCCCGCATCCAGAAGGAGCCCGCTCTGCGTGAGCAGCTCAATCAGGTCCAGACGGCGCCGGAGGTCAGTGACATCGCCGGGCTCTCCGGGCACAGCTTTCGCCCCGAAACCCTGATTGCGGTGTTCGAGCAGTGCAACGAACAGCCCTATGCCCGCGAGGGCCTGATGGACGAGAAGCTGATCCGCGTCTACCTCCGTCGCGACTCCATCCACTGACCGCCATGCGTTTCGTTGTCTGGGGCACGTACTGCGACGACGTGCTCGAAAAGCGGGTGCCCTTCCGTCAGGAGCACCTCGATGGCCTGCAGCGGCAGAAGGACGCCGGTCTGCTCATCACCCTGGGGCCCACGGCCGACACCCGCCTCGTGTTCGGGATCTACGAGGCCGAAAGCCAGAGCCAGGTGGAGCAGGCCCTGCATAGCGATGTCTACTGGCGCGAGGGCATCTGGACTGCACTGCAGGTCCATCCCTGGATCCAGGCCTTCTGAGCGCGCCTGCCACCTCTGGCCGAAGCTGGCTGTTCCGCAACGTATGCCAGAGGCTCAGGCGTGGTCCCACCGCAGACGCACCGCAATGGCGCCAGGCCTCGGCTGGGCCCCTTGATCGTTCAGGGATTCACGAAAAAAAAGAGCGGACCTTGGCCCGCTCCAATCTTGGATTTGACAGAAAGGAGCTGGAGCCCCAGCTGCCGTCTCACCAGAGGCCGCGAACCGGGGGAGCGGGTTCGGGAGCCGGCTCGGGAGCGGGAGCCGGAGCGGGTTCGGGGGCCGGAGCGGGTTGTTCGACGACCACGGTGGGGCGCTGGCCGAAGCGATAGCGGAAGCCCAGCTTGCCGCCCCAGTTGTTGAAGGAGCCGAAGCTCACCTCATCGTTGCTGAAACCACCGGCACCCTGATACACACCTTCAGCGTAGATGTCCCAGTTGTAATCAATGCCGTAGGCGATACCGGCCTTGGCTTGCCAACCGAACAGGCCACGGTTGATGTTGCCCGAGCGGTAATTACCCACGGTGAAGCTGGGCGTGCTGAGGTTGGTGTAACCGATACCGCCGCCGATGTACGGCACCCAGCGGCCGAACGGGAAGTCGACGTAGGCGCTGGCATAGACGTCATTCTTGTTGACGATGCCAGACACGTTTCCGGAGTTGACCCCGAAGTTGTTGGTGTTGATGCTGATGTCGTTGAGGCTGGCCCGGTTGTAGGAATAGGTCAGCTCAGTCCGGATGGCGCCGAAGTCGTAGCCGACGCCGGCATCCATGGCGAAGCCGCCGCCGTATTTGAACTGGCCGCGGGCGCTGTTGCCATTGAAGACGTTGAGAGCGTCGGTGTCCCAGCTCCGGTTGGCGGGGCGGGAGGCGCCGGCACCCACGGTCAGATACCAGCCCTCGGCCTGATCAAAGCCGCCGCTGCCGACGTTGCCGATACCAGGCACGTAGGTCTGGGCGATCTCCTGAGGCTGAACAGCTGCCGGGGACGCCGCGCTGTCCTCAAGGCGGAGTTGTTCGGCGCCCGACTGGGGGGCGGCCAGGGAGGGGACGGTCAGCAGGGAGCAGGCAAGCGACCCGAAGGCCACCAGCCCAGCGCTGCCCTTGACCGACCGGTGCACGGAAAGGGACATGGAGAAACTATCACACCAGTTTCTGTGTAGGCCGCGATACCGAAGGCTGGAGGAACGGGTGGACAGGCCCCCCCGTGGCACAGATGGTTGGAGTGTCGGTCGTGTCAATCCGTGCCGGATCTCAGGGAAGCGGTTCCGCCTGGGGGGTGCGCGGCCAGCCGGCGCGGGCCTGCAGCCAGACCCACTGCCCGACCTGTGCGGCGCCTTCCTCGCCCAGGACTGCGCCATAGCCGGACATCTGTCCGATGCCGTCTGCCGCGATGCGGGCGATGGCCTCAGGATCGGCCAGTCCTGCCTTCTCCAGGGCTGCCTGCTTGAGGGTGCGGCCGCGGCGGATCACGTTGCCGCCGTTGATATGGCAGCCCATGCAGTGCGCTTCGAACAGTCGCGCACCGGCTTGCAGTCCCGCGGCCTCCGCCGTCGCCCCATCTGCGGCCCTGGCTGGGGTGATGCCTGTGAACAGGGTCAACAGACTGAGCATGATCCCCAAGCAACACCCGATCGCCGTTCGGTGGGATCGGTCGCGCCCCGTCGTCGGCCGATGCTTCTGCCGGAACCTCTCCACCCAGGCCATGACGTGCGAGCCGCAGTTGGGTGATTCTTGCGGCTTGGAGCCAGGAGCGCCGCGTGGACCCCTTCCCGGGCATGGTGCGAACCTGATCGGATCCCGCAGCCAGGCTCCTGTTCCTCCTGCCTGTGTGTTCTTCACAGCGTCCATGGCGTTCGACCCTTTGTTGCGGCCATTGGTTGCTGCCGATCTGCCGGAACTGGTGGATCTGTACCGCGATGCGGTGATCAGCCAGACCCGCGGCCTTTACAGCGAACGGCAGATCGAGGCCTGGGCCCGGCACGCGGGTCGCGATGCCGGCCTGGCGGAAGCCCTGGGCCGCGGCGTTGGGCTGGCCAGCTGTGCGGCCGCTCCTGAGGAGACGATTGAAGCCTTCGCGCTGCTGGATCCGATCGATCGCCTGTCGCTGCTCTACTGCCGCGGACGTTCCAGTCGTCAGGGTCGGGCCAGGGCTCTGCTGACGGCCCTGGAGGACATTGCTCTCGCCAGGGGGTGCCAGCGTCTGCGCACGGAGGCCAGCCAGCTCTCGAGGCCTCTGCTGGAGCGGCTCGGATGGCGCCTGGAAGGGGAGGAGGAGGTGCTGTTCGCCGGCGTGCTCTTTCGGCGTTGGCGGATGATCAAAGACCTCGTCTGAGCCGAACACAGGCGCCCATGCCCGAAGCCCAGTTGCAGCAATTCCTGGAGAAGGTGCGCCAGCTCAATGCTTTCGTGGCGCTGAGCGAAGCCGACCGGGAGCTGCGGCAGGAACTGCGCGAGTGCGAGCATCACGATCAGGTGGTGGCCCTCGCCCGCCGCTGCGGCTTCGAGATCGGACGCCGTTGGGGCGAGTCCGCCACCTTGGCCTCCGACGCTGAAGAAGGCAGCGACACAGACGTTGTGAAACCCGCTGTTGGCCGATCCGCGGTCACGACGGCATCCATGGCCAGCCAGCGGTCAGCTCCTGCTGACGCCTGCCGAGAGTGCCCTCCTACCGCCGGGTCACGCCCACTGGTCGCGCCTGGGGATGGGATCGTGCGCTCCCTGCTCCTGGGTCCTTGCCCGCCGGCAGGAGAGGAGGTCAGCGAGATTCTGATCGAAACTCCGTTGTGGCGGCTGGAGCGCATCCATTCCTGCTCCAGCTGCAGCCCGGACGGCTTCTGGTACGAGCAGCAGGAAGACGAGTGGGTGCTGCTGCTGCAGGGCAGTGCCAGGCTGCGTTTTGAGGATCAGTCAGCAGACCAGACGCTTCAGCCTGGAGAGAGCCTCTGGATCCGGGCGGGCCGGCGCCACCGGGTCACGGCGACGGATCCGGCTCCTGGGACGATCTGGCTGGTGTTGTTCTGGAGGATGGCCTGAAGGGAGGCCGGGTCGGCCGTGCAGCCCGTACGAGCCAATACGCGCCGGCAAGGCAGACCACGGCGACCCCCAGGCCCATCAGCAGCTGGGGTTTGTTCTCGGCTCCCGGCGGCAGCACGATCACCTTCCGCCCCACGGCCGTGATCGCCGTGAGCAGCACCAGATCGATCTGCACCACGCCGCGACGCAGGTAGGCGGTGATGTTCTGCAGCACCTCCAGGCCGATCAGAAGATTGAGCAGATCGCCCAGAAGCAGAATCAGCGAATCACCCAGCCAGGTGTGGGCAGGATTGATCAAATCCAGCAGGATCTGCCAGAGGAGCTGGGCGGAGGCGACGGCCAGAACGATCAGCAGCACCAGGCTGAGGATGCGGGCGAGCAACCGCTCTCCCCGGTCGACGGCGTGCAGGACGGCCAGATCTCCGAACCTGCGGGAGAGTGTGCGCAGATGCTGGGTCGGCATCAGTTCTTGAAGGGTTGGAATCCGGGCTTCGCAGGGGTGTCGCTGGGTGAGTTCTCGATCTGGGTGTCGCAGGTCACCGAGCCATCAGGACCGGTGACGCAGTTGGTCGGCTTCACCTTGGTGGCCGGACCGACGTTGCTGCCGGGTTTGAGCATGAAGGTTTCGACCTGAGCCAGCGCCGGGCTGGTTGCAGAGACAACCGTCAGGCAGGCGAGCAGGTGGATGGGTGGGCGTCGCATGGTGCCGGAGGGTCTGTGGTGCCCCCACTTTGATGCGGAGACGGCTGTGTCGGCGGCCTTCTCCGCAGATTGCACATTCCATCGCTGCTGCCTCCGGCGGCGACTCCGTCCAGCCGGGGTGGATCAGCTGCTCTGGCGGATCTCTTCCAGCAGCAGATCCAGCTGGCCAAACGAATCGGCGAGCTCCTCGGACCCGCCGGTGAGGTCCTCCAGTGAGCCGCGTTCTTCGCCCTGCCACAGTTGTTCGATGCCGCAGAGCTTCTCCGCCAGTCCGAGCAGGCCCTGTCGTGCGTGGATCTGACGAAGCTCCTCCACCAGCACCGGCATGCGGATGGAGGAGGCGCGCAGGGCTCGACGCAGGTCGGCCTGGGTGCGGCCGGCGTGGCGCAGCCAGTCCTTCAGGAAGGTCTGAAGGTCATCGAGCTGTTCGGCACTCAGGCTGGACATCGCCGGCGGCTTGATGGCGGGATCAGTGGTTCACAGGGAACCATTGATCCAGTCTGCGTTGTGCCCGTGCGCGGATGTCCGGCGAGATGTGCCGGGTGCAGAGCCCGAGCAGGGCTGTGAGTGCCACCAGATCGTCACTGAAACCGGCCGCTGGGATGAAATCCGGGATCAGATCCAGCGGCAGCAGCAGGTAGGTCAGGGCCGCCAGCACCGTCACCCGCACTTGATGGGGAGTGGAGCCGTCGATGAGCAGCTCGAAGCACTCGATTGCCGGCCGGGCGATGGTTCGTCCGGCACGACGCAGGAGCCGCAACAGCAGCGCCTCATCGACAGGAGGATTGGCTGTCGATCTCCCCCGACCGTCGCCGAGCACCTCGACGTCGATGGCGGGAGATTCGAGCGGGGACTCGCCAGAGCCCTGGGAAGGGGCCGCGGCCATGGGCATGCTCCGATGTGAGCCACGAAGGACGTGGCAGAGGGCAAGTCTGCGGCGTTCGTCTGCTGATGGAACAGGGGCGGTTCTCCCTCCGATCCGGTGCGGTTGGCCGCAGGGTGGCGAGGGCGAGGCCAGAGCGGGCGTGCGCCCCTGCAACTCTGCGGCTGCCGGCTCTCCCAGAGGCGTGGCCCGCAAGGCAGAGGCTTCAGTCTTCCACCAGGCCGCTCTCAATGCCGGCCTTGCGCAGCTTCCGCAGGGCCCGTTGCACCACCTGGCGGCAGTACTCACGGCTGCAGCCGAGCTGCCGTGCCACCTCGGCCAGGGTGCGCCACTCGTGGCTGCCATCGAGGCCAAAGCGCAGCATGATCACGGTGCGCTCCTTGGGGGTGAGGCAGGCCCGCTCGAGCAGGGTCCAGACCGCCGTGATCCGTTCGGCCAGCTCGGCCCGCTCCAGCGGCGGCAATTCCGCCGAGGGCAGTACATCGACGAGCTCGGAAGGATCCGACTTTGACTTCACCACGCCCTGCAGCGACACCGTGACGCTGCGCAATTCGCAGGTCAGCAGTTCCTCGACTTCATCCTTGCTGAGGCGCAACTGATCGGCGAGAGCCGCGGCGTTGGGAAGCACGCCATGGGTCTGGAGATAGCGCGCCTTGGCGGCGCGAATCTTGGTGAGTTTTTCATTCACATTCACCGGAATGCGAATCGTGCGGCTCTGGGTCGACAGGGCACGATTCAGTCCCTGGCGGATCCACCAGTAGGCGTAGGTGCTGAAACGGTGGCCGCGGGTGGGGTCGTATTTCTCCACCGCCCGCGTCAGCCCCAGGGTTCCCTCCTGAATCAGGTCGAGCAGATCAAGACCCTTGCCCTGATAACGCTTGGCCAAATTGACCACCAGCCGCAGGTTGGCGGTGATCATGTGGTTCTTGGCCCGTTCACCCATGCGCAGGGTGCGACGCTCCAGTTCGTTGTACTCACAGGCCGGACCATTGCCGCCGGCCGTGGTGCAGCGCTCATGCAACGCCACCATGGCTTGCACCTTGCGGCCCAGGGTGAGTTCCTGCTCAGGAGTAAGCAGTTGATGGCGACCGATCTCACCGAGAAAGGCGCTCAACGAGCTGGCCATGGTGAGCCTGCAGACTGAATTGAACCTAAGGGCAAATCTGAGCTGTTAAAAAACTCACTGAAAAGCTTCCGACTTTCACAATTGCTACGCAACTTCAGCTTTACTTCGCGATTGAACAACGCCCGCCAGCCGGCGCGAGCTACGGTCGGCGGCAGTTCGTCTGCTGATGCAGGTCCATGACCACCCTGGCCGCCATTGCCCCGGACGTGTTGCAGCGGGCCGGCGTGGCCTACGTGCATTACCTCAGCTTCATGCTCTGCTTCGGAGCCCTGGTGCTGGAACGCCGGCTGATCAAGGCCAACCCCAGCAAGCAGGAGGCCACCTTGATGGTGATCACCGATGTGGTCTACGGAATGGCCGCCCTGGCGCTGCTGGTGAGCGGCATTCTGCGGGTGCTCTACTTCGGTCAGGGCAGCGCCTTCTACACCGAGAATCCGCTGTTCTGGTGGAAGGTGGGGATCTACCTGGCCGTGGGCGGGCTGTCGCTGTACCCCACCGTCACCTACATCCTCTGGGCGATTCCGCTGCGCAAGGGCGAGCTGCCCCAAGTGAGTGAAGCGCTGGCCAAGCGCCTGGGCTGGATTCTCAACATCGAGCTGGTGGGCTTTGCGGCCATCCCCCTGATGGCCACCCTGATGGCCCGCGGCGTGGGGCTCCCGGCCGCCTGATGGCACGCACCCAGGGCGTCGGCACGCTGAGCTGCGGCACTTGGCTGGCAGTGCTCAGCCTGGCTGCTCCAGTGCAGGCGGGCACCGGCAGCTGCCCTGAAGCCACGGCGACGGCCCCCTTGCGATGGTCCGCCCCGGCAGCAGCGGATGCCGTCCCAGGCAAGCAGCCCCCAGCCCCCGAACCGTCAGCGGCGGGCACCTACAGCCAGCGGCTGACCCCCACCCCGGCAGGCTGGCCCGTGCGCGATCACTGGTGCGTGTGGATCGAGCCGTTGCGCGAGCCGGCCGGCACAGCGGCGGCGCTGCGCGAGCGCCAGTGGCTGCAGGCCGTGCAGGCCGCGCTGGCCGAATGGCAGCCACTGCTGGGCATCACCCTGGTCGAAGACCCTGATCAGGCCCAGGTGCGGATCTGGCGTCGCCGGCCGCCATTGCAGCGGCTCAGCAATGGCCGCACCCGCGCCAGCAACGGCAGGGCGGTGCTGCAGCTGCTGGCTGTGCAACGGCAGCAGCGCTGGCAGGCCGAGCCCCGGGTGGAGGTGCTGATCGGCACCACGCAAAACCCTCGGGCCCTGCAGGCCACGGCCCTGCATGAGCTGGGACACGCCTTTGGCCTGTGGGGGCACAGCGACGACCCCGCCGACGCCATGGCCGTGCAGGCCGGGCCCGAGCCGGTGCTGCGCCTCAGCGCCCGCGATCGCCTGACGATGCAATGGCTGCTGCGCCAGAGCGGCCGCCTGCAGATGCCGCCAACGCCGCCAGAAAGCCCAGCAGCTGCACGATCACCACAGCCGGCCCCGACGGCAGATTGAACAGCCCTGAAGCCAGCAGCCCCAGCACCGCCCCCCCGGCCCCGAGGCCGCAGGCCAGCAGCACATAGGCGTTGAAGCTGCGGCTCAGCAGCCGGGCGGCACTGGCCGGCATCACCACAAAGGCGCTGATCAGCAGCACCCCCACCGCCTTGATCGAGAGGGCCACCACCAGGGCCAGCAGCACCACGAACAGCAACCGTTCCCGCTCGGCCGCCACGCCGCGGGAGCGCGCCAGGGGTTCATCAAGGCTTAGCAGGATCTGACGGCGGCGGCTGAAACCCAGATAGAGCGCTGCCACCACCAGCAGAGCGGCCAGCAGGGCCAGATCGAGCCAGCTGACCGCCAGGATGTCGCCGAACAGCAGCTGCTCCAGGCTGGCGCCCGGCACGGGCATGCGGCTCAGGGCCACCACGGCGATCGCCAGTGACGACGAATAGATGATGTTGAGCAGGGCGTCGGCGCTGAGGCGGCTGCGCTCGATCAGGCGGCTCACCAGCAGGGCGAACAGCACCGCAAACGGAATCAGCACCAGGGTGGGGTTGACGCCCAGAATCACGCCCAGGGTGAGCCCCAGCAGGGCCGAATGCCCCAGCGCATCACTGAAGAACGACAGCTGACGCAGCACCGCCACGCTGCCCAGCAGGCCGCCCAGGGCACCGGTGAGCAGGCCGGCCAGCAGAGCCCGCTGCATGAAGGGCAGCGCCAACAGCACCAGCAGGGTCGGGGCATCAGCGCTCACGGCTGCACCCCCTGCTGCTGATGGTGATGGTGGTGATACGGCACGTAGTCACGGCCGTAGAGCCGCTCGAGCTGCGGCGGGGCGAGGGCATGGTCCGGGGCCCCACTGCAGCGCAGGCTGCGGTTGAGGCAGAGCACCCGGTCGCAGCTGCGCCGCACCATCGCCAGATCGTGGGAGACCTGCAAGATCGTCCAGCCCTGGGAGCGCCGCAGATCCCAGAGCAGGTTGTGAAAGTGATCGCTGGCCTGGGCATCGAGACCGGCCTGGGCTTCATCGAGCAGAAGCAGGCGGCGCGGCCTCACCACGCAGAACGCCAGCAACACGCGCTTGAGCTGGCCGGCCGACAGCTCGCTGAGCAGCGCCGGGGCCAACCGCTCGCAGCCGCACAGGTGCAGGGCCCGGTGCACCGCCTCGCGCCGCTGACGGCGGCGGGCGCCCGAGAGGCTGAGCGGGCAGCCGGGCCGCTCCGGCGTCCAACCCAGGCCCACGAATTCAGCCACTGTGAGCGGCAGCCGGCCCCTGGCGGCAAACTGCTGCGGCAGATAGGCAATCTGGTCACGCACCGCAGACGGCAGCTCGCCGCGCGGTCCCAGGGGGTGCCCCAGCAGCTGGATACTGCCCTGCTGGCGGGGGATCAACCCCAGCACGGCCTGCACCAGGGTGCTCTTGCCGGCGCCGTTGGGGCCCACCAGGGCGGTGTCGGTTTCGGCGGTGAGGCAAAAGCTGACGTCATCGACCACCG
>JAYKJA010000069.1:0-45887 GCA_035285905.1 Synechococcaceae cyanobacterium
GCGGCCATGGCTGAAGTCTTCCGAATACAGCACGCTGCAGCGGCTGCGGATCGCGGCTTCGGCGATCAGGGCATCGAACCAGTTGAGCTGCTCCCGGCCGGCCAGCTGGTGGGTATCAAGAATCAGGTGGATCTCTGTGCCGAGAACCTCAAAGTTCGCCAGGGAATGCAGCAGAGCGGTACTCTGCGCTTCGCCCAGGGGCGGCTGGAGTTTGCGGCTTGCCAGCGAGCGCCATTCGATCAACAGCTGCGTGCTGATCACCACCTCGTGGTCGGCGACCACAGCGGCCAGCCAGGTGCGCACCTGCTCGGTTCTGTCTGGGTCCCGTCGCGTCGATCGAGGCGATAGGCCCAGAGATTGGTGTCGATGAACACGCGCATCAGGCGTGCTCGTGCAACGACTCCCGGCTCCAGGGGCCCTGGCTTGCGCTCTGGCTGGCAGCGGCGACCGCTTCAAAGCCCTCAAGGGCCTCCTGCCTGGGCTGCGGGCCTCCACATCACGGCTCAGGAATTCCGGCACCAGGGAGTTCACGGAGGTGTTCTCTCTCAGGGCCGCCTCCCGTGCACGCCGCAGCAGCATGTCGTCGAGAGACAGGGTGAGGTTGGCCATGGGCCCAGCTCACACAGGATCTGTGGAGCACAGGGTCTCCCAGCCCCGGTGCCGGCCTGGCGGATGCGCTGATCGCCGCCTCTGTTGAAGCCGCCGGCGCCACCCTGGTGACGCTGAACCGGCGTCGTTTCCACGACGCCAAGACCCACCTCTCCCGCTATGTGGATCAGGCCCTCGCCGGCGAGGAGGTGGTGATCGCCCGCGCCGGCAAGCCTCTGGTCAGGCTGGCCCCGCTCCCTCCACCCCGGATCTCGCCAGTTCCCAGGCCGCTGTGACAGGCTTTGGCCACGCGCCCGCGCCCCGCGATGACCACCGCCCCGTCCCGCCCTGACGCCGTCGCTGACGCGGCTGCCGGGGTCGCCGCCGCCATTCCCGCCTGGGCCGACGACCCTCGCTACGCCACCACCATCCGCCGCCGCAGGACCCGCAGCGTGCGGGTGGGAGATGTCTGGATCGGCAGCGACCATCCGGTGGTGGTGCAGTCGATGATCAACGAGGACACCCTCGACATCGAGGGCGCCACCGCCGGCATCCGCCGCCTGCACGAGGCGGGTTGCGAGATCGTGCGGGTCACCGTGCCTTCGCTGGCCCATGCGAAGGCGATGGGCGAGATCCGCAAACGCCTCGAAGACAGCTACCGGCCCGTGCCGCTGGTGGCCGATGTGCACCACAACGGCATGAAGATCGCCCTGGAGGTGGCCCAGCACGTCGACAAGGTGCGCATCAACCCCGGCCTGTTCGTGTTCGACAAACCCGATCCGAATCGCAGCGAATTCACCGCGGAGGAGTTCGCCGCCATCGGCGAGCGCATCGCCGCCACCTTCGAGCCGCTGGTGAGCCTGCTCAAGGCGCAGGACAAGGCGCTGCGGATCGGCGTGAACCACGGCTCCCTCGCCGAGAGGATGCTGTTCACCTATGGCGACACGCCGCTGGGCATGGTGCAGAGCGCCCTGGAGTTCATCCGCCTCTGCGACCGGCTCGACTTCCACAACATCGTGGTGTCGATGAAGGCTTCCCGCGCCCCGGTGATGCTGGCCGCCTACCGGATGATGGCCGACCGCATGGACGCCGAGGGATTCCCGTATCCCCTGCACCTGGGCGTCACCGAGGCGGGCGACGGCGACTACGGCCGCATCAAGAGCACCGCCGGCATCGCCACCCTGCTCTCCGAAGGCCTGGGCGACACCATCCGCGTCTCGCTCACCGAGGCCCCCGAGAAGGAGATCCCGGTCTGCTACTCGATCCTGCAGGCCCTGGGCCTGCGCAAGACGATGGTGGAATACGTGGCCTGCCCCAGCTGTGGCCGCACCCTGTTCAACCTGGAGGAGGTGCTGCACAAGGTGCGCGCCGCCACGGCCCACCTCACCGGCCTCGACATCGCCGTGATGGGCTGCATCGTCAACGGCCCCGGGGAGATGGCCGATGCCGACTACGGCTACGTGGGCAAGACCCCCGGCACGATCTCGCTGTACCGCGGCCGGGAGGAGATCCGGCGGGTGCCGGAGGCGGAAGGGGTGGAGGCCCTGATCGCCCTGATCCAAGAGGACGGGCGCTGGGTCGACCCGGGCAGCTGAGGCGGCGGGGGGCGCCCCAGCGGGCCTGCCGGCCGTCTGATCCCGCGGCGGGCCTGCCCGGCGTCGGAGAGGGGCGCCGGGGGGGGCTGCCGTGGGGGGGGCCTCCCGCCTGATCCGCGCAGCATGGGACGGCCTGCGAACCGGGTGGGAATCCCGCCATGGCCGGGGTCTGGCCAGGCGATGCAGCGCTACCTTAAAGATTGTTCCTTCCCTTACGAGGGCGTCCGGATGGCCAGGGGTCGCACCACGCTGGTGGTGCTCATTGGGATCGGTGCCTGTGCCGCCACGGCGGTGATGGCCCGCGACATGGTGATCTCTCCCTCGGGTGGCGTGGCGATCGCCGAGAGCCCCAAGGAGGTGATGGATCAGGCCTGGCAGATCGTCTTCCGCGACTATCTGGACACCAACGGCAAATACACCGCGGATCACTGGCGCAAGCTGCGCCGCGACCTGCTGGCCAAGTCCTACGGCACGCCCAAGGATGCCTATGAGGCGATCCGCGGCATGCTCGGCGCCCTCGATGATCCGTACACGCGCTTCCTGGATCCGAGGGAATTCAAGGAGATGCAGATCGACACCTCCGGGGAGCTCTCCGGGGTGGGGATCCAGCTGAGCCTCGACAAGGAGACCAAGGAGCTGGTGGTGGTGTCCCCGATCGAGGGGTCACCGGCGTCGAAGGCGGGGGTGCAGCCCAAGGATGTGATCGTGGCCATCGATGGCAAGCCCACCAAGGGGATGTCCACCGAGGATGCGGTCAAGCTGATCCGGGGCAAGGCGGGCACGAGTGTGCGCCTGAGCCTGCGGCGCAAGGGCCAGGTGGTGGAGCTGCCGCTGACCCGCGAGCTGATCGAGCTGCACGCGGTGAACCATCAGGTGAACACCACCCCGGATGGTGCCAAGGTGGGTTATATCCGGCTGAAGCAGTTCAATGCCAACGCCAGCAAGGACATGCGGGCAGCGCTTCAGGATCTGGAGGCCAAAGGGGTGCAGGGCTATGTGCTCGACCTGCGCAGCAACCCCGGCGGTCTGCTGATGGCGAGCATCGAGATTGCGCGCCAATGGTTGAACGAAGGCATCATCGTCTCCACCAAGACCCGCGACGGTATCCAGGATGTCAAGCGGGCCACCGGCCGCGCCCTCACGGGCAAGCCGCTGGTGGTTCTGGTCAATGAGGGCTCCGCCAGCGCCAGCGAGATTCTCTCCGGCGCACTGCAGGACAATCGCCGAGCGCTGCTGGTGGGTCAGAAGACCTTCGGCAAGGGCCTGGTGCAGTCGGTGCGCGGCCTGTCGGATGGCTCCGGCATGACGGTGACGATCGCCAAATACCTCACCCCCAGCAATCGCGACATCCATAAGCACGGCATCGACCCGGACATCCAGGCCAAGATGTCTGAACTGGAGGTGCAGAAACTGCGGCTGGAAGACCTGGGCACCCGCAAGGACAGCCAGTACCGCGTGGCGGAGACCACGTTGATCAAGCAACTGCGCAGCGTCACCGCCCTGGAGCGTCCCTACGCGCCCGGCACGGCCAATCTCCCGGCAGCCCTTGGCAAACCCTGAGTTTCCCGCAGGTCCGCCGGAGCGGTTCTGGCAGCTGAAGCCCTGGTGGTGTCAGCCCTGGTCAATTCTGACGACCGGGATTGCAGTCCCTCTGGCCAGTTGGTGGCTGCTGCACTGGTGGTGGCTGACCGCAGCCAGCGGGCTGGCCGTGCTGCTGTGGTGGTGGCTGTTCCTGGTCCAGGTTCCGGCCGAGTGGCGTCGAATGGTGGAATCTCAGGCCAACAAAACCCCCTGAAGTCCCATTTCGATTCGGACTCCAGGGGGTTTCGAGCAGGAGCTGTCCACTGATGAGATGGCTCAATCAGGGGTGTCGAAGAGGGAGATCTTCAGGCCACGGGCTGCATCAGCCCACCACCAGGGGTGGAATCGTCATCATCGTTACCGGCGTCGGACTGGGTCAGGGCGAAGAACCCGATGGCCAGCACACTGACCAGGGCAGACACAAATCCGAAGCCGCTGCTGACCAACCCTGAAATCTCCAATCCGCCCAGACCAGCCACCTCCGAAGCGATGTCCCCCATGGCCTCAACATGAAACTTAAAGCCACTGTAACAGATGTTTGCGCGATGGTGGGGCGGGATGCGGCGAGGTTCGCCTGCGCCCCAGGCGCTGCTCGGGAGAGGATGGTCAAAACCCTGTCCGGACGGCGCCATCGGCCGCCGGCTGGGTGCACGGCAACGCGGATCTGGCCGCCGCTGTCCAATCTCCGGGCGCCGGCGCCTCGTTCCGCCAAGGACCTGCTCTCGAGCGACAGCCCCAGCCCCAGCCCAGCCCTGTGCGTGGCCAAGCCGAGGCGCGATCGCAGGCCGGCGAGGTCCGGGCGTTGCTGCCTGGTTCCCCGAGCCTGCGAATCCAGCAACCCCGGACAACCCGCCTGGCCGTCTCTCCAGCCGAAGCGCAGCAGCGTCATGGGTCACCATCGGGGAACGCATCGGGACTGCCACTGGGCAACCCCCGCCGAGGCCATGCGCCAACAACCAAGGCCTCCCATCCTGATCGTCCCAGTCAGCGCGAGAAGCCAGGGGGCTCCCCGCTGTGCGCCGATCTGCGCTGTCTGCAGCCGTTGGGCACGCTGATCCTGAGCCGCAGCAGGGACTGGGGTTGGTGTATCTCTGGGCTGGTCGATCGTGTTCGGCGCTGACAGTTCCGCATCAACCCCCTTGCAGATCACCCGGCGTTGCGATGCAGAGTCCTGTCGCTGCCCCAATGACTCGCCGCCATCCCCTTGCCCGAGCAGGGACATCCCAGACAGCCCCTGGAGGCTCCTCCTTCTGGCTGCCCTTCATCCGCTTCCCAAAGAGAGCAGGCGGGACTGTCGACGAAGACCTACCGGCTCGGTGTGGATCCGAGCTGACCCTGGAAACCTGCAGCGGCAACGAGAGCTGACCCCGTCAGCTCCTGACGACGTGGGCTGCGCAGAGAGTCGCTTGCCAACCTCCGCTGCAGAGAGGCAACGAGCCGATGCGGCGCCTGATCGTGCTGCCAGCGCTGCAGCGGCATTGCTGGCCGGTGTTGTCATGGAGGCAGGTCGCTGGCCAGGCGCCTGACCTGATCATTCCGAGTTGTACCGGTGGTCCCACCATGTCTGAAGTCCAGCCCAGACGCGGTTGGCGATTCTCGTGGGGCTGAGCCATGCATTGATGAGGCAGTCCTGTCGTGGCCAGGGGCATCATTGGGTGCTTCAACGACAGCTCGGATCGCCCGATGATGCGGACCATGATGGCCCCTGATCAGCGTCTGTCTTTCGTCCTGAGGTGACAGAGCCAGGACCCTGATTCTGGCGGAGCGCTGAGACCCTGACTCTCGCATCGTGGTCCGGTCAGGCCCTCTCCATTCAGCTGGCTCAGGATCGGATCGAAGCGGATTCCTCCTGCCCAGCTGGGCGCGCTGAGGCCTGAGAAATGTTGGCCTGGAGTTGTGTCCCTGGGGGCCTTGTTCTGTGCTGTCCGCTGAATGAGAGCTGGGACCTCGATTTGCAGAGGTCTGTCGTCCCGGCCTCCTCTCCGCTGCGCCGATCCTGCTGCCGGAGGGTCTGGTCTTGAATCGGAGCAATGGAACGGTGTGATTGTGGCGGGAAGTGAGTGAATCTGGCTGCGATGTTAATCTAAGGAGGCTGGCGTTACTTGCTGATCGCTGGCCAGGATTTCTGCTGCGACCGCGAAGCTGGCTGGAATTCACCGGGAGTGACGGACGGGCTTACGACGGCGCTGGATTGTCCTATTATCAACGCGTCAAAAGCTATGGAGCGAATGCCGTCGCCATGCCTGACGACAACCGGCCCGCCGGGCCCGCCGCGCTGCTGTAACCCTGGAGGTGGCCCGTCTCTCTTGTTGTCATCCCTGCGCGTGGTTCGGGATCGACAGACCGATCTGTTCTTTGTTGACGTGGTTGGATAGCCGCACCCCAATGCAAGCATGACTGTTCTCGTCACCGGCGCCGCCGGGTTCATCGGCTTTCATCTCAGCTGCCGCCTGCTGGAGCGAGGCTCCCCCGTGGTGGGGTACGACAACATCAACCCCTACTACGATCCAGCACTCAAACGCGCCCGTCTGGACCAGCTCCGGCGGCTGGCAGACGGTTGCGGAACCCCTTTTGTGCTGATCGAAGCGGATCTTGAAGATCGGGATGCCCTGGAGGCTGCATTTCGTGTGCATCAGCCGCGTCGGGTGGTGAATCTGGCAGCTCAGGCCGGTGTTCGCTATTCCATTGAGAATCCAGCCGCCTACATTCAGGCCAATCTCGTTGGCTTCGGCCATCTGCTCGAAGGCTGCCGCCACCACGGAGTGGAGCATCTGGTCTATGCCAGCAGCAGCTCCGTCTACGGTGGCAACACGAAGCTGCCCTTCAGCGAGCGGCAGAGCGTGGATCATCCCGTGAGCCTTTATGCAGCCAGCAAGAAGGCCAATGAACTGATGGCTCATACCTACAGCCATCTCTACGGGCTGCCGGCCACAGGAGTGCGCTTCTTCACGGTGTACGGTCCATGGGGAAGGCCGGATATGGCCCTGTTCCTGTTCACCCGGGCGATTCTGGATGGGGAGCCTATCAAGGTCTTCAATAACGGCCAGATGGTGCGGGACTTTACCTATATTGATGACATTGTCGAAAGTCTGCTTCGGGTGCTGGACAGGCCGGCTCAGCCCGATCCAGACTTTGATCCCCAGCAGCCGGATCCCGGCACCAGCTGGGCACCCCATCGGGTGTTCAACATCGGCAATTCGAATCCCACCCCTTTGATGGATTACATCGTTGCGGTTGAACAGGCCCTCGGCCGCCAGGCCCAGAAGCAGTTTCTGCCGATGCAACCTGGCGATGTCCCCGCCACAGCGGCGGACACGAACGCCCTGGAGTCGTGGACCGGCTTCCGCCCCAACACGCCGGTGAGGGAGGGGGTGGCCCGCTTCGTGTCCTGGTATCGCGAGTTCTACCAGCGGTGATCGTCGCCAGGGCCTGCCGCGGACAGCGGGGATCAGGCCCGTCGGCCGCTTCCTCCTGCCGGCACCGGCGGATGATTCAGCCCCTGCTTCAGAATTGCTGTTCGGCATCGATTCCGCTTCTCTTCGCACTGCCACAACACCGCCCGGGACAGGATCTTGAACGCGACTGAGCTTCCCCCTCTCGACACCTGCACGGTGGCGGTGATCGGTCTGGGTTACGTGGGCCTGCCCCTGGCGGTGAGCTTCGCTTCCACGCGTCGCTGCGTGCGCAGCGGTGGGCTGCTGCAACGGCCGGTGATCGGTTTCGACATTCAGCTCTCGCGGCTGGAGGACCTGCGCAACGGGCTTGACCGCACCCATGAGACCAGCCGTGAGGCCCTGCAGGCCGCGTCCGCGCTGGAGTTCAGCAGTGATCCGGCCCGGTTGGCCGAGGCCGACGTGTATGTGGTCACGGTCCCCACGCCGATCGACGTGGCCAAACGGCCGGATCTGCGACCGCTGCAGCGGGCCAGCGCCACGGTGGGGCAGGCCCTGCGGGCACGGCAGAGCAGCGGACGTGCCCATCTGCCGGTGGTGATCTATGAGAGCACCGTCTATCCGGGGGCGACGGAGGAAGATTGTGTGCCGATCCTGGAACGGGAATCAGGCCTCCGCTTCAATGAAGGCTTCGTTTGTGGCTATAGCCCAGAGCGGATCAACCCTGGAGACTCCGAACATAAGCTGATCACGATTACAAAGGTGACCAGCGGTAGCACGGCTGAAGCCGCAGCCTGGGTGGATGGGTTCTACGGTTCGATCATTGAGGCAGGCACCCATCGCGCGCCCAGCATCAAGGTTGCTGAGGCGGCCAAGGTCATCGAGAACACTCAGAGGGATCTGAATATCGCTTTGGTGAATGAACTGGCGATCATCTTTCGAAAGCTTCAGATCGATACCCTGGATGTGCTCGAGGCGGCTGGCACGAAGTGGAACTTCCTGCCGTTTCGTCCGGGGCTGGTCGGAGGGCACTGCATCGGGGTGGATCCTTTCTACCTCACCTATAAATCTGACCTGATGGGATACCACCCCCATCTGGTTCTGGCCGGCCGCCGGATCAACGACAGCATGGGCACCTGGGTGGTGGAACAGCTGGTGCTGGACATGGCCCGTCTGGGTCTGACGATCGGGGGCTCAGAAGTCCTTGTGCTGGGGCTGACCTTCAAGGAGAACTGCCCGGATCTGCGCAACACCCGCGTTGTGGATCTGCTGGCCTGTCTGGAGCGCTATGGCATGCGGCCCACGGTGGTGGATCCCTGGGTGGATCCTCAGGAGGCGGACAATGTCTATGGGCTGCGCGTGTTGCCTGAACCTCCTCCCGGACAGCGCTATCAGGCCGTGATCGCCGCGGTTGCCCATCGCCAGTTCACGGAATTCAGTGTATCCCGCTGGCATGATCTGGTGCTTCCTCAGGGATTGCTGGTGGATCTCAAAGGCATCGCCCCGCGCGAATTGAATCCCATCAGGCTGTAGCGCAACAGCAGTGCCGACCCGAGCGTGCCTGCCCTGCCCTGTGCTCTCCCTGCGGGATGACAGGATCCGCCCCAGCTTCGCTGTGTGCTGATGCTGTTTCTTCTCAGCAAGCTGCTGCCCCTGCTGCTGCTGCCCCTCGGGCTGTCGCTGCTGCTGCTGCTCTGGGGCGCCCTGCGCGGCAGCCGCTGGCCCGGCATCGCCTCCCTCTCCCTGCTCTGGCTGTTCTCCACGCCCCTCACCGCCGAGCTGCTCTGGCGCTGGCTGGAGTCTCCCTACCAGCGTCAGTCCGCGGCCTCCGTGCTCTCCGGCCTGCAGGGTTCCGCGTCGCCTGGGAACGACGGCCCCCCCGCCGCATCGGCACCGAACAGCGGGCCTGCATGGGCCACGGCATCTGCAGGCCCTGGCTTCAGGCCGGGCTCCGCCGGCTCCATCGGAGACGGCTCCGCACGCCCCCGTGCACCCGTTGCCCCGCCAGCCGCGCTGGCGGTGGTGGTGCTGGGCACCGGCCGCCATCCGGCTCCCGGTCCGGCCCGGGCCAGTGAATGGATCGACGCCGATCGCTTCTTCGGCGGCATCGAGGCCTACCAGCAGCTGCGTCGCCAGGGTCTGCGCCCCCGGCTGATCTTCACCGGCGGCTGGTGGCCCAACCAGCCGCAGTTTCCACCCGAAGGCGATGTGCTGCGGCAGAGAGCCCTGGCCCTCGGTCTCCCCCCCGCTGATCTGTTCACCACCGTCAAGGTGCGCAACACCGCCGAGGAGGCCGCTGCCGTGGCTTCCCAGCTGCCGCGCGGCAGTCGCGTCGTGCTGGTCACCTCCGCATTTCACCTGCCCCGTGCCCAGCGTCTGTTCGAGCGTCAGGGGCTGCGGGTGATCCCCTTTGCGGTCGACTTCCAGGCCAGCGGCCTCTGGGCAGGCCATCCCCTCGCCGATCCCCTCAACTACATCCCCTCTGCCCAGGGCCTCGATCGCAGCAGCCGCGCCCTGCGCGAAGCCCTGGGGCGCACGCTCTACAGGGCCTGGTGAACGGGCAAGGGAGCGGGCCCGCCCGTCTCTGGGGCTGCTCGGGCTGTCAGACGCCCCCTTCCTGGATGGTCGGCCATCGGGGGGGCAGCGGCCCATCCCTTCGGCAGGTCCCAGGAAGCTCCGCGGGGCCTCGGGCCTCGGGCCAGGCACGCACCCTGCATCCCTGCCCTGCCGGGCCTGAGACCTTCGCCCAGGGTCTGGATCCGAGGGGCCTCACACCACCAGCACCGCGGCATCGCGGGTCGCATCCTGCTCCTGGCGCTGGCTGGCGGTGAGCCCGTCGCTGCCCGGCAACTGCGACGCCATCTGCTCGAGCCAGGTTTTCAGCTCCTCCACCTGCTTCTCGATCGGCAGCACCCCCAGCCCCCGGGCCAGCACCCTGGCCGTGCTGCCCGATCCCGCCTGATACACCAGCCGCCCGTGCAGGTGCTGGGGAAGTCCCTGCCGCAGCAGGCGGAACGCCGGCTCCTCCATCGGCGTCTCCAGCGCGATGTTGGGTTTCTCAGGCTTGATGCGCGAGAAGCCGCAGCGCCGGGCCAGCAGCTTCAGTTCCATCAGCTGCAGCAACGCGATCACCGGCGCCGGCAGCGCCCCGTAGCGATCCACCCAGCCCGCCGCCAGCTCCAGCAGCGCCTCGCGGCTGCCGCAGTCCGCCGCGGACCGATAGGCCGCCATTTTCTCGTCGTTCTCGGTGATCCAGTCTCCAGGGATGAAGGCCGTGATCGGCAGGTCGATCTGGGTGTCGTCCACCGCCGGGATGTCCTGCCCCTGGATCTCCGCCAGGCACTCCTGCAGCATCTCCATGTACAGATCAAAGCCGATCGCTTCCATCTGGCCGCTCTGCTCCACCCCCAGCAGATTGCCCACCCCGCGGATCTCCATGTCCCGCATCGCCAGCTGGTAGCCGCTGCCCAGCTGGGCGAACTCCTGGATCGCCCGCAACCGCTGCCTTGCCGCTTCGCTCAGGGAGGCATCGCCTGGAAAGAACAGCCAGGCGTGGGCCTGGATGCCGCTGCGGCCGACCCTGCCGCGCAGTTGATACAGCTGCGCCAGGCCGAACTTATGCGCATCCTCGATCAGGATCGTGTTCACCCTCGGGATGTCCAGACCGCTTTCCACAATCGTGGTGCAGAGCATCAGATCGGCCTCGCCGGCATTGAACGCCACCATCGCGCTCTCCAGTTCCCCCTCCGCCATCTGTCCGTGGGCCACCAGCAGCCGCAGCCCGGGCAGCATCGCCCGCAGCTTCGCCGCCACGTCCTCGATCCCCTCCACCCGCGGCACCACATAGAAGATCTGGCCGCCGCGATCCAGCTCCTGGCGGATGGCGCTGCGCACCGCCTCCTCATCCAGCGCCGCCAGGTGCGTGCGGATCGGCCGGCGCAGCGGCGGTGGCGTGGTGATCAGGCTCATCTCCCTCACCCCCGAGAGGCTCATGTACAGCGTCCTCGGGATCGGAGTGGCCGACAGGGTCAGCACATCCACGTCCTTGCGCAGCACCTTGATCTTCTCCTTCTGGTTCACCCCGAAGCGCTGCTCCTCATCCACCACCAGCAACCCCAGCTGCCGGAACTGCACCCCCTTGCCCAGCAGCTGGTGGGTGCCCACCACCACATCCACCGTGCCGTCCGCCAGGCCCTCCCCGATCGCCTTGCGTTCCGCCGCCGTGCGGAAGCGGTTCAACAGGCTCACCTTCACCGGATAGGGGGCAAAGCGTTCGCTCAGCGTGCGCCAGTGCTGCTGGGCCAGCACCGTGGTCGGCGCCAGCATCGCCACCTGCTTGCCCGCCGTCACCGCCTTGAACACGGCCCGGATCGCCACCTCGGTCTTGCCGAAGCCCACATCGCCGCACACCAGCCGATCCATCGGGGACGGTTGCTCCATGTCCCGCTTGACCTCCGTGATCGCCTTGAGCTGATCCGGGGTCGGTTCATAGGGGAAGGAATCCTCCAGTTCGTTCTGCCAGGGCCCGTCCTGCGGATAGGCGAACCCCGCCGCCTTGTGCCGTTCCGCATACAGCTTCACCAGGTCCACCGCCACCTTGCGGATCGCCTTCTTCGCCCGCTCCTTCGCCCGGGTCCAGGCCGTGCCGCCCATGCGGTTCAGCTCCGGCGGCGCCTCGCTGCTGGCCCGGTAACGGCCCAGGCTGCCCAGCTGGTCCGCCGCCACCCGCAGCAGCCCATCGGCGTACTGCACCACCAGGTAGTCCCTGGCCTCGCCGCTGATCGCCAGCTTCTCCAGCTTGAGGAACCGGCCGATGCCGTGGTTGCGATGCACCACGAAGTCGCCGGGTTGCATCTTGTTCGGATCCACCGTGCGGCTGGCCGCCTTGCGGCGTCGCCTCACGTAGCCGCTGGCCGCCAGGCTCTGCTGCCCGAAGAATTCCCGGTCGGTCACCAGCACCAGCTTCCAGGCCGGCAGCTGCAGCCCCTCCAGTTCCGCCGTGCCGCGGATCTTCAGCGCCACCGGCGTGTTCTGCTCCAGCAGCCGCTCGATCGCCGGCAGGTCCGCCGCGTTGGGCACGAAACGGGCGATGCAGTCGTGTTCCTCCAGCAACGCCACCGCCCGTGATGGCTGGGCCGACAGCAGCCACACCCGCGTCCGCTGCCGCTGGAACTCCTGGATCGTCGTCGCCAGTCGCCCGAACTGGTTGGGGTAGGCCGGCACCGCCCTCGAGGCCAGATCGAAGCTGTTCGGGTCTCCGTCGCTTTCGTGCAGCTCCGCCAGGTCGAAGCCGCGGAAGCGTTCGGCCTGCTGCAGCGCTGCGGCGATCGGGCGGTGCAGCTCCGCCGGCAGCAGCTCCGGCTCCAGCCCCAGTTCCGCCAGCACCTCCCCGTGATGTCCGGCCACATGGTCGAACCACTGCTGCCCGTGGGCCAGGCAATGGCGCCGCTCATCGATGGCCACCACCGTGTCCTCGGGCAGGTAGTCGAGCAGCGAGGCCGGCGAGGACCAGGCCAGGCCCAGCAGCCGCCGCAGACCCTCCGGGGTGTCCCCCGCCAGCAGCTGCTCCAGCCCCTCCGCTCCCAGCAACGCCTCCAGCCCTTCCGGCAGCGTCGCCCGCAGGCCATCGGCGATCAGCGGCGCGTAGCTGGTCGGTGTCAGCCGCACCCGTTCGATCGCATCGAGGGAGCGCTGGCTGGCGGGATCGAACTCCCGCAGCTTCTCCAGGCTGTCCCCGAAGAACTCCAGCCGCACCGGCAGCTCGGCGCTGACCGGAAAGATGTCGACGATGTCGCCGCGACGGCTCCAGCTGCCCTCCTGCTCCACCGTGGCGCCCCGCTCGTAGCCGAGCGCCGCCAGCTGCCGTCCCAGCGCCTCCAGGTCGATGCTGTCGCCCCGCTCAAGCCCCAGGCAGCGTTGCGCCAGGGCCTGGGGCGGCGGCAGGTGCGGCTGCAGCGCCCGTTCGGTCGCCACGATCGCCCGCGGCTGGCCGTCGGGGGCCAGCAGTTCCGCCAGCACCTGCAGCTGTCCCCAGGTGATCTCGCTGGTGGGATCGAACGGCTCATAGGGAGATCCCTCGCTGGTGGGATAGAGCTGGCTCGAGCTCCAGCCCATCAGCTCCAGCAGCGCCGCCCAGCGACCCGCCTCCTCCAGCGTCGGCACCACCACCAGCAGCGGGGCCTCGGCGGCTCCGGCCAGGGCGCTGGCCACCAGGGCCCTCGCCGCCCGGCCTCCGCCTCGCAACCGCAGCCGTTCCGGCCGCTCGCAGCGGGCCAGCAGCTCCGCCGTCAGGGGCACCTGCCGGAGTTGGCGCACCAGGGCGGAGAGGGGCATCGCAGCGGGGAGGATTCGGGGCGATCCTCGCAACCCGCGGCCGGGATCGCGCTCTGCGCGCAGCGTCCGGCGACGCGAACCCGGCCGGGAGGCCGAAGCCGTCGCTCCTGGGGGTCCTGGGATGGTCCCGCCCATGCCGGCGGGCTGGGCGGGCCGTGCTGTCGTCGCTGCAGGACCGTCTGGGTCGGTTCCCCCGCCTGCGTCGCCTGCTCCGGGCCCGTCGCTCCGGGGTCTGCCGTGCGGCGGTCCGCTGTCGCCCGGGCCTGCGGCCAGACATGCTGGGGACAGGTTCCCGCTGCCCGGTCCCCTCAGGCATGCCCGCGTACCACTGCCCGGTCTGTCGCGAACAGCCGCATCGCCGCGGGTCCCGCAGCGGTGCTGACCTGCTCTGCCCCCGCTGCGGATGCCGGCTCAGGCGCCGCAGCGGGCCGGGGGGGGCCTGGCTGATGCTCGGGCTCACGGGCGTCGCCCTGCTCGCGGCCGCCACCCCTGACGTGGTGGACACCCTCGCCAGCCAGGCCGCCCGCTCCACCACCCTGCCGGCCTTCCTCGAGCGCTTCCAGCCGCCTCCGGATCCGCGGCTGCAACCGCTGCGCCTCGTGCGCCAGGGCCTGCTCTCCCGCCTGGCGGAGGCCGATCGCTCCTGGATTCCCACCAGTGAGCCCCTGCCCGGCGGCGGCACTCGCTACCTCTACCGTCGCCGCCCGGGGGAACCGGAGCTGAGCATCGCCGAGATCCAGGCCTTGATGGCGTCACCGCCCAGCCATGAGCAGGAGCGCCAGGCCATCCAACGGCTGCTGCAGGGGCTGCAGGAGGCTGGCGTGCAGCTCAGTCTGCGACGGCCGCTCAAGCTCGGCGCCGCCGCCGAATGGGACCACGGCGCCCGTCTGATCCGCATCGACCCCTCCGTTCCATCGAAGGGCACGGTCGATTTCCTGCGGGTGCTCACCCATGAATCCATCCATGTGGCCCAGAGCTGCGGGGCCGGATCCCTGGGGGCCCGGCCCCGGCTGCTGGGTCTGCCCTCCGATCTGTCGGTGGAGCTGGAGACGCAGATCTCCGAACCGCTGTATGCCTCTTCACCGGGTTGGGAGCGGGAGCTGGAGCGGGAGGCCTATGCCAACCAGCATCGCCCCGACATCGGGCCCCTGCTGCTGCGTCGCCACTGCCGCCGCCGTCCTGCCGGCGGCCCGCTGATCGGGGGCTGGTGGCCACCGGCGTCCTCCCGGACGCCGGAGCGGGTTCAGACGGCTCCGGCCCTGCCTGCTCGGGCGGTGCCGGTTCAGGCGGTGCCGGCTGGTGTTCAGCCGTAGCTGGCCATGTGGCTGATCAGGTCGAGGCACTTGCAGGAGTAGCCCCACTCGTTGTCGTACCAGGACACCAGCTTCATGAACGTGTCGGTGAGGGCGATGCCGGCGCCCGCATCGAAGATCGAGGTGCAGGATTCCCCGAGGAAATCGCTGGAGACCACGTCGTCTTCCGTATAGCCCAGGATGCCGTTGAGCGGTCCGGCGGCGGCTTCGCGGATCGCCTGCTTGACCGCGTCGTAACTGGCCGGGCGCTCCAGGTTCACGGTCAGATCCACCACCGAGACGTCGGCGGTGGGAACGCGGAAGGCCATGCCGGTGAGCTTGCCGTTCAGCGCCGGGATCACCCGGCCCACCGCCTTGGCGGCACCGGTGGAGGAGGGAATGATGTTCTGCGAGGCGCCGCGACCGCCGCGCCAGTCCTTGATCGAAGGGCCGTCGACGGTCTTCTGGGTGGCGGTGGTGGCGTGGACTGTGGTCATCAGGCCGCTGGCGATGCCGAAGCTGTCATGCACGACCTTGGCCAGCGGCGCCAGGCAGTTGGTGGTGCAGGAGGCGTTGGAGACGATCTCCTGGCCGGCGTAGGTGTGGTGGTTGACCCCCATGACGAACATCGGGGTGTCGTCCTTCGACGGGGCCGACATCACCACCCGCCGTGCTCCGGCCTGGATGTGCTGGCGGGCCGCCGCATCGGTGAGGAAGAAGCCGGTGGATTCCAGCACCGTTTCGGCGCCCACATCACCCCAGCGAAGATCCGCAGGATTGCGTTCCGCGCTGATGCGGATGCGCTGGCCGTTGACCACCAGGTCGCCGTTGCTCACCTCCACCGTGCCGCCGAAGCGACCGTGGGTGGAGTCGTAGCGGAGCATGTAGGCGATGTATTCGACATCAATCAGGTCGTTGATGCCGACCACTTCGACATCGCCCCGTTCGATCGCTCGACGGAACACCAACCTGCCGATCCGGCCGAAACCGTTGATGCCGATCCTGAGACTCATCGCAGCTGCTCCTGGGGGACGCACGGAGAAAACGGAGCTCAGGGGTGTCCCGGCGGGCGGGCCCAGCGCTGAGCCAGATCCGAGGGTATGTCACCCGCGCCACATCGCCATCCCGGGCGCCCCTGGTCGCTGGCGTTCTGCGCCTGCCCAGGCTCCGGCGCAGCCCGCCGCTCGTGCGCCGGCCGATGGGGTGCGGGAGAGTGTGGCAACCTCCGCCGGAGCCGCCCCGTCGCGGGGGGCAGCTGAGGCTGCGAAGCCGCTGCCTGTGGAGCTGATGGCTGCGGCGTAGTGGCGCGACGCCTGTCCCGAGCCTGCGCTTCTCAGCCCGTTGCCAGCGCCGCCGGCCCCGGGGCTGGCTCTGCATCGGCGCCGGCGTCCGGGGGGCGATCCGCAGGCTCCCGATCCCCGTTCCGGGGATCGCCTGAGGCGATCAGTTCGGCCTCCAGGGCCATGTTGAACTGCAGCAGCTGGGCGTCGCTGAGCTGCAGGCGGCTGCTCGCCCCGAGCTGCTGCTCCAGGAAGCGCCGGCCCTGCTCCGCTCCCCAGCCGAGGCTCTGCAGCAGCTGGTCGCAGAGGCGCAGCAGATCGCGGCGCCGCAACGGCACGGCGGCCAGGGCCGGATCGGCCCCCGGCTCCAGCCCCTCCAGAGAGCGCAGGTAGGCCAGCAGATCGGCGTAGGTGGTCAGCCGGCTGCGGCTGGGGTGGCCGAAGGCCCGCTCCAGGTAGACCCCCTCCTGCTCGCGGGCCCAGCCGAGGCGCTGCAGCTGCATCTCCACCCCCGCCAGCTCGCTGCTCCAGTCCTCCGGGTCCAGGGGCGGAGGCTCCGGTTCCAGCGCCTGCGGTTCGATCGTTCCGGCTTCGCTGGACTCCGGCGCAGGCGAGACCTGGGCCTGCGGCTCCTGCGGCTCCTGCGGCTCCTGCGGCTCCTGCGGCTCGCGGCCGGCGGCGGCGGCGGCGGAAGCGCCCTGGACCGCCCCTGGACCGGGCAGCGATCCGTCGTCCTCGGCAGAACCCTCGCGGCCGGCGGGCTCCCGCATCCCAGCCTGCGGCTCCGCGGCAGCGCTGGCGACCCCGTCCGGGGGCGGCGCTGCCGGGGGCGGACGGCGCACCGGCGCCGCCTTGCGGGTGACGCGCTCCAGGCCTGGGAGCTCCAGGGCCTGGGAGTCCCCCGCGCCCCCCCCGGCCCTGGCCGTCTCCTGCCGGGGCTCCGGGTCCTGCCGGGGCGACGTCCGGCCGGGGCGTGGTTCCGGCGCCAGCCCCAGCCGCTGCAGCAGCCGGGCCGTGGCCCGGTCCTCGGCCAGCTCGGCGGTCTGCGCTTCCCCGAGGCAGCTCCCCAGCAGCCTCTCCCCCTGATGGGCGCTGACCCGGACCACCCGGAACTCCGCCGCGGCGTGCAGCAGTTCCGCCCGCAGCTCAGCCATGGCGATCGGACGGCGATGGGTCGTCTCCCTACATTGAACGCCCCCCGCCCGCGGTGGCCTCGCTTCCACGGCCAGGCCGCAACCGCAGGCCGGGACCCCCCTGGGAGCAGCGCTGGAATGGAAGCGGAATCGGTCAGCTCACTCTCACCGCTGTTGCAGGGGGTGGACCAGTGGGGTGAGGTGCTGCTGCTGCTGCCGCTGCTGCTGGCCCTGGAGGCCGTGCTCTCCGCGGACAACGCCATCGCTCTGGCGGCGATCTCCCGCCGCCTGCACAATCCCGCCCGGCAGCAGCAGGCCCTGAACATCGGCCTGCTGCTGGCCCTGATCTTCCGGTTGCTGCTGATCGTGGCGGCCCGCTGGGTGCTGCAGCTCTGGCCGCTGCAGCTGCTGGCGGCGGGCTACCTGCTGGTGCTCTGCATCCGCCACCTGCTGGGTGCCGACGAACCGGCCCCGGCCGAGGCCCCTGCAGCCTCCACTCCCCCGGAGACCACCAGCTCCCCGGAGGCGGCTGGCGCCGATGCCGGCCCCACTCCGGGAGAGGCCTCCGCCGTCAGGCCCGCTGAGGCAGCCCCGTCGCCGGGCTGGAGATCCCTCGGCGGTGTGGTCATCACCCTGGCGCTCACCGATCTGGCCTTCTCCCTCGACAGCGTCGCCGCCGCGGTGGCCGTCACCGACCGCCTGGTCCTGGTGATGGCCGGAGGCGTGATCGGGGTGATCGCCCTGAGGCTGACCGCGGCCCTGTTCATCCGCTGGCTTGAGATCTTCCGCCACCTTGAGACCGCGGGCTATCTGGCGGTGGGGCTGGTGGGCATCCGGCTGGTGCTGCGGGTGGCGCTGCCCTGGCTGGTGCTGCCCGAGTGGTCGTTGCTGCTGCTGGTGGCGCTGCTCTTTCTCTGGGGCTTCTCCGTGCGCGACGGCGCCGCCCCGGAGTCGCCCGCTCCGGATGCTTCCGGCTCCTGAGCCATGCAGGTGGAGCTGCGTCAGATCGAGACCGATCGGCTGCTGGGCAGCCTGGAGCTGCCGTC
Organism: Synechococcaceae cyanobacterium; assembly: GCA_035285905.1. Taxonomy (GTDB): domain Bacteria; phylum Cyanobacteriota; class Cyanobacteriia; order PCC-6307; family Cyanobiaceae; genus Cyanobium. Next base: position 18,241 of record JAYKJA010000069.1, read on the forward strand.
CCTGGCGGAGGTGCCCCAGCCCGGCCGCTGGCTGGACCACGACGGCATCGGCTACCTGGTGCTGCAGCGGCGCCACCGCTACCGGCTGGTGTCCGGCCGCTACGAGCTGCGTTCCGTCGCCCTGCAGGTGAGGCCCCAGCGCAGGCCCGACGATGCCCGCTGGTGGAACGGTCGCTGGGTGATCGGCGATCCCAGCTGCCGCTACAACGCCCGCACCCCGTTGCTGCGCTGCGCCGTGCTGCCGGCCGGTCCCTGCGAACGCTGCCTGCACTACAGCCCCGCCCCGCCGGGCTGAGCGTTGCGTGAGCCTGGTCGTCCCGTGGTGCTGCCAGGGCTGGCGGCAGGATCCGCCGGCGATCCCCCGTCGGCAGGACGGATGCGACCGATCGCCGCAGCGGCGCGTCGCCCTGCCTGCCCTGTGGCGTCCGCCACCAACGGCCGCGTCGTGCTGCACCGCTGGGGTGACGCCGATGCCGTTCGCGGCTGGTCAGGTGGGGCGAGGTCCTGCGGCGTCACGCTGATCCTGCAGGATTCGGCTTGCTTGTGCGGCGGCCGCAGCGGAAGGGTGCGCCTACGCTGGGCATTCACGCCCCCACCGCCGATCAGTTCCACCGCCTCCTCCTCCTCCAGCGGACGTTCCCCCGTGCCGGCCCGGACAAGCCCCCGTCGCTCCAGTCGTCGCAGCGGCGCGGATCCTGCCGCCTCCGACCCCCGGCCCGCCGCCAGCCGAGGGAGCGGTGCCGACACCAGGCCTGCGGCTGATCGCACCGCTGCCGCTGGCCTGCCCCGCAGCTCCGCCAGCCAGCCCCAGGCCGGCCTGGCCCCGACCCGTCGCCGTCCGGCCCCCGACCCGACCGCAACGCCCTCCGCCGCTGCTGTGCCGGAATCCCAGGGCGGCAGCCCGGCCGGCCTGGCGGCGCCGGTGGCGGGCCTGGCGGCTGATTTCGCCGATCTCGGCCTGTCCGAGCCGTTGCTCAAGGCGGTCGCCGGCAAGGGGTACCGCACGCCATCGCCGATCCAGCGTCAGTGCATCCCGGCCGTGCTGGCGGGCCATGACGTCATGGCTGCCGCCCAGACCGGCACCGGCAAGACCGCCGGCTTCACCCTGCCGCTGCTGGAGCGCCTGCGCCATGGCCCCCATGCCCGCGACCGCGTCGTGCGCTGCCTGGTGCTGACCCCCACCCGCGAACTGGCGGCCCAGGTGGGGGAGAGCGTGCTGGCTTACGGGCGCTACCTCGACCTGCGCAGCGATGTGGTCTTCGGAGGGGTCAGCGTCAACCCCCAGATCCAGCGCCTCAGCCGCGGCGTCGACGTGCTGGTGGCCACCCCGGGCCGGCTGATGGATCTGCAGCAGCAGGGCGCCGTGAGGCTGGATCGGGTCGAGATCCTGGTGCTCGATGAAGCCGACCGCATGCTGGACATGGGCTTCATCCGCGACATCCGGCGCATCCTGCAGCTGCTGCCCGAACGCCGCCAGAACCTGCTGTTCTCCGCCACATTCTCCGGCGAGATCCGTCAGCTGGCCCACGGTCTGCTGCATCAGCCGGTGCAGCTGCAGGCCAGTCCGGAAAACGCCGCCGCCCCCACCGTGGAGCAGCTGCTCCACCCCTGCGACATGGACCGCAAGGGGGACCTGCTCAGCCACCTGATCCGCAGCAACGGCTGGGAGCAGGTGCTGGTGTTCTCCCGCACCAAGCATGGCGCCAACCGCCTGGCCGAACGGCTGGAGCGGGAGGGGCTGGCGGCGGCCGCCATTCACGGCAACAAGAGCCAGGGGGCCCGCACCCGGGCCCTGGCGGGATTCCGCGACGGCAGCGTGAGGGTGCTGGTGGCCACCGACATCGCTGCCCGCGGCCTGGACATCCACCAGCTGCCCCACGTGGTCAATCTTGATCTGCCCAACCTGGCGGAGGATTACGTGCATCGCATCGGCCGCACCGGCAGGGCGGGACATCCAGGCCATGCCATCTCGCTGGTGGCGGCCGAGGAGCATGAGCTGCTGCGGGCGATCGAACGCCTGCTGGGCTCGCCCCTGCCCCGCCGTGAGGTGCCGGGCTTCGAACCCACGGTGCTGTCCGCGCCGCCCCTGGATCTCAGCGGGGGCAGGGGGCGCCGCAATGACCGAGGCCGCGGCCGACCGGATGGCGGCGATCGCTCCCGCCGGGGTGAAGGCCCCCGGACGGGGGGGCGCGGCGGCGAGCGCGAGCGGCCGCGGCGGGCAGCCGGCCCGGCCCCCCGCCGCGCCGGCTGAGGCAAGGGCGGTTATCCCGCCAGCGGTCTGCTGCCATGGAGACAGATCGCAGCCGGGCAGTGGGTTCGACTGGCAGGGCGTTTTCCTGTTCCATGCCCTACGAACCCGGATCACCCGAGTGCCGCGTGCTGATCAGCTGCAAGCAGCAGATCGAAGCCATGCTGCTCAGCCTCGAGCGGATCGAGAACAGCCGCCATATCCGCGACCAGCTGGTGTCGGTGCACAACCAGCTCGAAGGGCTCCACGAACTGCATCGCACCCAGCCGGCGGTGATTCCATCCGCCTGAGCCCGGTGCCCCCGGAGCGAAGTGGGCCGCAGCGGTCCCGGAGGCGCAGTGCCCGTATTTCAGCCTCAATCCCAGGAGCCCATGCCTGATCTTCCGCTCTCCCGGGACCCGCTCAGTCCTTGCCCAAGGCACGACCGATCCCATCGGTGACCGATCTCGGGTCGGGCCCCGTCCACAGACCCACGGCACTTGTCTCCACCTGCCTGGTCGGCGTCCACACCAAAAGACCCTCTCCATCCGGATTCCCCAGGAGGAGAGGGTTGTCTGTGGTGACAGGGCGTGATCCGCCCAGAGGCCCAGTGGGGGTCAGAGTCTCAGATGGACGAGCGACGCTGCTGACTGTGGCCCCCTGACAGGGATGCGGAGCATCAGGCGAGGCTGCCGCCTTCTCCCACCCGTTGCTCCCAGCCGCGACAGGCGGCATAGGCGCCTGCCAGGGTGGCCGCATGCTGACGCTGCCGGGGGGCCTGTTCATGACCCACCACGTAGGCACCGGTGGTGTCGCGATAGATCAGGCAACCGGAGCCGGTTGACTGGACCAGGGACAGATCGTTACCCATCGCCGGAACATTCAGGATGCTCTTCCTGTCTAAGGCCGCGACAGGGATGTGGCCCTGTGTGAGACCGCTAACAACACACAACGCAAACTGGGCTGGGCTTCAGCGTCAGCTCAGCTGATCTCCAGCCTGCAGCCCCAGTTGCTGCAGCAAGGCCTGCCCCGCGGCGGCCCCCTTGCCCTGCAGCTGGGCCTCGCGCAGCAACAGGGCCCCCTCGCCGCAGGCGATCACCAGCCCGGCGCCCGGCTCCAGCGCCAGCACCCTGCCGGGGGTGGTGCCATCCCCGGCAGGCCAGCCCGTCCCCCCAGGGGCCCAGCGTTCCAGCAACGCCGCGGCCTCCGGGCTGAGTTCGCCGCAGAGCTCGGGCAGCAAGGGTTCGCAGGCCAGCACTTTCAGGCGTTGCTCACCGCGATGGGCGTAGGCCGAGGGCCACAGCCCCATCACCTGGCGATGCAGGGTCAGGGCGGGCTGACTCCAGTCGAGCCGGCGATCGGAGGCATGCAGCAGGCGGGCGTAGGTGAGACCCTGCTCCAGCTGGGGCACCAGGCCCAGACGCTGGGCCCGTTCCGCCGCCGGGCCGGGGCCGGCCGCCGCGATCCGCGGCAGGGCCTCCAGCAGCAGGCTGCCGGTGAGGGCCGCCAGCCGCTCGGCCAGCAGTCCGGCGTTGTCGTGCAGCCCGATCGGCAGCCGTCGCTCCAGCAGCACGGCACCGGTGTCGAGGCCCTCCTCCATCGCCATGATCCCCACCCCGGTCTCCCGGTCGCCGCTGAGCAGAGCCCACTGGATCGGCGCCGCCCCACGCCAGCGGGGCAGCAGGGAGGCGTGGCCGTTCCAGCACCCCAGGGGTGGTTGCTCCAGCACCTCCGGCGGCAGGATCTGTCCGAAGGCCACGACCACCGACACATCGGCCTGCAGTCCCGCCAGCTCGGCCTGCAGCCCGGGCTCGCGGCGGATCCGTTCGGGGGTGAACACCGGCAGCCCCAGTTCCAGGGCCCGGGCCTTGATCGGAGACGGCTGCAGGGCCGCCCCGCGACCGCGGCGACGGTCGGGCTGGCTGACCACCCCCACCAGCTCATGGCCCGCCTGATGCAGGGCCTCCAGGCTGGGCAGGGCGTAGGCGGGTGTGCCCCAGAACAGGACCTTCATCGACGGGCGCCGGTCCGGGTTCAGGCTTCGCCGGTGATCGACAGCCCGTCGACCCACACCCAGGGGCAGACCCCGCCGCTGGTGACCTGCGGTTCGCCCTCGAAGCCGAGGATGCTGTTCAGCACGGTGCGGATGTCTCCGGCCACGGTGGCGGCCTCGATCGAGCGCCGTTCCCCCCCCTGCACCAGCCAGCCGTCAAAGGGCAGGGAAAAGGATCCCTGGCTGGCCTTGACGCCGGCGTGCAGAGCGGAGAGGTTGTCGATCACCACCAGGCCGGCAGGACCTGCCGCCGCTCCGGAGTGGTGATCCAGACCGCTGGCCCCGCCGGGCACGCCGGGGGTGGGACCGATCACGAACCAGTCGGGACCGACCGACACCTTCGCCCCCAGGCCGGCGTGGCCGGTGGGGGAGACGCCGAAGCTGCGGGCAGTGGCCTCGGAATGCAGGAACTGTCGCAGCACGCCCCCTTCCACCAGGTCGATGCGGCGGGTGGGCGTGCCCTCGCCGTCGAAGCTGGAGGCGCCGATGTTGCCGGGATGGCGGGCGTCGTCCTGGATCGACAGGAAGGGCACCGCCAGGGACTGGCCGAGGGAGTCCTTCTGGCTGAGGCTGATGCCGTCGAGGACGGCGCGGGCGTTGAACAGGCTGCTGAAGGCGCCGATCAGGTCGAGGAAGGCTTCGGGGCGGAAGGCGCAGACGTAACGGCCGGTGTTGACCGGGGCGTAGTCGAGGTGGGCGATGGTGCGTTCGGCGGCCTCGGCGATGCAGCCGCTCACATCGAGGTCGTCGACGCCATAGGCCAGACGCACGGCACCGCTGCTGCGGGGCTTGCGGCCCACCTCCTCGGCCCGGGCATAGAGATAGAGGCTGGCGGTGGTCAGCGCCTGCTGGCGGCAGGCCCCGTCGCTGTTGAGGTAGAGGCGATGGCTGCTGCGCTGGGCCAGGCCGTTGTAAGGAACGGTTTCGATGGCCGGGTGGCGTCCCAGCAGGTTCTGCTCGGCGTCCCGCAGGGTCTCGAGCAGCTCGAGGATCCCACGGGCGGGGCGCAGCGGCTGCTCCAGGGGGGTGAGCGGCGCGGTCGCCAGGGGAGAGAAGGCGGGAGTGTCCTCCGGGTTGCCGAAGGAGCTGGCCTCCTGGGCGCCGGCCAGGGCGCGGGCCAGGCCCTGGGGGGAGAGGTCGGAGGTGCTGGTGATGCCCACCAGACCGGCCCCGTTCCAGACGCGGATGGTGATCGCCTGGCGCTGGGCGCCCTTCATCTGCTTGGCCTCGCCCCGGTCGACCTGCACGGAGGTGTCGGTGCTGCAGGAGGCGCCGAGATCCCATTGCCGGATGCCCGCCTGGCGGGCCAGCTGCTCGAGCTGATCGCGCAGGGCGGCGGCGTCGAGGCTGGCCTCGCCGGAGGCGGAGGGGGTGCTCACCATCGTCAGCGCCCCCCCACCGTGAGGCTGTCGACCTTGATGTGGGGCTGGCCGACGGTGACGAAGACGCTGCCGCTGACGGAGCCACAGAAACCGGCCGCCAGTTCCAGGTCGTTGGCGCACATCGAGATGCGGGGCATCACCTCCCGCGCTTCGCCGATCAGGGTGGCCCCCTTCACCGGTGGGCCGATCTGGCCGTTCTGGATGCGGTAGGCCTCCTCCACGGCGAAGTTGAACTGACCGGTGGGGCCGACGCTGCCGCCTCCCATGGTCTTGCAGTACAGGCCCCGGTCGACCGAGGCGATCAGCTGTTCGGGAGTGTGGGGACCGGCGGCGATGTAGGTGTTGCGCATGCGGCTGGCGGCCGCGAAGGCGTGGCTCTGGCGCCGGCCGCTGCCGGTGCGGGCATGGCCCGTGCGGCGTTCGCCGGCCCGGTCGCTGAGGAAGCGGCGCAGGATGCCCTGCTCGATCAGCACGGTGCGCTGGGGCTCCATGCCTTCGTCGTCCATCGCGATCGAGCCGAAGGCCTGGGGACTCAGGCCTTCGTCGATGGCGGTGACCGCCTCATGGGCGATGGCCTCTCCCACCCGGTCGGCGAAGGGGGTGGTGCCCCGTTCCACCTGGGTGGTCTCCAGGAGGTGGCCGCAGGCTTCATGGAAGATCACGCCGCCGAAACGGTTGGCCAGGACCACCGGAAACTGACCGGCTTCGACGAAGTCGGCATAGAGCATGGTGCCGGCGCTCTGACACAGGTCGAGGGCGGCAGCTTCGGGATCCCACTGCTGCAGGTCATCCGGACGGTCGCTGCTGCCGTAACGGCGGCCCAGGCTGGCGCGGTGCTGGCCGTCGGCCGCCAGCACGCTGATCCCCAGGGACTGGTGCAGCCGCAGATCGCGGGCGTAGGTGCCGTCGCTGGCCGCCACCAGCACCTCCTGCCAGTCGCGGGAGTAGCTCCCTCGGCGGGCCTGCAGGTGCTGACCGTGGCGGGCCAGGCGGTCGGTGGCTTCCAGCAGGCGGTCCGTGGCGAGGGGCAGGCTGGGGCAATCGGCCAGCCAGGAGCCCTTGCTGACGCCGTGATCGCGCAGCCCGGGCAGGCCGTGGAAGCCATGCTCCCGCTGACCTCCGGCGTTCAGCCCGAGCATGCCGAGGGCCTGGTCGAGGGCGGCCCTCAGGCCGTTGTCGCTGAGGTCGTTGGTGGAGACGAAGCCGTCGCGGGAACCGAGGAAGACCCGCAGACCCGCGCCCCGGCCGAAGCCGGGGCTGACGCTGGTGATCGCCTCCTGCTCGGCCATCACACCGAGATGATCGGTGGATTCCAGAAACACTTCGACCAGATCGGCGCCGGCGGCCAGGCCGCGGCTCAGCAGGGCTTCCAGGCGGGGCTTCCAGGAATCGCAGGCGAAGTCGCCGGGGCTGGAGAGGGAAGCCAGGGGGGGGGAGGAGAGCACCAAGATCGGATCAGCGCACCGCGGGTTGGAAACGCTCGCTGGCGATCGGCGCCATCAGGAACAGCTTCGCCATCTCCAGGGCGTTGGCGGTCCAGAAGGGCAGCTTGCGCAGGGCCTTGAGTGGGCCGGGCAGGGAGCTGTCGTCGGCCTGGCTGAGGGCGGCGTTGTTGTGGACCAGGCGCTCAAGGCGCTGCCAGAAGCTGGGGTTCTCCACATCGAGCACCACCGGGAAGATGCGGGCGGAGGTTTCGTTGGTCTTGCGGATCACGTACTTGTCGTACTCCCGGGCATCGAGACCCAGGGCTTCGTAGAACTCCTTGCGGGCCACGTCGCGCACGTACATGGTGGCGAACACGGCCAACAGGAAGAAGCGGCACCAGAGGCGGGCCTTCCAGCCGCGCACCGTGTCCGGCTGGGACTTCATCAGAGCATCGAAGAAGTCACCATGACGATTTTCGTCCTGGCACCAGTTTTCGAAGAAGTTGAAGATCGGGAAAATCTTGCTCTCGGGATGCTTCTCGAGATGGCGGAAAATCGCGATGTAACGCCAGTAGCCGATCTTCTCCGACAGGTAGGTGGCGTAAAAGATGTGATCGGGACTGAACTTGGTGTAGCTCTTATTGGCCGTGAGGAATCCCAGGTCGAGCTGCAGGCCGAAGTCCGTCATCGCCTTGTTGAGGAAGCCGGCGTGGCGGGCCTCATCGCGGGCCATGTGCGCGAAGCACTCCGCCAGCAGCGGATTGCTCTGCTTGATGCGACGGCTCAGCTCCTTGTAGAGCAGAAAACCGGAGAACTCCGAGGTGCAGCTCTGCTCCAGGAACTCGACGAACACCCGGCGGGTCTCCGGGTCCAGCTTGTCGGCCGCGCCTTCGAATTCCTCGTTGCGGACGAAGTGATGACGGTTGTAGTCCTTACGGAACTCCTCGCAGATGGCCTCCAGCTCTTCCTCGTTGGGGCGGAGGTCCATCGCCGCCATCGCCTCGAAGTCGGTGGTGTAGAAGCGCGGCGTCAGGATCGTGTCCTTGACCGGATCCTTGATGGCGGGTCCATCGACCCCGCCGAGGCGCGAACCGGGGGTCGAGCTGGGGGCGGTGGCCGTGGCGGGAGGCACCATCGCAGGCGGGCGGGAAGTGACTCCATCGTAGGGACCTGCCGCCGCCGCAGGGACGGTTGTGAACGCGGGCGGTTGCCTTCAGTTGGGGCCGAGCCACTTCTGGCCGTTGAGGCGCTGCACCAGACGTGAGACCAGCAGCGCCAGGGTGGTCTTGCGCTCGTCGATCAGGAAGGACTCCAGCAGAGTGGGGGTGGTGCCGCCTTCGGCCAGGGCCACGGTCTTGGCGGCGTTGATGTCCTCGGCGCTGAAGCACAGCCAGAAGCGACGGTCGGGGGGCAGGCAGCCGCTCACCATCCAGCAGGGAGCTCCCGCCACCGGCATCGGCCCCTCGCTCAGCTGCAGCTCGATCTCCGGTCCGCCGTAGGCCTGGATTTCCTTTCGGAGGGCCGGAATCAGCAGCTCCGGCAGGAAGCGGGCGAAGGGGGTGTCCTCCGGGGCCGGCGGCTTGGGCTTGGCCGCCGGGGCGGCGGCGGGGGTGGGGCTGGGGGTTGCTGAGCCTGCGCTGTCGGTCACCGGTCCGCCGGGGCTGGGGGCTTCGTCGACTCTAGGCAGCGGCCCCGGCGGCTGGTCCCGGCCTGCGGCCTCGGCCCCGCCCGGGGTGAAGCGATCCCGGGGCCCCGGAGCTCCGGGCGTGAGCGGCTCCAGGGCTGCGCTCTTGCCGCGGGGTCGCCGGGAATCCCCGGCCTCGGCCGGAGCGGACGCGTGGATTCGGGTCTGCGCGACCCGGCCGGGCCAGGGGGCTGCGGGTGAGGTGAGGGCGGTGGGTTCCCCAACGGGCTGTCACCCGGCTGCGCCCGGACTGTGTCCAGGGCCTCCGGCCCCGCTGGGTGCAACCGGGGCCTGCCGCGCCGCATCAGGGTGCCGGGCGGCGCGCGACCATGGGCTCAGGGCTCAGGGCTCAGGGCTCAGGGCTCAGGGCTCAGCGGAGCCGCGCGGATCCTGAGGGCTGTGGGTGTGGATGACTGCTGCCCAAGGCCCGGCAGGCAGGGGAACCGTCGCCGCAGCGGTGCTGCCCGCGGCGATCCCAGCACCCGGGAGCCTGAGGCTCACCAGTCCTCGGATTCGGCGGGCGAGTCCCAGTCGTCGTCCCTGGCAGGGGCCGTGGCTGCGGCCTGGCTGCCGCTGGCCCTGGCCCAGCGGCCGGCATCGGCCGGGGACCGGGGAGCGGCGTCTGCAGGGGCTGAGTCGGTCGCGGGGCCGGTTGCGGTGGCCGCCCGGCTCCTGGCGAATGGTCCGGGGGACGTGGCGCCGCCATGGCCGCGGCGGATCACCCGGAAGGGCACCTCCACCGTGGGGGCGGGTTCTCCAGGGGAACGGCTGGGCCCTGCCGCGGCAGCGGAGACCGGGGGCGCTGCCGCCGCTCGCGGGGCGGATGCGGCCCTGGAGCGCGGCGTCTCCTCCTGGGGCTCCGGCCGCCAGCGGGATTCGGGCTGGCGGGACTCCCGCCAGCGTTCGGAGGGATCCGGCGGTCGGCGGCTCTGCTGCCAGCCCAGCGGGCGCCGGCTGGCCTGGGACAGCGCCAGGGCTGTGGCGGAGGCGCTCAGCAGGGCACCGCCTCCCCCGGCCAGGGCCAGCCAGCTGCCCAGGGACAGGCTGGGGGAACGCCAGATCAGCAGGCGCAGGGACAGCGCCGGCCGGGGGTTGAGCAGGGCCAGCCAGACCACCAGCAGCAGCGGAGCCAGCAGCGGCAGCAACAGCAGGCGGCGGAGCAGGGTCACGGCCTGGGAGTGGAGACGGGGCCCTGCCAGCGCTGCAGCTCCCCCAGCTGCAGCCCGAGGGCGTCAAAGATCCGGATCACGAGGAAGTCGACCATGTCCTCGATCGTGCGGGGTTGGTGGTACCAGGCCGGTACCGGCGGCGCGATGCGGGCGCCGGCCTCCGCCAGGGCGGTGAGATTGCGAAGGTGGATCAGATTCCAGGGGAGCTCCCGCGGGGCGATCACCAGCGGGCGGCCTTCCTTCAGGTGGACATCCGCGGCCCGCTCGATCAGGTCCGTGGCCACTCCGGCGGCGATGCGCCCGACGCTTCCCATGCTGGCCGGCAGGATCACCATGCCACGGGTGAGGTGGCTGCCGCTGGCGATGGCCGCCGCCTGGTCGTTCCAGCGGTGACAGCGCAGGCTCCCGCCGGAGATGCCGGTGCGCCCCCGCCAGAACTGCTCCTGGGCGGAGGGGTCTGCCGGAACGGCGATGCCCATCTCCGCCTGCCAGACGCGCATGGCGCCCCGACTGGTGACCAGCTCCACCGGCAGGTCCGCCTGCAGCAGGAGTTGCAGCGCACGCTGGGCCAGCGGCTGACCGGAGGCTCCCGAGACCCCCAGCACCACCGGGTGGCTGGCGCTGTCCATCACGCCTTCAACCCGCTGCGTCGCCGCCGTCGTCATCGCCCGGGCCGTCCCCATCCGCTGCGGCGTCTGCGGCGGTGAAGTCCTCGCGCCCGTCCCGGTCCTCGGTGGCCCCGGGATGGTCCGCCTCCTCGCGCCGGCCGGATGCGGCGTCGGCCTCCTCAGCGCTGATCTCCGGCTGGATCACCGCCAGATCGATCTGATGGCGCAGGGCATCCACCTTCTGGATCTCGACGTCGACCGAGTCGCCCAGCATGTAGTTGCGCCGGTATTTGCGGCCCACCAGCCGGTTCTGGCGTGAGCGGTACTCGTACCAGTCGTCCTTGAGGGAACTGACATGCACGAGCCCCTCCACCTGGGACGGCGGCACCTCGACGAAGAAGCCGTAGCTCTGGATGCCGCTGATCACACCCCGCACCACCTGGTTCACCAGCGGTTCGGCGTGGCGGGCCTGGGCCATCGCCACGGTGTCGTCCTGCAGCTCCTGCTGGAAGCGGCGGCGTCCGTTCAGCTTTTGCACCAGGCTGCGGCGCAGCGGTTCCTCCAGCGCCGTGGTCTGGGAAGGGGTGAACAGGGGCCAGTCGATGGCGCCGTGGCAGCTGTCGGAGGCCAGATCGACGCAGGTCTTGTGCCGCACGGTGGGGCGATCCTTGCCGTCGATCAGCAGGGTCACCAGCAGGTGCTGGTTCCACAGGTCGGCGGCGTGCAGACCGGGCAGGCTCCAGGGGGCGAAGGCCACCGTTTCGCCGCTGACAGCGTGGGGGCCCGCCTCCTCGCTCAGCTGGACCGGGTTGAGCCCGTCCTGCAGCAGTTGCTGCAGAGCCCTGGCGCGGTCGGTGCGGGCGAAGGCGGCGGCCAGGTCTGCGGCGCTGGCATTGCCCTCGGCCCCGAGCTCCAGGGGGATCTCCAGGGCCAGGGCCGCCTTGGCCACCTCCTTGATCGCCCCCGCTTCCGGCAGCGGGTTGACGGCGTAGATGGCGGGCAGCTGCAGCGCGGCCAGGTGGTTGCCGGCGGCGCGATGGGCGAGCAGCACCGCCTCCCGCAGCAGGGCTGCCGGTTCGGTGGCGGGCAGCTGCACCAGCCAGCCGCGGCTGCCGTCATCGGGGTTGGGGACGCGCAGATCGGCCAGGCTGTCCAGGGCGGGGATGGGCAGGTCGAGATCGAGCGAGCCGGCGGCCAGCCGGCGCTCCCGCAGCCGCGCCGTCAGCTCCAGCAGCTGTTCCACCAGAGGCAGGTGGTCCTTGAGCGGCTTGAGCGCGGCCGGAAGGGTTCGCGACCTGGGCTTGCGCTCCGCCAGGGCCGTCAGCGCCTCGGCCTGGAGGCTCGCCGCCGGGAGGATCTCACTGAGGCAGAAGCGGAAGTGCTGGAGCGCCCCCTCGCCATCGAGCTCCAGGGCCACCGACACGGCCGCCTCGCGACTGCCGACGCGGAATGCGGCCGCCTTGGCCAGGGCCGACGGCAGCAACGGCAGCCAGCGGGACCCCAGGCAGAAGGCTTCACCCTGATCCTGGATCCAGGCCTCGAGGGCCTGGCCGAAGCCGATCCGCTCCGACACCGCCGGGGCGTGCAGCCACAGCCGCCAGCCCCCCTCCTCCAGCGCCTCGAGCGACAGGGCCGGCAGCGGCGGTGCCTCGGCGGTGCTCCAGGGGGAGAGCAGCAGGGTCGGCAGGGCGGTGAGGTCCTGGCGGGTGGGGTGGGGGGTGCGGACGGTGGCGCGGGGAGCCGCTGGCCGTTCATGCAGCCGGTGCTTGGTCAGCAGCAGGTCGAGATCGGCGGCGTCTCCGCCATGCACCGGCAGGCTGCGGGCCACATGGCCCTGGGGGGCGAACTGGGCCACCGGGAAGCGATCCACCCGGACCTCCACCACCGACTCCGTGGGGGGGGCGAGGTAGGCGGCGTCGGCAGCGGGGAGTTCGACGCTGGTGAGCAGCCGGTCATCGAGCGGCACCGCCACGAGGCGCTCCTCCTGCTGCTCCACCTGGGCCAGCAGGCTGGTGGTGGAGCGCTCGAGGATGCACTGCACGCCGCCCTCCGGCGAGCGGCGCCGGCCCCCCTCGCGGGTGATGCGCACGAGCACCCGGTCGCCGTTCCAGGCGTGGTTGAGCTGGTGCTCCCGGATGTAGATGTCCTCGCCGCCGTCCTCGCGCAGGGCGAAGCAGAAGCCCTTGCTGGAGCAGCGCAGCCGGGCCGGGATCAGCTCGGGGGAGTCGAGCCGCCGCAGACCGGCCTCGTTCTGCTCCACCAGCTGCAGACGGATCAGGGCCTCCAGTCCGATGCGGAACTGGTCGCGCTCCTCCGGACTGGAGAGCCCCAGGGCCTTCTCCAGTCCCTCCTGGGGCCTGCTCTCCTCATTGGAGAGCTGGTCGAGCAGATCGGCGACCGTGAACTTCATGCGGGAACGAGAGCGCTGGGGGAGCCCGGAACCTGGAGCGTCCGCGCTGATCCGGGCGGGGGCGGACCTGGACGAACGGTTGGGATGAGATCCGGAGATCGGGCGTGGACCGGGGGGGAGACCCCAGGGTGAGGTGCTGGATCGGAGCCGGTCGCAGAGCGGTGGAGCGGGGATCCGGCAACGGCGGGGAGCGGACTTGAAGCGGACCGAACCTGCCGTGAGCCCACTCTAGGGATCGGGGTGCCCGGCGTCTGCGGCGGCGTTCTCCGCCTGGGGGGCGGTCTCGGCATCGGCGGCGGTGCCGGCCTTGAGGATCAGGCGGGTGCCGATGATCAGAAAGCCGAAGGCCGCCGCCAGCTCCAGCGCATCGGTGGGAATCAGGCTGGAGAGGGAGCCACCGGCGGCGGCTCCCACCAGGCTGGCCATCACCAGGGCGGCCGCACTGCCGGCGAACACGGCCCCGGGGCGCTGGCTGGTGCCGCTGATGCTGACGATGGCGAGCTGCGTCTTGTCACCGAGCTCCGCCAGGAACACGGTGACAAAGGTGGAGAGCAGCAGGGCGAAGGTGCTGGTCATCGGGCGGCGATCTCCAGGACGGCCTGGCGCGACAGCCACAGCCCCAGGGCCACCATCAGCACGCCGGCGGCCCGCTCCAGCTGGTGGGCCGGCACCAGCCGAGCCAGCCAGCGGCCGAGCAGCACGCCCACCAGGCTGGAGGCGATCAGGGCGAAGGAGGCCCCCAGGAACACCACCACCGGCCGGCCGGATTCCGCCGACAGCAGCAGCGCGGCCAGCTGGGTCTTGTCGCCCAGTTCGGCCAGGAACACCGTGGTGGCGGTGCTGAGGAACACGGCTCCCCACGATCCGGGACCCAAGGATCCGGAGGGGGGTTCAGGCGGCGGTGCCGCCGGCTCGGGGGAAGCGGACGGGGTGCTCATGACGGACGGCGCAGGGCCCGCAGAAACCGACGCATCACCCTGCCACGCCCGCCGCTCTCGCTGCGGATCTGCTGCTTGCAGCAGGCGATCGCCAGGGCGTCGAAGGACTCCGCTCCGTCGGCGAACAGGGGCATCAGGGAGCTGACGCGGCAGAAGTCCGGGCGCTGGTCGTAGATGCGGCAGAGGCGTCGACCGGTGTCGTAGTGCCGGCACCAGCCGTCGGGCCCCACCATCGCCAGGTAGGTGCGGCGCTGGGCCTCATCGAGGGCCTCCAGGGCGTCCTGACGCAGGGCGGGGTCGAGGCGGCAACAGCTGCCGCAGCAGGAGATGCAGCGCCAGCGCTCGGGGCTTTTCATTCCGTCACAGCGAGGAGCCCGGGCGGCGGTCGCAACCGGACGTCCATTTAAGGTGCGCCCAGACCGAACCTCCCAGCTGTCAACGCCATGGGCATCGATTTCCACCTGATCGCCAACTTTGCAGCCCTGGCCCTGATCACCCTGGCGGGACCGGCCGTGATCTTCATCCTCTTCTTCCGCCGCGGCGCCCTCTGAGGCCGGCTCCGGCGAACGCAAAGCGGCCGTTCCCGGCAGGACCTGGGAGGCTTTGAGCCGTCCATACCCGGGCTTGCCCGACCCTGCCCGGAGAGGCATCCAGGACGGAGGGTGCCCGATCGCGTCGGAGGCTGAACTGGAATCCTGGATCCGCGCCTCTGCTCTGCAGTCGCGATGCCCCAGCCGAATTCTGAGGAATCCGGCTTCAGCGGCCGCCTTGGTGGGGGAGCAGACCTTCGGCCTGCGCTGCTGATCTCCGGTGGACGTGAGGTGGATGTGAGACTGGTCGCCTCTCACCAGCTGGGACACTCCGTTCCACCCTCTGGCCGGCTGCACCCTGTGGGCTGCCAGGCACCAGCGGTGGCACCGAAGCGTCGAACTCCGGCACAGACGTCAACCGGCGTGGGGTTCTGATCGCGTCAGACCTGGTCTTTCGCCCTCTCCTCAGGACTCGCGGCTCCACCCTTCAGCGCCGTTCAGGTCGCCGCGGAGTCGCTCCGACCAGAAGGCCTCCAGCGAATCCGTCCGCCGGCTGAATCCGTCGCATCCGTCGATCCGGCGGGGTCATCAGGACGCAGCCCTCCCCTGCCGGCCCCGGGTCAGTCGGCTCCTGGTCTTTCGGCCTCGCAGACCTGATCCACGGGTTTCAGGCCTGGTCCGGGCAGCCCGGAAGTGGCTCCCCTGGCTCCTCGGGCGTTGTCCCAGGCAGTGGTGGCGCTCTTCCTTCAGGCCGTGACCCCCAGCGCCGTGGCCGCGTCGCGCAGCAGCGCCAGCACGTAGGGATGGTGATCCTCGCCGGGGCGTTGGGCATCGGCGCAGATCTCCTCGCCGGCGGCATTGCGGATCACCAGTTCGTCTCCCCGCAGCCGGCAGTGGTAGGTGCGGTCCTGGCGGCGCAGCAGCACCTCCTCGCCCTGGGCGTCCCGCAGGCCGACCACCTCCAGCTGCAGCCGCTCCTGGCCCTGCCAGTGGTCCTGGCGCAGGCGAAAGGCCACATCCACCAGCCCGTTCCAATCGCTCCCTCCCTCCCAGCGCCAGGCGATCGCCCGCAGGCAGGTCCCCTGCTGCTCCAGTTCCAGCTGCAGGTGCCCCCCGCGCAGCAGCCTCGACTGCCGCACCCGGCAGGCACGAGCCCAGAACAGCGGCACCGGGTGGCCGCTGCCGAAGGGCTCCAGCCGTTGCAGCCCCCGCCAGAACTGACGGGTCACCCGCGGCAGCGGCAGGTGGGCCTCCGGCTCGATCACCGGCCCGCCGCCATCGCGCCCCAGCCAGGCCTCGCTCAGCGCGTTCAGCCGGTCGTGCAGCGCTGTGACCTGGTCAGCCTGGACCGTGAAGCCGCCCGCCGCCGGGTGACCGCCATGGCGCAGCAACAGCTCGGAGCAGGCCTGCAGTGCCCGGTCGACCGCGAAGCCCCGGGGGGCCCGCACCGAGGCCCGCAGCCGGCCGTTCCCCTCCGCCGCAAGCAGCGCCACCGGTCGGCCGAAGCGCTCCACCAGGCGGGAGGCCACGATGCCGATGACGCCGTGATGCCAGTGGTTCTGGGCCAGCAGCAGGAAGGGGGAGAGCTGGGGACCGTCGGCCTCCAGCAGGGCCAGGGCCTCGGCTTCGATCGCGGCGCAGAGCTGGCGCCGCTGCCGGTTGAGATCCTCGCAGCGGCGGGCCAGCTCCAGGGCCCGTTCCGGGTCGTCGGTGGTGAGCAGCTCCACCACCAGCAGCGGATCCCCCAATCGCCCGACGGCGTTGATCCTCGGCGCCAGCTGGAAGCCCACGGCCTCGGCCTGGGAGCCCTGGCCCTCCAGCCCGGCCACCTGCTGCAGCGCCGCCAGTCCCGGCAGGCGTGTGGACGCGAGACGCGGCAGCCCATCGATCAGCCAGCGGCGGTTGACGCCGGTGAGCGGCGCCATGTCCGCGATCGTGCCGATGCAGAACAGGTCCAGGCCCACCGAGAGGGCATCCGCCGAGCCCAGGGCTCCGCAGACGGCGGCCGCAAGCACATAGGCCAGGCCCACCCCGGCCAGTCCCCGATAGGGGGAGTCCTCCGGTGTGAGGGCGGGGTGGAGCAGGGCGAGGTGGGGCGGCAGCTGCGGGGGCAGGGTGTGGTGGTCGGTGAGGATCACCTCCACGTTCAGCTCCGCCGCCCGCTGCAGCGCTTCCGCCGCTGCCACGCCGTTGTCGACCGTGATCAGCAGGCGGATGCCCTCGCCGGCCAGCCGCTCCACCATGGCCGCATTGAGCCCGTAGCCATCGTCCATGCGGCTGGGAATCGCCGCCTGGGGTTGGGCTCCCAGTCGCCCCAGCACCCCCACCAGCAGGGCCGTGCTGGTCATCCCGTCGGCGTCGTAGTCGCCGCAGACCGCCAGGCGCTCGGCCTGGCGGCAGGCCGTCAGCAGCCGCTGGCAGGCCCGGTCCAGATCGGCGAAGTGCTGGCCGGCGGGCGGGGGATCCGGCGGATCCAGCAGAGAGGCCAGGGCCTCCGCGCCCGCCAGACCCCGCCGTTCAAGCACCGCCAGCAGCTCGACGGGCAGCCCGGCCTGCAGCGGATGGGCCTCGCCGGCCGCCTGCAACAGCGGCGGGGGCAGGTGCCAACGCTGCTCAATGGACGCGGCGGCCAACGCTCCTCCCCGATCGTTCCTGCATTGTGCGGCGCCATTGGCCTGGCGGCAGCCGTAATCTCACGCAGGTCTCCGCCCTTCCGCCATGGCCCCACGCCTGGCCGCCCTGCTCTGGGATGTGGACGGCACCCTGGCCGAGACCGAGCTGGACGGCCATCGTCGGGCCTTCAACCATGCCTTCGCCGCTGCCGGACTGCCCTGGCGCTGGGATGCCGACACCTACTGCCGGCTGCTGGCCGTGAGCGGCGGCCGTGAGCGGCTGGGGGTGTACCTGCAGGAGGTGGAGGGCCAGGCTCCGGCGGCGGGGCTGCTGGAGCATCTGGTCGCGCTCAAGCAGACCCACTACTCCGAGCTGGTCTCCCGGGGCGAGCTGGCGCTGCGGCCGGGGGTGGCCTCCCTGATCGCAGAGGCTGCGGCGGCAGGGCTGCCCCAGGGGATCGTCACCACCAGCTCGCGACGGGCGGTGACGGCCCTGGCCCGGGGTGTGCTCGGAGAGCTGGCCGGGGCCTTCTCCTTCTGGATCTGCGGCGAGGACGTCCCCGCCAAGAAGCCCGATCCAAGCGCCTACCGCCTGGGACTGGAGCGGCTGGGGCTGCAGGGCGCCGCTCAGGTGCTGGCGATCGAGGATTCCGGCAACGGCCTGGCGGCGGCCGGGGCGGCTGGGCTTCCCTGTCTGGTGAGCCTCAGCCGTGCCTCGGCCCGGGAACCCCGCTCCGCCTTCGCCCGGGCCACGGCGGTGGTGGAGTCCCTGGCGGTGGACGACGGGGCGGTCCGGGTGCTGCAGGGGCCCCCTTGTGCGGCGGGGCAGGTGACGCTGTCCTGGCTGGAGTGGCTGCTGGCGATCGCGTGAACTCCCCACCGCCCCAGCCGACGCGCTACGAGGCCCTGCAGAACCGCCTGGGGGAGCGGGCCACGGCGTTGCTGCGCCGCTCCTGGCGAGGGGCGAGCCTGGCGATGCTGGGCCTGCTGGGGGGATTCTGGCTGGGCCAGAACATCTCCACCCTGCTGCTGGTGTGGACGCCGGGGAACCGGCCGGCGGTGGCCCTGGCGATGCTGGTGGTGATCGAGCTGCTGGTGCGGCTGCGCAGCAACCGTCGGGTGGACGAGCCTGGGTTGATCTGGGTGGTGCTCGACAACCTGCGCCTGGGGGCGACCTATGCGGTGGTGCTCGAGGCCTTCAAGCTCGGTTCCTGAGCGAGGGCGACAGTCGGCACTGGTCGGGGTCCCGCCGGCCCGGCATCACGCCACACCCTTCCGGGGCAGGGAGCCCCTGGGGAACGAAGCGCTCTGCTCTCGCCGGGCGGGCGCCGAGGGCCTGTCAAGAGGAGCCTGTCGGCACGCATCCAACTCCGCCTCGGGCGCTGAACCCCGGACACAGCAGCGGCTCTGGTCGTTGCTCAGCAAGTGCTGAGAAGCCTTCTCAGCGCAATGGTTCCGGGCCTGAGGGAAGCCTGGCTGCGGCGAGCCCTGAGCGACCCCTGGAAACCGGCTGAACAAGCGCGGGCGACGGGCGGGCGAGGGGGTCGCGACCCTGTCGGAGACATCTCGAGCGGTGAGCCAGACGCGGGCCGGATGGGCCAGATCCTCGTGGCGGGGGCACCGGCCCCGGGCCCCGCAGCGGAACCCGATCAACAGCGTTCACGCTGCGGGCAGGACCAAGGGCTACAGCGATGCAACTGCTGATGGGCTGCCTGGAGATGGTTGGGCGCCTCGACTCCAGGATGCAGCACAGCTGCCCAGGAACAGGCCTGGGCCGGTTCGGCTGGTCTGCACCGGCCCCGCAGGGGTGGGACCCTGCTGCAGGTGCCCGGCCTCAGGCCTCGCTGTCCTCGGCCTCTTCGCTGATCGGATAGACGAAGCCCTGGGCGCGGCCGCTCAGCACCGCCTTGCCGAGGGACAGGGCCCGCTGGGCTGCATCGCCGGCCTTGGCCTTCCAGTGGGCGTGACGCTGATTCCGTTTGCCCTTGGATGTCTTCTTCTTGGGGACCGCCATTGCCGCTCATGGATTGACCGATTGTCGATCTTCAGCCGCCGGACAGCCTTTCGTCAAATCGCTAAGCTCATCGGATCGAAAGACCGGTGTGAGCAGTTCCCCCGATCCAGGTCCCGCCGTGGCGGGCCCCCTTGCCGGGCTTGTCCAGACATCGCTTCCCCGGCAGCAGGATCTGGCCCAGGCCCCCGCGGCCGAACCGGCATCGAAGTCGTCGCCGCCTGCGGCTCAGCGCCCCGCAGCCGAACGCCCTGCCGCTGAGGCTGTCCGTTCCGACCGCGAGGCTCCGGTGGTCCGGCCCCTGCTCAAACAGGACGGCAAACCAGCAGCGCCAGGCGGCGCGGCCCAGCCGGCCCAGAAGCCGGCCCAGACGCTGCCCTGGAGTCTGGGGGAATCCGGTGGCAGCCCCAGTTACAGCCAGCTGCTGCAGGCCCTGCGCAGCGGCCGGGTGTCCGAGCTGGAGCTGTCGCCCCGCCAGGGCTACGTGGACGCCACCTACAAATCCGGCAAGCGGGTGCAGGTGGCGGTGTTCCGCGACACGAACCAGCTGCTGCTGCGCACCGCCGAGCAGGCCGGCGTGCCGCTCACGGTGCGGGACGAGCGCCGCGACGAGGCGATGGCCTCGCTGTTCACCAACGTGGCGCTGGTGGTGCTGCTGATCGCAGGTCTGGCCTTGCTGGTGCGGCGCTCCGCCCAGGTGGCCGACAAGGCGATGGGCTTCGGCCGCAGCCAGCCGCGCATGCAGGCCGAGGGCAGTGTCACCATCCGCTTCGAGGATGTGGCCGGCATCGGCGAGGCCAAGGAGGAGCTTCAGGAGGTGGTCACCTTCCTCAAGACCCCCGAGCGCTTCACCACCATCGGCGCCCGCATCCCCAAGGGGGTGTTGCTGGTGGGGCCTCCCGGCACGGGCAAGACCCTGCTCGCCCGGGCCATTGCCGGAGAGGCGGGGGTGCCCTTCTTCTCGATGGCCGCCTCCGAATTCGTGGAGGTGTTCGTGGGGGTCGGTGCGAGCCGGGTGCGGGATCTGTTCCGCAAGGCCAAATCGAAGGCCCCCTGCATCATCTTCATCGACGAGATCGACGCCGTCGGCCGCCAGCGCGGAGCCGGCATCGGCGGCGGCAACGATGAGCGGGAGCAGACCCTCAACCAGCTGCTCACCGAGATGGATGGCTTCGAGGAGAACTCAGGGGTGATCCTGCTGGCCGCCACCAACCGCCCTGACGTGCTCGATGCGGCGTTGATGCGTCCGGGCCGCTTCGACCGGCGCATCACCGTCGACCTGCCCGATCGTCGCGGTCGCGAGGAGATCCTGGCGGTGCATGCCCGCAGCCGTCCCCTGGATCCGGCCGTGTCGCTGGCGGACTGGGCCTCCCGCACCCCCGGCTTCGCCGGAGCCGACCTGGCCAACCTGCTCAATGAAGCGGCGATTCTCACGGCCCGCCGCAATCAGACCAGCATCGATGACGACGCGATCGGCGATGCGCTGGAGCGGATCACCATGGGCCTCACCGCCGCCCCCCTGCAGGACACCGCCAAGAAGCGCCTGATCGGTTACCACGAAGTGGGCCATGCCCTGCTCACCACCCTGATGCCCCATGCCGATCGCCTCGACAAGGTGACCCTGCTGCCGCGGGCCGGCGGGATCGGCGGCTTCGCCCGGATGATGCCCGATGAGGATGTGCTCGATTCCGGCCTGATCAGCCGGGCCTACCTGCGCGACCGGCTGGTGGTCATCCTCGGCGGTCGGGCCGCCGAGATCGTGGTCTTCGGCCCCAGCGAAGTCACCCAGGGCGCCTCCAATGACCTGCAGCAGGTCACCCGCATCTGCCGCGAGATGGTGACCCGCCTGGGCTTCTCCAGCCTCGGCCCCGTGGCCCTGGAAGGGGAGGGCGCCGAAGTGTTCCTCGGCCGGGACTGGTTTCGCCCCGAACCCTCCTACTCGGCCCGCACCGGTCGCGAGATCGACCAGCAGGTGCGCTCCCTGGCCACCCAGGCCCTCAAGCTGGCCGTGGCGATCCTGGAGCCCCGCCGCGAGCTGATGGATGAGCTGGTGGAACAGCTGATCGCCGAGGAGACGATCGACGGGGCGAGCTTCCGCAGCCGGGTGGAGGCCTGGGAGGCCGCCCACCCGGAGCTGGAGGCGGCCCGCTGGATCGAGCCCGCCTCAGTTCCCGCCTCCGCCGAGGCCAGGGAGGAGGAGTCAGTGGCTCTGCTGACCGCCCGCAAAGCGGATGTCCAGGCTGCGCAGATGGGTCTGTAATCCCGCGTCCTGAATCGGCAGCAGCCGGGCGATCCGGCCGGTTGGATTGACGTGGGCATGCCAGAGCCCTGGCGGCGTGATGAAGGCTCCGCCGGCTTCCCAGTCGATGCGGCGGGGACGCAGGATCGTGCCGTCGGCGGCCAGTTCACTGCCCACCAGGGTGTGGCAGCCGGGGTCGCAGTCGACGATCAGGTCCAGGGCGACCGACTGGTGGCGGTGGGGCGGTTGCACCGCGCCCGGTGGCACGAGGCCGAGCATGGCCCAGAGGGTGTGGCTGACCGTGCGACTGGCCGGAAAGGCGACGTTGCCCAGCAGCAGGCTGAGGCGGTTGGAGCGCAGGGAGGCGGGGTCGGCGAGCAGCTCCTGCAGCGCCTGCTCCAGCTGCTCGGCCGGGTAGGCCGTGGCGGCGAATTTCGGACCGAGCGGCGCCACCCCGAGGTGCCGCAGCAGGGGAGCATCGTGGACCCAGTAGAGCGCCGCGTCGCTGGTGGCCTGGAGCAGGGGTGCGGCTCCGGCGGGCAGGATGAACAGGTCCCCTGCGCTCCAGTCGCGCTGCAGCTCGGGCTCCTCCCCGCTGGCCGGCCGGCAGAGATGGCCGCTCCCCCGCAGCACATAGAACAACGAGCTGGTGGCCACGGCCTCAGCCTTGAGTCCCTCCCCCGGGCGCAACCGCAGGAAGTGGGCCGCCAGGGCGGGACTGGTGGCCGGGCCGGAGCAGCCGAGCTCGGGGCTCAGATCCAGGGGAACGATCGCCGTGGGGCCCTGCTGGTGCAGCGAGGCGGGCCAGCAGCGCAGCGGAATCGGCTCCGTCAGTCCGGGCCGCACCGGGTTGGCCGCCTCGGCGTAGGAGTACAGGCGCGCGTCGGCCGTCCAGTCGTGGAGGGTGGATGTTGCCGGGGCCGAGCCACCGCTGTCGGTGAAGGAGGCGCTGCCATCGGCCATGGACGTGGGCAGGGATGAAGTCACGGGGCACACAAGCGGTGCCACACGTTATGGAATCCCTTGCCGAACCGACGATCAGCCGCCGGCCACGGCGGGCACGATCGAGACCTCATCGCCGTCCTTGAGCGGCGTGGCCTGGTGATCGAGGAAGCGGATGTCTTCACTGTTGACGTAGACGTTGAGAAATCGGCGCAACTTGCCGTTCTCATCGCAGAGGCGATCGAGGATGCCCGGAAACAGCCCGTCCAGACTCTTCAGCAGGGCGTCCACGCTGTCAGCTTCGACGCTGACGGTGGCTTCATTGGCGGTGAACTTCTGCAGCGGGGTGGGGATCAGAACCTGAACGCTCATCGGTGGGGGGCGATGGGAAAGGGCAAAGGGGCCGGAGCCGCTGAACCCCGGTGGGGCCTCGCAGCCGGCAGAGGGGGACCCGGGGCTCAGGCGCCGACCGGGGAGCCGTGCTGCTGCTGGGACTGCTCCCAGGCGGCCCGGAAGCTGGAGAGCTGGGGATCGATGGTGAACGGTGCACCGATCGATCCGGCCACGGCTTCGGTGGTCTTGAGGCCGTTGCCGGTGATGTAGGCCACGGTGGTCTCGGAGGGATCGATGCGGCCCTGCTGCACCAGTTTGCGCAGCACGGCGATGGTGGTGCCACCGGCGGTTTCGGTGAAGATGCCCTCGGTTTCGGCCAGCAGCTTGATCCCCTCGATGATCTCCTCATCGCTGACGGCGGCGATGCTGCCGCCGGTGGAATTGGCGATGTCGATGGCGTAGGGGCCGTCGGCGGGATTGCCGATGGCGATCGACTTGGCGATGGTGTTCGGCTTGACGGGGGTGATGAAGTCGCGTCCTTCGGCGAAGGCCTGGGCGATCGGGGAGCAGCCCTCGGCCTGGGCGCCGCTGAAGCGGACGCGCTTCTCCTCGACCAGGCCGACCTTGATGAACTCGTCAAAGCCCTTGCGGATCTTCGTGAAGAGAGACCCTGAGGCCAGAGGCGCCACGATGTGGTCGGGGAGCTGCCAGCCGAGCTGTTCGATCACCTCGTAGCCGAGGGTCTTGGAGCCTTCCGAGTAGTAGGGGCGCAGGTTGATGTTGACGAAGCCCCAGCCGTAGGTGTTGGCCACCTCGGAGCAGAGGCGGTTGACCTGGTCGTAGTTGCCCCGCACCGCCATCAGCGTGGGGTTGTAGATCAAGGTGCCCAGCACCTTGCCCAGTTCCAGGTCGCTGGGGATGAACACGCAGCACTCCAGCCCGGCATGGGCGGCGATGGCGGCGGTGGAGTTGGCCAGGTTGCCGGTGGAGGCGCAGCTGACCGTCTCGAAGCCGAGCTCCCGGGCCCGGCTCAGGGCGACGGAGACCACCCGGTCCTTGAAGGAGAGGGTGGGCATGTTGACGCCGTCGTTCTTGATGTAGAGCGAGCGCAGCCCGAGCAGGCGGGCCAGGCGGTCGGCCCGCAGCAGCGGGGTGAAACCGGTGCCGACATCGATCGGATCGGATTCGATCGGCAGGAACTCGCGGTAGCGCCAGATGGAGGTGGGCCCGGCTTCGATCGTGGCGCGGCTGACGCGGGAGCGGATCGCGTCGTAGTCGTAGACGACCTCGAGGGGACCGAAGCAGACGTCCTCACAGACGTGGCGGGCGCCGGCCTGGTACTCGTGACCGCACTCCTTGCAGCGCAGCCCCGTGAAGGTGGAACGGGAGAGGGTGGCAGTCACGGGACAACGGGGATGTAAGCGGAGGCTATCAGCGGGAAATCGCCGCTGACCGAATACCCGACCTGGGGAGTCGGGGAATGTCGGCGTGTCGTCGGCGCGGGCTGGTGGGCCCTGTGCGCCGCCCTGCCTACGCTCGGGCGGTGCCTGCTCCGCTCCGCTCCTCCGCCCTGCGGCCTCCCCGATCCCGTTGGCTGAGGCCGCACCCGCTGTTGCTGAGCGGGCTGGCGGTCCTCGCCCTGCTGCTGGTCGCCTTCGGCGGCGCCCGCCTGGTGATCGAGTGGCAATGGTTCGCCCAGTTCGGCTTCGAGCAGATGGTGCTGCGCCGCTGGCTGCTGCAGCTGGCCGCCTTTCTGCTGGTGTTCGGGCTCGGCTCCCTGCTGCAGCTGCAGCAGTTGCAGCGCTGCTGGCGCCTGCGCCAGGAGCACCGCGGCAAGCGGCTGCCGGATTCCCCGATCCTGCCCCTGGGGCCGCGGCGGCTGGTGGGCCTGCTGCTGCTGCTGCTGCTGCTCCTGGTGGGCGGCCTCACCTTCCTGATCCATCAGGCCCGCGACCTGATCACCGCCCCGTTCAGCGGTGATGTCGTCACCGGCCTGCCCGTGCTGGGGGAGCTGCCGCCCCCCCTGATGCTGCTGATCGCGGTGCTGCTGCTGCCGCCGCTGCTGCTGCGGCCCCTGACGACCCTGCGCATCGCCCTGGCGGCGGCCCTGGCCGCCTCGGCCACCGCCCTCGCCCGCGGCTGGAGCCTGTGGCTTCCCGCCCTGCTGGCGGTTCCCTTCGGCCAGAACGACCCGCTCGTCGGCCTGGATCTCTCCTTCACGGTGCTGCGGCTGCCGGCCCTGCGGCTGCTGCTCAGCGTGCTGCTGGCCCAGGGGATCGTCGGTCTTGGGGCCTGCCTGCTGCTGACGATCAGCGAGGGCAGCAGCCTCTCCGACCTGCGCTTCCCCGGCCTCAGCCGCGAACAGCAGCGCGTGCTGCAGCCCCAGCTGGCGGTGCTGGCCGTGATGGCGGCCCTGCGCATCAGCCTGGCCCCCTTCGAGCTGATGGTGTATGGCAGCGGCGTGGCGGCGGGAGCCGGCTTCGTCGACCTGCACGTGCGGCTGCCGCTGCGCCTCGCCCTGGCCCTGCTGCTGCTGCTCACCGCCCTCAGCCTGCTGATGCCCGTTCCCCGCGGCTGGCTGCGCCGCTGGGCCCTGATTCCGCTCGGATCGGTGGCCCTGCTGCTGCCGGTCGGGGAGCTGCTGCTGGCGCCGCTGGTGCAGCGGTTGTGGGTGCAGCCGCGGGAGCTGACGCTGGAGACCCCCTATCTGGCCCGCAGCATCCTGGCCACCCGTCGCGCCTTCGGCCTCGAGCGGCTGCGCACGGTGACCCTCAGCCCCCAGCAACGGGTGACCCGCGAGGACGTCAGGCGCTCCTCCGGCACGATCGAAAACATCCGCATCTGGGACGGGCAGCCCCTGCTGGCGGCCAACCGCCAGCTGCAGCAGCTGCGTCTTTATTACCGCTTCTCCTCGGCCGCCGTCGATCGCTATCCGCTGCAGGGTCGCAGCGGCCCGCTGAATATCACCCAGCAGGTGCTGATCTCGGCCCGCGAGCTGGACAGCGGCGCCCTGCCGGTGAAGGCCCGCACCTGGCTCAACCGCCATCTGGTGTTCACCAACGGCCATGGCTTCACGGTCTCGCCGGTGAACGTGGCCGGGCCCGATGGTCTGCCGCTTTATTTCGTCAAGGACCTCGGCCGCAGCAGCCGCGTGCAGGGCATCCCCCAGCTGGGGGTCAGCGATGCCGAGGCCCGGGAGGCCCTGCCGGTGGGGCGGCCCAGCCTGTATGTCTCCTCGGGGCCTTCCCTGTACGCCATCGCCCCCACCAAGGTGCCCGAGTTCGCCTTCCCGGATGGGGAGGTCAACGTCTATCGGCACTACAACGGCACCCGCGGCATCTCGCTGGCCAGCGGCTGGGGCCGACTGGCGGCCTCCCTCTACCTGAGGGAGCCCCGCATCCTGTTCACCGGGGCGATCACCCCGCGCTCGCTGCTGCTGATCCGCCGGCAGGTGAACCAGCGGCTGACGGCCCTGGCTCCCTTCCTGCATTTCGAGAGCGAGCCCTATCTCGTCACGGCCCGACTGCGCCATGTGCCCGGGTTCCGTCCCGAGCAGCACCAGTACTGGATGCTGGATGGATTCACCAACAGCCGCAGCTATCCCTACAGCGAACCCAACCCGGCCGGGATCCGCTATTTCCGCAACCCGGTGAAGGCGGTGGTCGATGCCCACGATGGCAAGGTCTGGCTGTATGTGAGTGATCCGCAGGATCCGATCCTGCGCACCTGGCAGAAGGCCTTCCCCGAGATGTTCAGGCCGTTGGCCTCGATGCCGCAGGCCCTGCTGCAGCACATCCGGGTGCCGGTGAGCCAGTTCGAGATCCAGACCGAACGCCTGCTGCGTTATCACGTCACCGATGTGCGCACCTTCTACAACGGCGATGATGTCTGGTCGATTCCCCTGGAGATCTACGGAAACTCGAATGTGCCGGTGCAGCCCTACTACGTGACGCTGCAGTTGCTGAACCGGAAGCAGAGTGAGTTCGTGCTCTTCCTGCCCTTCTCTCCGCTCAAGCGCACCAACCTGGTCGCCTGGCTGGCCGCCCGCAACGACGCCCCCCATTACGGTGAGCTTGTGCTGGCGCGGCTGCCTCAGCAGCGGCTGTTCCTGGGCCCGCAGCAGATCTCCGCCCTGGTGGATCAGGACCCGATGATCAGCCTGCAGTTCGGCCTGTGGAACCGCCTCGGCTCCCGTCTGTTCCGCGGCAACATGCTGATCCTGCCGGTGGGTCGCGGACTGCTCTACGTGGAACCGATCTATCTGCAGTCCAAGAGCAACGACCTGCCGACCCTGGTGCGGGTCGTCGTCACCGATGGCCAGCGCATCGTGATGGAGCGCGATCTGGACAAGGCGATCGCCAGGCTGATCTCCATGCCGCTGCAGGGAAGCGCGCCGGTGCAGACGCTCGAGCCGCCGCCCCAGGCTCCGGTCCCCCTGCCTTCGGCCCTCAACCTGCCCGGTCTGGCCCCCTGATCCTTGGTCCCGTCGCGGCAGGGACCTCTCCGGGTGGCACCTGACCCCTGCGGCAGCCCATCAAAAAGGGGCCCGCAGGCCCCTGATCCGATCAACCCTGCAGCGGGCCGGCGAGCCGACCGAGGTCAGCGGGCCGGCTCCTGCCGTGGAACTCAGGCCGCGACGGCGGTCTTGGGATCCAGGGCACCCTTGGCGTAGAGGGAGGCGTAGTAGTTGATGTCGCGCTGCTTGATCTTGCTGGCGTTGCCGGCGCACCAGAACTGCTGGTAGCGGTCGAGGCAGACCTGCTTCATGTACTGGCGGGCCGGCTTGTTGAAGTGGCGGGGATCGAAGTTGGCGGGATCCTTGGCGGCGGCCTCACGGATGGCGGCAGTGAAGGCCAGGCGGTTGTCGGTGTCGATGTTCACCTTGCGCACGCCGTTGCGGATGCCTTCCTGGATCTCCTCCACGGGCACGCCGTAGGTTTCGGGGATGGCACCGCCGTACTTGTTGATCATGTCCAGCCACTCCTGGGGCACCGAGGAGGAGCCGTGCATCACCAGGTGGGTGTTGGGGATGGCCTTGTGGATCTCGGCGATGCGGCTGATGGCCAGCACTTCACCGGTGGGCTT
>JAYKJA010000070.1:0-4818 GCA_035285905.1 Synechococcaceae cyanobacterium
GGGCCCGCCCTGGCCGTGCTCGCCCTGGTGCTGGCCACGGCCCTGGTGCTGCTGGCCAATCAGCAGCACTCCGGCGATCCGCTCAAGCTGCGGCGCGAACTGCGCAAGTTCTGATCGCGCAGGGGTCAGCCGCCCCACGCCTGCCCGGCTCGGCCACCGCCTCAGCCCTCGCCGCTGCCGCCTGGAGGGGCCACGGCGGCCGGCCGGCCGCCCATCAGCCCGGCCAGCGCCAGGCCGCCCGCTCCAGCACGGTCTGACCCGGCAGCACGGTGGCGCCCAGGTCCCGCTCCAGCCGCAGCATCCGGCAGCCGGGGCTCTCCCCCAGGGCCTGGATCAGGGCCTCGGCATGGGCCACCACCCACACCTGGCCGTCGGCCGCGGCGCGACGGATCAGCCGCGCCAGCGGAGGCAGCAGGTCGGGGTGCAGGCTGTTCTCCGGTTCGTTGAGCACCAGCAGCGGCGGCAGCTGCACGCTGAACAGGGCCGCCGCCAGCAGCAGGTAGCGCAGGGTGCCGTCGGAGAGTTCCGCCGCCTCCAGCGGCCGCAGCAGACCCGGCTGATGCAGCTGCAGCCGGAACAGGGGCTGGCTGGTGTCCACCGCCAGCCGGCAGCCGGGGAAGGCATCGGCCACGGCGCGCTGCAGGCCCTCGCGATCGCCGTTCTCCAGGATCGTCTGCACCGCCGCCGCCAGATCGCCGCCATCGCTGGCCAGGGCCGGGGTGCGGGTGGCGAGCCGTCCGAGGCGGGCGGGAGCCTGGCGGTCGCTGCGGAAGCCGTCGTAGAAGCGCCAGCTGAGGATCGTGCGCCGCAGCTGGAACACCTCCGGCGCCTCCAGCGGATCGGACACGGCGGTGAACAGGCTCTCCTGGGGCGACACCTGCAGGGCCAGGGGCTCGGGACGTCCCGCGCCGACCCGCTCCACCACCGGCCCCGAGCGCTGCACCAGCAGACTGCGGGGATGGAAGGGGCCCCCGGCCCAGATCCACTCCCGCTTGATCTCCGGGTCGAGCACGAAGGCGCTGGTCTGCTCCTCGGCCCGGTAGCCCAGCTCGATCGCATAGGAGAGGGTCGCGCCGGCGAAGCCCAGCCGCAGCCGAGCCGCCTGCCGTCGCGGCCCGCCCTGCACCGGCTCCTCTCCGCGGCGCATGGAGGCGCTGGTGCGCTCCGGCCCGGCCCAGAACACCGCCGGCAGGCCCCCCTCGGCGGCCAGGGCTGCCACCAGATCGCCGCGGGCGGCAGCGCGCAGCAGGCCGAGGGAGCGGTAGAGGTTGCTCTTGCCGCAGCCGTTGGCCCCGCACACCAGGGTCAGACCGGCCAGCGGCAGGGTGAGCTGCTGCAGGGAGCGGTAGCCGCTGACAGCCAGCTGGCTGAGGGCCGGGTCCGGCAGGTGGGGAGGCGGGGCCATGGAGGAGGGAGGGAGGTCCCAGGGGCCACCACTCTCCGCTGCGCCGCCTCCCCCCTGGCCTGGACGGCGGCGGCCTCTGCCCCGGCGACTCCATGGGGCCCGCAGGTGCCCCCGCGGATCCAACCCCCGACCACGGCCACGCCCAGGCCAACCAGGCACCTGCCCGCGTCAGCTCCCGCAGGCGCGGGTGCAGGGGGAGCTCCGGGAGCCCCCCCTTGCCGGGATCCAGGGGTTCCCCGATCCGCGGCCTGCACCAGCCCGACGCCGCTGCGGTCGGTCACGCTGGGGGGATGGACACCACCGATCCACTTCCCCCCTGGCGCCCGTTGCTGCGGGGGGCCCGCGAACGCGAGGGACGCGCGCCCCAGGCCCGCTGGCTGCAGCTGGCCAGCGTCGCCGCGGACGGCACCCCCCGGGTGCGCACCCTGGTGTTCCGGGGCTGGGCGGGCGCCACGGCGCTGGATCTGCTCAGCGACGGCCGCAGCAGCAAGGCGGCCGAGCTGCAGGCCCAGCCGGCGGTGGAGCTCTGCTGGCTGCTGCCCCGCGCCCGCAGCCAGTTCCGCCTGCGGGGCCGCCTGCAGACCCTGCCGCCGGAGCTGGAGCGGAAGCAGCGGCAGCGGCACTGGCTGGCCCTCAGCCCCGGCGGACGGGCCCTCTGGGGCTGGCCTGCCCCCGGCGCTCCCCTGGCGGAGGGGGCGGTCGTCCCGCAGGAGCTGGCGGAGGACACGCCGCTGCCGGAGCACTTCCTGCTGCTGCGCATCGCCCTCTCCCAGGTGGAGCTGCTGGAGCTCACGGGCCATCCCCACCGCCGCCGCCGCTGGCGGGCCTCCGGTGAGTGGCAGGAGGAGACCCTCAACCCCTGAATCCCGGAAACACCGCTGGCGGTCTGTGGTCGCCGGCGGCGGGCAGGAGGCGTTGCTCACTCCCTCACCCGCCCCATCCCTGAATCCCTTGAGGGCCACCGGTGCTGCCGGGAGGCACCTCGCCGGGATCTGCCGCCGGGGCAGGGGCTGTCTACCTTGCGGGTCACGGGAGCCCGAGGGACACAAGCGATGGCGGTATCCCTGGCGGAAACCCTGCATGGCGGCCCGATCACCCTGGAGGAGGTGGATCGCGTCACCGAGGCCCTGATCTTTGCGCCCGGTCAACCCGGGGGTCGCTTCATCAAATTCTCGCTGCTGTTGCTGCTGGCCTCCGGCATCGCCACCTTCGGCCTGCTGGGGGATTCGCTGGCCGTGGTGATCGGAGCGATGATCGTGGCGCCCCTGATGCTGCCGATCATGGGGCTGGCGTTCAGCATCAGCCTCGGCGATCGCCGCCGCATCATCAGCACCCTGCTGGTGAGTCTCGCCGGCATCGGCATGGCGGTGGGGGTGGGGTTCGCGCTGACGCTGCCGGTGGCGTCGCTGCTGGTGCCGCAGGCGATCGAGCAGGTGATGGCCCGCACACAGCCCCACCTGTTCGACCTGATGGCCGCCCTGGCCACCGGCGTGGCCGGCGCGTTCGCCCTGGCGCGCCGCGATGTGTCCGACACGCTGCCCGGCGTGGCGATCGCCGTGTCGCTGGTGCCGCCGCTGGCGAATGTGGGCATCCTGCTGGCGCTGGGGGAACCGGCCCTGGCCGGCGGCAGCCTGGTGCTGTTCCTCACCAACTACGTGGCGATCCTGCTGACCGGATCGCTGGTGTTCATGTTGATGGGATTCCGCCAGGTGGCCCTGGCGCCCTTTGATCCGCGCGCCCGTCGCCGGGCCCTGTCCCTGGCCGTCGTCGCTTTGCTGCTGCTCAGCATTCCCCTGACCCTGAGCAGTTACCGGCTGATCATCCGCGGCAGCCTCGCCAGCCGCACCGCGACCCTGGCCAGGGACTGGCTGCGGGGCACCGATTACCGCCTGCTCTCGGTCAAGGCCGAAACCGTCGATGGGGCGGTGGAGGTGCTGCTGGCCGGCAACGGAGAACTGCCGCCGATCCAGCGCATCGAGGCCCAGGCGCAGGAGCTGCTGCCGGGCCGCAGCCTGCATGTGCAGGTGCTGGAATCGCGCTCCTACCGCATTGCGGGCACGGCCCGGTGAGGAGCAGCCCGGCGGGCTGAAGGGGTGCAGGTTGAGGACGGAGGATTGTCGTCCATGCGACCGATTCGGGCTGGGAGAGGCCAGCGATGCCGGAGCGATGCAACATTCGATGACCGCCGGCTGTCGGGCCGGGGATCAACCAGCAGGCTGGGGGCCAGATGCCATGGGAGTTCTATGTTCATCAACAAGTCTTGCCTGGCCGCCTCACTTGTCACTGTGGTGTGCCTGGGCACGGAGGCCCAGGCTGTCATGGTCACAAATGGCCTGACGTTCTCCGTCGCCGACCTCCAATCGTTGCCTTTCATCGGCAATCACTATCACTCCAATGCCGCCGGAGCGCTGGGCAACCCCCTGGCGAAGGCTGAGGTGGGAGGCTTCTTGTTCACCTCCGAACAACCCGAGGAGGTGCGAGGCATGTCCGAATTCAACCTTGCGGGGCTGAGCACCAGCGGGGTCTCCCGGGTCCGTTTCAGCGTCTTCAAGGAGAACAGCCTGGCCGATGAGGGCCGCGGCGTGTTTGACATCGACGTCTATGCCTACAGAGGCAATCAGGCGGAGAACCTGAGCGACTTTGAGATCCCGACGCTCGGCCTCGTCGGCAGCTTCAACACCGGCCCCCTGAGCGTAGGCGATCTCCTTGAGTTTGATGTCGATAGCATCGTGGATTCCTTGATCCTGGGTGGCGACACGTCCCTGGGGCTGCGCCTGCAGCAACGCACGCGCGGTCTCGATGGCAAGGGGTTCGTGTTTGATCAGTTCCAGCTGATGAGCGCCGCGCCGCCGCCGGCGGGTGCGCCCGGCCCCCTGCCACTGCTGGGGGCTGCCGCCGCCTTCCGATTCAGCCGTCGGCTGAAGTCCCGGATGCAGGCCGCAGGCTCCCGCTCTTCCTGTGGGGGGAGGGGCCAGGGTTAGTGGGGCCGGCGCCCCAGCCCCGTTGCCCCGATGGCGAGGGGTGTCCTCGTGCAGCGGGGTGTCTCATGATCCATTGCCAGCAATGTCCCCACGACGACCAACACCGGCATCGGCAACGGCATCGGCCTGGGATATCAGATCACGTTCAGCCAGACGGTCACCGATCCCTATCTCTACTTCAATGACTTCGACCCGAGCACTGACATCGACTTTCTGACTCAGCCGATTCAGCTGGTGCAGGCCAGCAATGCCGTGCTTGTGCCCGGCACCTCCAGAATTGATCCTTCCGGCGCGAGCGACCAGATAACCGATGGATTCGTGGTCCGGGTTCTTGGAACCTTCGGCAGCTCAACTCCGGTTGTGTTCGATTACGTTGCCACAGCTTTCAACGACAGTGTGGCATTCACTGCCGGTGTCGCTGCAGCGCCGGTC
>JAYKJA010000071.1:0-2841 GCA_035285905.1 Synechococcaceae cyanobacterium
CGCCAGCGTGGTGCGCGAGTTCCGGGTCTACAACAGCCACCGCATCCCCCGGCTGTTCGCCGTCACATCCAAGACCGCCCCCCTGCCCAAGCTGCACGGGGTGAGCTGGTAGCGGCAGGCCTTCAGGAGACCTCAGGCGCCGCGCCGCCCAGCAGGGCGCCGAACGCTTCGGCGGGCATCGGCCGGCCGAGCAGCTGACCCTGGAACTGATCGCAGCCCAGGCTCCGCAGCATCCCCAGCTGCTCGGCGGTTTCCACCCCCTCCGCCAGGGTCATCAGCCCCAGTTCCTTTGCCATGACGATGGTGGCCTTGACGATGGTCAGGTCGGCGTCGTCATGGCCCAGACGCTCCACGAAGAAGCGGTCGATCTTGAGTTTGTCGATGGGCAGGGAGGAGTAACCCGTGCCGAAATCGTCGATGGCCAGGCTGAGGCCGCTTTCGGTGAGCTGCCGCAACTGCTCTCCTGCCCGTTCGGGATCGTTCAGCAACGCCGTTTCGGTGATCTCCAGCTCGAGGTTCTCCGGCGCCAGGTCGTAGGCGCTCGGCCCCCAACTGGAGCGGCGAGATGTTGATCGCCCGTCCCAGGCCGTTGATGATCGCTTGGAACGTGTCGAGGTCGAGGTTGATCAGGGCGATGCCGCGCTCGGAGCCGGCCGACCGCAGCAGGCGGGCCAGCTGACGGACGGCGGCGGTCTTGTTGGGCAGCCGGGTGAGGGGATCGACGAAGGCGATGCGCTCCAGCCGCTGCTGGATCTCGTCCTGCTCGCTGATGTCCAGGACGGTGCCGACGGTGATGAGCGGCGCACCGCCATCACCCAGGGTGGTGCGCCCCTGCTCCAGCACCACCTTCAGCAGGCCATCGACGAGGAGCAGGCGATGTTCGATCCGGTAAGGCCGGCCCGTGCGGAACGACGC
The DNA here is from genome assembly GCA_035285905.1 of Synechococcaceae cyanobacterium. Lineage (GTDB taxonomy): Bacteria > Cyanobacteriota > Cyanobacteriia > PCC-6307 > Cyanobiaceae > Cyanobium. The sequence goes on from JAYKJA010000071.1 coordinate 916, forward strand.
CTGGAAGGTGGCATCGACCAGGGCGCGGTCCTGGGGATGCACCGTCTGGAGAAAGTGGGCATAGGAGGGGGCCGTAAGCTCCCTGCCCACATGGGTGAGCCGCTCGGCCTCCTGGAGAAGGGACCCCAGCCAGCTGCTTTCCCGCAGGGCGGTGTCCAGTTCGGTGCGGTCGCAGTGGCTCACCAAGGCCACCAGCCGGCGGCAGAGGTCGAGCACCTGATCGCTCACGGATTGAGGGTACGGAAGTGCTCGCGGGCGTAGCCGAGCCGCTCATGGGCCGATCGGTTGCAGTCGATGAAAGGACCACTGGCCAGATCAAGGACCACAAGATCATCGCTGCCGACCTGGGCAGCGAAACGCAGTGCATCGCCGACGCTGTCGACGCAAGGAATCAACCCCCGGTCCGCCGGGGTGCTGAACCAGGAGGGTTGCACTGAAGGTTCCATTCACGATGGATCTTGGGCAGCGTTTTCATTGCTGACCAGGATGAGGAAGAAAACCCCAGCCTGGCAGAAGCGCGGCGGGAAGAGGGAACCTGAAGATTTGGCTGGAGGCCTGGGAAGCCCAGGGCCTTAAAAGCGAGGGAAGAAACAGAATTCAACGCCCCCTGATCCCTCGTGGCTACTGATTTCCGCTGCTTGGTCACTCCGTCGTCATCCCCTGGCGTCAGTGGCTCAATCGATCCTCAGGTCGATGGTGAGATCCATCGGGCGCTGGCGTCCCCGCCAGGGGAGGGCACCGGGCAGCGGCACCGCCAGGGGCCCGTCGACGACCTCGAAGCGATGGCCGTCCGGGTGCAGGCGGAAGCCCCACACGCCGTCGGGGGTGCGCAGCAAGAGCTCCAGCGGCAGGTGGGGTTCGATCGCCGGATGCAGGCATGGGTAGAGCCGCTGGAAGCGGAAGCGGACCGCCGTCGGGGGTGCGCCGCCGTCGGCGCCGGTCTCCAGCGGCAGGGGCCGGCCGTTGAGGAAAAGCCCACAGCCACGGCGGAAGGCTTCGTTGGCCATCACCTCGAAGCGGCGCAGGGAACCGTCGATGAACCGGCTGGTGAACCCTCCCTGCACCGGCGTGTCGCAGATCAGGGGCCAGGGCTCCGGGGCGGGCCGCAGCTCCAGGGCCGGTGCCGTACCGGTGGGGCCGGCCTCCCCGTGCCAGTGCAGCAGGGGCGGGAAACGCCACTCCCAGATGGCCCGGAACGGCGCCGGATCCAGGGCCAGACCATCGGCCGCCAGGTCGGCCAGAATCGCCTCCAGGTCGGCCCACAGCTGGCTGGGCAGCAGCTTGCGGTCGTGCAGGGCCGGACCCCAGTCGTGCAGCCGTTCGGGCCGGTGGCGGGGCTCGAGCAGGTGCGCCGCCAGAGCGCTCCACAGCAGGGCGATGGTGCTGCTCCACTCCATGCGGGGCAGGCTCTCCAGCGCCCGGAACTCCACCAGGCCCAGGCATCCGGCCGGGGCGCCGGGGTTCCAGAACTTGTCGAAGCTGATCTCGCTGCGGTGGTTGTTGCCGCTGCGGTCGGCATGAAGGTGGCGCAGCGTCTCGCCGATCAGGCCCCGGCAGTCGCCGAACGGTTCGTCGGAGGGGCGTCCGTCCGCCTGCTCGATGGCCCTGTAGGCCAGCTCCAGGTCGAAGCATTCGCCGATCGCCTCATCCGGCCGCGGCGACTGGGAGGCCGGCCCCACCCCGGGACCGCAGAAAAGGTAGGCCAGCGCCGGATGGCGCTGCCAGTAGCGCAGGATCCCGGTCAGCCAGGCCGGCCGGGAGAAGAAGGGATGGTGATCCAGGTCGGGGCCGCCCCAGAGCAGGTGGTTGCCGCCGCCGGTTCCCTCCTGGCGGCCGTCACCGAGGTCCTTCCAGCTGCGCAGCCCCACCCGCTCGCCGGCCTCCTCCAGCCGCTGCAGCCAGTCGCGGTAGTCCGTCCAGCTGTGG
>JAYKJA010000072.1:0-6453 GCA_035285905.1 Synechococcaceae cyanobacterium
GTGAGGTAGGGCTGATCCCAATCGGCCCAGATGCCCCAGCGCCGGAAGCCGGCTTTCTGGCCCTCCACCTGTTCGAGCGCATAGGCATGGGCCTTCTGGCGCAGGCTCACCGGCGTGAGCTCAGCGCGCTCACTGCTCTTGAGGCCCTGGAGCACCTTCAGCTCGATCGGCAGGCCATGGCAGTCCCAACCGGGAATGAAGCGAGCCTTCTTGCCCTGCAGCAGGGCGGTCTTATTGATGATGTCTTTGAGGATCTTGTTGAGAGCGTGTCCCACGTGCAGGGCCCCGTTGGCGTAGGGGGGGCCGTCGTGCAGGGTGAAGACGGGGGCTTCGCGCTCGGCGCTGAGCCGCTCGTAGATCCGCTGCTCCCTCCAGAAGTCCTGCAGCTGGGGCTCCCGCTGCCGGGCGTTGGCCCGCATCCCGAAGGCGGTCTGCAGCAGGTTGAGGGTGTCCTTGTAGGACGACTCCGGCGGGGAGGCGGGGCGGGGGGGCACAGCGCCCGTGGCGGCAAGCCGGGATTATCCTTCCTCGCCCTTCGGACCCTGCCAGGGCGAGCGGGACGAGGGGCGGCGGTCACGCGCGGATCAGTCGGGCTGCAGCGGCGAGGGTGGGGTGGTGACGGCGGGGATGGGCGACCCGGCGTCGGCTTCCGCGGGCTCCGCATCCACCTGGACCTCGGGGGGCAGGGCGCCGCTGGCTTCCAGCAGGGCGTCGATGGCGCCGAAATCGGGCACGACCCGCTGCGGTGGAGGTGGATCGAGCACCTCGGCGTCGACCTCCTCGATGCTGCCCGGGTTGTCGGCGTCGGCCTCACTCCAGGGCAGGCCCCCCTCCGCGGCAGCGGGACCGGGGAGCACAGCCGGCGGCTCCGGAGCGGCCAGCGCGGTCCGGTCGTCCTGCTGGGTCGGGCCCATCCCGGAGACCTCCGGCTGGACCGGCTCCTCCGCTTGCTGCAGGGGCTGGGGGGATTCAGCCGCCGCAGGCTGTTCGAGCGACTGCGGCCCTTCGATGTCCTCCGGGTGAGGGGAGGCGGCCTGGTCCGCCAGGACCGCCGCGGCCTCGGGCCGTTCCGCCGCGGCCGGGTGTGCGACCGGCTCCGGCTCCTCGTGGCCCTGCGGGTCTGCCGAGGGCCCGGGGGCGGCCGGGATGGCCGTGGCCGGGGGGGGCTCCGCTGCCGAAGGCCGTTCCGCTGGCGCCTGAGCCTCAGGGACCTCGGGATGCGCAGAAGGCTCCTGGGCAGCCGTGATGGCCGCGGCCTGGAGGGGGGCCGCGGCCACCGCTTCCGCTGGGGAGTCCGGCAGTTCAGGGTTCCCCTGGAGAGGGCTCTGCGCGGGCGTTGCGGCCGCGGTCCGTTCGGCAGCGGCGTCGCTGCTGCCCTCAGGATCAGGCCGGGTGGGCCCGGGCGTGGTCAGCGGCGGCACGGCTGGCTCCGCGGGAGACCCTCCGGCGCCTGAGCTGGGGGGCTCGGGCTGGGGAGAGCCCTCCGGGCGGACCCAGCGTTTGCCGACCCCGCCGCTGCGGCGTTGGCCGAGCCGGCCCAGCAGCGCCGTCGAGACCTCCCGGGCGGCGCTCAGCAGGACGGCCAGGGAGGCTCCCAGCTGGGCCAGGCCCGCGGCCCAGCGCTGCGGGGTGGCCAGGGCGCCGCGTTCCTCATCCGTGAGCTGATTCCAGCGGCCGCGGCCGACTTCGCTGCCCAGGCGACCGATCAGCAGCCCTCCGCAGAGCACCGCCAGCATCGGGGAGCCGGTGAGCCGCTCAGCACTGGTGACCAGCACCAGCCCGAGCAGCAGCACCAGGGCCCCCCAGACGGCGTCGCGGGGGCGGCTCAGCTCCGGCGCCAGCAGCGGCAGCAGCAGCACGGCGATTCCCAGCAGCAGGGCGAGGGAACCGCCCAGGGTGGCGAGCATGGGCAGCTGCGTCAGGGATGTTCATTCTGATGTCGTTCTCCCCTGCAGATCCGCGGCTGCGGATCCGGGTGCGGCGGCAAGGCAGGGACGGACTGTTCCCCCTACGATCCGGCCGCGCCCACCTGGCGGAATTGGTAGACGCGCTGGATTTAGGTTCCAGTGGCTTTGGCTGTGGGGGTTCGAGCCCCCCGGTGGGCATCCAGAGGTGGCTTGGCAGCCGGCTCCGACGATCAGGGGCGTCGTCGGCTGTCAAGGGCGCCAAGCACCCAGCTGATTGGTTTCGTAATGTGTGCGACCCAGGTGATCGCCCGCTGATCTGCGATGAGACAAGCGTTGGCTCCAGGAGGTGACGTTCAGGCCGTGGCGGCCACCTCCCTGAGGGCCACCCTGCCGCGCAGCGTGCCCAAGGAATTCCTCGACGCCCCGGCTGCCTGGAACCCCACGGTCGGTCTGTTCCTCGGGGGCTACGTCCTGGCGGCGGTGTCCATCTGGGGATGGTTTCAGGGCCACTGGCCGCTCCCCTGGCTGTTGGTGCTGGGATTCCTGGCGCTGCACCTGGAGGGCACCGTCATCCACGACGCCTGTCACAACGCCGCCCATCCCAATCGCTTCTGGAATGCGGTGATGGGACATGGGGCCGCCCTGCTGCTCGGGTTCAGTTTTCCGGTGTTCACCCGGGTGCATCTGCAGCACCACGCCCACGTCAATGACCCGAAGCACGATCCCGATCACATCGTCAGCACCTTCGGTCCGTTGTGGCTGATCGCACCGCGTTTTTTCTATCACGAAGTCTTCTTCTTCCGGCGGCGCCTGTGGAGGCGCTGGGAGCTGCTCGAGTGGGGAATCGCCCGGGCCGTGTTCTTCAGCATCGTGCTGGCGGCCGTCCGCTTCGATTTTCTACCCTTTGTGTTCAACTGCTGGTTCGCGCCGGCGCTGATGGTGGGGGTGACGCTGGGACTGTTCTTCGATTACCTGCCCCACCGCCCCTTTCAGTCCCGCAACCGTTGGCATAACGCCAGGGTCTATCCCGGCAGACTGATGAACTGGTTGATCATGGGGCAGAACTATCATCTCGTTCACCATCTCTGGCCTTCCATCCCCTGGTTTGAGTACCGCCCGGCTTATCACGCCACCCGCCATATCCTTGATGCCAAGGGATCTCCCCAGCGGCTCGGCATGTTTGAGACCCGCTCCGATGCGCTCAATTTCATTTACGACATCTTCCTGGGTGTGCGCAGCCACAAGAAGCGTCGCAGCCGCCTGCGTCCGCTGGCAGCCCTGATGCCGACCCGCCACGCACGGCGCAGGGTGCTTGAACTGCTGCATCGCACCGCTGTGTCCCCAGTGCGTTGACTTCCTCCGTTCAGATGAAGCCAGCATTGTGTTGATGGTCGGGTGACTCTGAGCTGGGCGGCTGAGAATTTCAGCTCAGGGTTGCCAACGCGATCCGCCTTTGCAGAATCCCTTCTGCCCAAGCCGCACGCACTTCAACCCGACGGGCGGACAACCCCCGTGATCAGTCCCGGGCGCCAGGACAGGGCCCCCAACAGCTTCTGCAGCTTCGTCCCTGAGCCGCCGACCCCGGCTCACTCAGCGAGGATGCGGGGCACGCGGAAGAAATCGGCTTCCCGCTGAGGGGCGAGGTTGAGCAGCTCCTCCCGCACAGGCGTCGGATCCACGCGGTCCTCCCGGGTGACGTTGACCACCTCAACGGCGCGGGTGGTGGGGGTGACCCCCTCGGTCTCCACCGCCTGAAGCTGGGCCACGTAGTCGAGGATGCGCTCCAGCTGGCCCGTATAGGTGGCGATGGCCTCCTCCGGCAGATCCAGGCGGGCCAGCTGGGCGACCTTGCGCACATCGTCGGCGCTGATCCGGCTCATGCCAGGGGCTGCGAAGGAGCTGGAAACTTAACAGCGGGCAACCGGGTCCACAGCTGCCGACGCAGGCCTCAGGGCTCCTGCAGAAACGCCGCCAGCTCCTCGCAGAGAGAGGTCGCCGCCAGATCCAGGAAGCGCTGGCCATGCTCAGGCTGGGCCAGGAACGGATCGGAGCCCATGCGCCCATCGGGATGGCGGCGGCGGAAGTCGTCCGGGCCGTGGATGGGGCCGGCGGGAGCCGGCTCCGGCAGGGGGCGCTGCTTGGCGATCAGGCTGGGCTCGAGATGCAGGGTGAGGGCGATCTCGCTGGGGGTGGCGTGGTGTCCTTCGCGATCGCCATAGAGCTCGCGCGCTTCACGCATCACCGGGCCGCCCATGAACCAGTTGGCCAGGCGGCAGCGCAGCCGCTCGGCACCGGGCAGGCCGCGGGCGCAGGCGGTGGCGTGGGCCTGGGCGAAGGCGGCGCGGCAGGTGGCGATGTTGCCGCCATGGCCGTTGATCACGAAGAGGCGTTCGAAGCCGTGGCGGGCCAGGGACAGCACGACGTCGTGCAGCAGGGCCATCAACGTGCTGGGCTGCAGGCTGATGGTGCCGGCGAAGCCGAGGTGGTGCTCCGCCATGCCGAAGGCCTGGGTGGGGGTGACCAGCACCCCGCTGCGGCGCCCCACCTCCAGGGCGACGGCTTCGGCGGTGAGGGCATCGGTGCCGATGGCGCCGGTGGGTCCGTGTTGTTCGGTGGAGCCCAGGGGCACGATCACGCCGCGGCACCCCTGCAGGTAGGTCTCCACCTCCGGCCAGCTGCGCAGCTGCAGCCGGATCGCCTCGCTGGAGGCCACCGCTCCGGGGAGCCCGGGGGGGGAGGCGCTGAGGGCATCGGCGGGGGAGGCGGTCATCGGGGCGGAGGCGCAGCGAAGGGGCCGGGTGAAGGGGGTGACAGAACGGGGGCGGCGAGGCTCAGGGGTCGGCCGGCGGGCCGGGCTCAGTGGGCCGTGCCGTTGCCGTCGTAATCGTCGCTGTCGTAGTAGCCGCCGCGGGTGCCGAAGTAGAGGCTGGCCAGGACGAACAGGCCGCTGCCGAGCAGCAGCACGGTGCCGAGGTTGAAGCTGGAACCCATGGAGGGAGGCGGCAGAGCTTGGCGGCAGTCTGGCGGCATCGCCCCTGCTCTGCAGATGGGATGCGATGGCCAGGGGGCTGCACCAGGGCCCCGTCACGCGGACCCGCCGTGCGGTGATCAGCATCCAACGGCAGGGGCCGTCAGGCCCGATCCGGGTCTGCCGGGTCATTCAGCCGAGGCCGTTCACGGTCAGAGGGAATTCGCGGGGCACTGGGTCCTCCTGTTCATGCCGGCTGCCGGCTCGCCGTTTCTCATGGGCTTTCCCCGGGACGGCTGGATCGTCAAGACCCAAGGCTGTCGGCGTGGATCCGCTGTGCCTGAGCCCATCCGGACTGTCCGCGTCGAAGCCTGTCCAACCGGCGCTCACCAGCCAGACACGGCAAGCCGCGGCGGTCGCAACGTCGCTGGGAGCTCAGCCTGCGCCTGGAGTCTGGCCAGCCGGGATGTCGACCTTCATCCGCTCCGCGGGCAGGGCGGCCTTTGAGCGCATCGGCTCCCCGCTGGTGAGGCCAGTGGCATGCCAGGTGTCCGCATGGGCCGTCTCTTGCCAGCGATCGCTTTTTCGGGTCCAGCAGGTTCTTCCCGGACCATCGCCGTCAGGAGTTCGCTGAACAACACCACTGCCCCTGGTAAATGTCTGAACAAGTCGCCGAAAGGAGGGATTTCATCGAGACACGAGCGGTGGGCACCCTTCGGGCTCAACGGTCAGAACTGCGGGGAATTCCAAGGTTCATGCCGACAGCCGAAACGCACATAGGTTTTTCAGCAAGCTCTTGGGACAGGGGGGAATCCTTCGTCGATCCTGGGGTGCCGAGTGCGTTGTCGATCGATTGAGAAGTGAGCTCGTTGATCATGCTGATGACGATGCGAATGCGAGGGATGCTGGGCATTGTCTTGAGGTGCTTCCTCCGTCAGGGCACTGCTGGCTGGCCCCTGGCTGCGGTGCGGTTGAGGCGAGCCCATGGCCTCGATGTTGGTGGCAGAGAGTCAGGAGGCTGGTGGCGGAATGGAGAGGATGGGCATGGTCGTGGGGCGTGGAATGTCAGAGGCATGCCTGGCTGAGGGTGGCTCCGGCTGAGGTGGGCTGAGGGCTTCAGGATGGCTTTGAGTGGCCATGCAGGTGAGATGGCGTCAGGCCGCGTGATTGTTCATGGTGCCTGGGGATCGGTTCAGGCCAGCGGAAGCCCCTGTCACCGCAGCGGCTATGGAACGCCGGCATTCGCCCTGATCTGTGGTGGGGTCTGAGAAGCGCACTCCCACCGGCTGCGGTTTCCAGGCCTTCCTCTGTAAGCTCCAAGTCCTGAGCATGGATCAGCGCTTCAGCAGGAATCACAAACGCGCCGCTTTGGCAATGGCCATCACAGCCTCCTCATCGCCTGTTGCCCTGGAGTCGCTCCTGGGGAGCTGGCTCGATCCCGTCGGCTTCCTGAAAGGCTTTGAGCTGTTCTGCTGACCTTGTGGCCAAAGCCGGAAATGTCTTCACATCGCCACTGCGCGCCACCCTGTGCCGCATTCCTCAGCCCAGGCTCTCACAAGGCCACGCCTATCACCACCA
>JAYKJA010000073.1:0-4895 GCA_035285905.1 Synechococcaceae cyanobacterium
ACTACGCCATCAACGCTCTCGTCTGATCCAGCGTTTTCGCTTTCTCCTTCGGGGCCCTGCGGGGCCCCTTTTTTTTGACCCTGGCAGCCCTGACCCCACGCCCTCAGATCCCCTCCCGCGCCGACACGCCCCCGCGCCGGCCCCATCCCAGGGATCCACACAGCAGGGCGCAAGGAATGTGCATGTGCATGTGACGGAGGCAGAGGCAGACGGCGGCAAGCGGCCCATCTCGCAAGCGATCGACAGGGGCCGAACGAAGCACAGGCGCACCATCAACCCGCATTGATGCGAGCCAGCCCCGTGCGAACTCTCTCGCTCAGCTCAGGGCCCTGGCGGAGGTTCCACCTCGCCCATGCCACCACGCTGGTGGGCTGCTGGGTTGCTGGGCTTCGAGACCAGGCACGACGCCCCGGAGCGAGGCACAGCCGCAGCCGATGTTCAGCGAGACCCAGGGTCAGCGCCGCTCCAGCGCGGGAGACAGGCAGGGCCGCCACTCATGCCCGGGCGCAGCCGGGAGGACGCCAGCGCGCCTTGCAGGAGCGTCCTGCCACGCATCGCGATCGGACCTCATGGAACATCCACGATCCGACAGGCCCGGTTGGCTGAGGCGAGTGCGCGGGCTTGCTTCCCATCTGCCCGCCTCATCCTCCTGGCAAGGCCGATTGCGCTGGCTTGCGCGCGTCTGGGATGTCCTTTTCTGTCACCCCGGCCCCAGGCCGGCACGCCGGCGGCAGCGCGATGGCAGCATCGACGCAGGCCGTCCCCAGACTTGAGGTCTCCCCACCGTGCCGTCCCTGACCAGCCCGGCAGCCGCCGCTCCCGGCGGTGGCCTTGACTCCGTCCCGCCGGGGGCCGGAGAGCCGATCAGCGAATCCGAAGCCCTGCGGCGCCTGCGCCAGACCGACGACCAGTCCCTGCAGTACTACGCCGCCTGGTGGCTGGGGCGCATGCGCAGCCGTCATCCCGAGGCCGTGCCGCTGCTGCAGGCCGCCCTGCGCCAGCGCCAGCCGCGCGATCCCGCCGCCGGGGTCGAGCACAACGCCGTCGCCCGCAATGCCGCCCGGGCCCTCGGCAAGCTGGAGGCCTCCCAGGCCATCCCCGATCTGCTCGCCGCCCTCGAGGACGAGGACGACGGCCTGCGCGAAGCCGCCGCCCGCGCCCTCGGCGAACTGGGGGCCGCAGCCGCCGTTCCCCCACTCTGCGCGCGCCTGGCCAGCGGCCCCGGGGGCGCCGGCGCCCCCCAGGCCAACAGTCCCCGCCTGCAGGAACCCTGCGAGGCCCTGATCGAAGCCCTCGGGGACATCGGCGTCCGCGAGCCCGAGGTGCTGGCGGTGATCCGCCCCTTCTGCGACCACGACCGCCCCCTGATCCGCAGCGCCGCCGCACGGGCCCTGCTGCAACTCAGCGGTGAACGCTGCTGGGGCGAGCAGCTGCTCGAACTGCTGGTCCACCCCCAGCTGCAGGTGCGCCGCGCCGCCCTGATGGACCTCGGCGCCGTGGGCTGGCGGCCTTCGCTCGACGCCATCCGCTCCACCCTGGCGGAGAACAGCCTCAAGCTCATCGCCCTGCGCGGCCTGGCGGAACAGGGTGAGGGAGACCCCGGGCTGGAGGCCGTGCTGGTCGTGATGGATGACCTCCTCTGACATGGCCAGTGCAGCCCTGATCGCCGCCGTCGAAGCGGCCGCCACCGCCCAGGATCTGCTGGAGGCCTCCCGGCAGCTGGCGGCCTCGATGCATCCAGCCAGTGAACCCGCCGCCATCCGCTGCCTGGTGCAGGTGCTCGGCTTCAACAATCCCGGCGCCGCCGTGGCGGCCGTGGACGGCCTCATCGCCGCCGGGCCCGCAGCCGTCTCCCCGCTGCTGGAGGGGCTCGACGACCACAATTACGGCGCCCGGGCCTGGGCCGTGCGCGCCCTGGCCGGCATCGGCGATGTGCGGGGCCTGGACCTGCTGGAGCAGGCCCTCGCCCGCGACATCGGCCCCAGCGTGCGCCGGGCCGCCGCCCGTGGCCTGGGCCAGCTGCAGCTCAGCTCCCTGCCTCCCTCCCAGGAGGAAAGCCTGCGCGAGCGCTGTCTGCTGGCCCTGGAGCAGGCCAGCGCCGACGGCGAGTGGGTCGTGCGCTATGCCGTGGCCGTGGCCCTGGAGCGGCTCTGCCTGCCCCTCGCCCAGTCCGACGGCGGTCGCTCGCGGGGGCAGCTGGTGCTGCAGCAGCTGCACGACACCAGCCGGGAGGAGACCCTGGTGGTTCGTCAGCGGGCCGGCCTGGCCCTGACGCGCCTTGCGGCCGCCCCCGCCGGCGCGACAGCATGAGCGGCGACGCGTCGCTGCCCATGGCCGCCCACGACACCTCCGCGCCCCTGCCGCCCCGGGCCGCTGCGGAGCGCCCCAGTCGGCTGCTGTTTCTCTGCATGGGGAACATCTGCCGCTCCCCTGCCGCGGAGGGGGTGTTCCTGCACCTGCTGGCCGGCGAAGGGCTGGAGTCGTGCTTCGTGGTGGATTCAGCCGGCACCGGCAGCTGGCACACCGGCCAGCCCGCCGATTCCCGCATGCAGGCGGCCGCCTATCGCCGCGGCATTCACCTGCCCAGCCGGGCCCGACGGATCGAACCGGCCGATCTGCAGAGCTTCGACCTGATCCTGACCATGGACGCCGAGAACCTGGCGGCCGTGCGGCAGCTGCAGCGGCGCCATCCCAGCACGGCCCAGGTCACCCCGCTCACCCGCTTCTGCCGCCGGTTCAACGACAGCGAGGTTCCTGATCCCTACTACGGGGGAGAAGCGGGCTTCGAGCATGTGCTCGATCTGCTGGACGATGCCTGCGGCGGCCTGCTCGAAGCGCTGCGCCCCGACCGCTGAGCCCTCCCCGGGCCTTGCGGCGGCCCGGCCTGACGGCACTTGGCCGCTCCCTGTTCAGGCCGGGCCGGGCCAGGCCTCCTCCGGGACCCGCTCCCGCACCAGCGCAAGCAGCGCCGAGATCACCTCCTCCACCGCCATCCCATCGGTGACCAGCTCGCTGGCGTCCTCGGCGCAGCGCAGCGGGGCCACCTCACGGCTGGCATCCTGCTGATCGCGGTCGGCGATGCTGGCCTCCAGTTCCGCCAGCTCGGGCACGGCAAACCCCCGCTGGCGCAGATCCTCGGCCCGTCGCCGGGCCCGCTCGGCCACGCTGGCGGTGAGGAACACCTTGCAGTCCGCGTCGGGGAACACGGCGGTGCCGATGTCCCGGCCCTCGGCCACCAGCCCTCCCCGCTGGCCCATGGCCTGCTGCTGACGCGTCAGCGCCTCGCGCACGCAGCGGTGCGCCGCCACCTGGGACACCGCAGCCGTGACCTCCGGGCTGCGGATGGCGGCGCTGACCTCATGGCCGTTGATCGCCACGGCCTGTTCCCCCTCACTATCCAGGGAGAGCTGCAGGTCGAGCCCCTCCAGCTGGGCCGCCACCGCCTCGGCATCAGCGGGATCGGCCCCCTGGCGCTGCACCCACCAGGTGACGGCCCGATACATGGCGCCGGTGTCGAGGAAGACCAGCCCCAGGCGACGGGCCAGTTCCCGGGTGACGGTGCTCTTGCCGGCGCCGGCAGGCCCATCGATGGCGACGATCGGGGAACGGGTCATCAGAAACACATGATCGATCAGGCGGCTGGGGCCGCAGTGCACCGCCGCCGCCAGCAGGGCGAGGGCCGCTGGTGCTGACCCCGCCTCCGCGCAGGGAAGCGGCGCCAGATTACGAGCCCCGACCGCCTCCACATAGTCGACCCGCAGACCGGCCTGCTCCAGGGCCTGGCGGGTTGCGGCGATCAGGGCCTGTGGATCCCGCACCCCGTCGCGATGGCGGCGCTGCGCCTGCTCCAGGGCCTGGGGCAGGGCGCGGGCCTGCCGCAGCTGCTCGGCGGAGAGGTAGCGGTTGCGGGAGCTGCAGGCCAGACCGTCAGGGCGCCGCACCGTGGCGCAGCCCCGGATCCGCACCGGCAAGCCCAGATCGGCGACGACCCGGCGCAGGATCTGCAGCTGTTGCCAGTCCTTTTCGCCCAGCCAGAGACTGGTCGGCCGCACCAGGGCCAGCAACCGACAGACGACGGTGGCCACGCCGTCGAAATGGCCCGGTCGGGAGCGGGCGCAGAGGCTGCCCAGCAGTTCGGCGGGGGGCAAGACCCGCGTGATCGCCCCGGCTCCCCCCGGAAACACCGTGTCGATCTCCGGCAGGAACAGGGCGTCGACCCCCGCCTCGGCAGCCAGGGAGGCATCCCGCTCCGGATCGCGGGGATAGCGGGCGAAGTCCTCTCCGGGAGCGAACTGCAGCGGGTTGACGAACACGCTCAGCAGCACCCGGGGGCGAGCGGTCCCTGCCAGAGGCTGGCCGGCCCGCCGCAGCAGCTCGCGATGGCCCTCATGCAGCGCCCCCATGGTGGGCACGAAATGGAGGGGAACCACAGGGGCCCTGCGGCGCCAGGCGACGAGATCCCGAGGGGTGCGCAGCAGGTCCACGGCATGAAAACGGGGGCTCCCCGCCAGATTGGCGGATGGGCCCCCGGGGAATGGAACGCAGGATGCGGAATCGACTGGGATCAGTCGAGGACTTCGATCTTGACCTCGGCGACGCCGCTGGCGATCACTCCCAGCTGGGAGGCGGCCCCATGGGCCAGATCGAGCACACGACCACCATGGAAGGGCCCGCGATCGTTGATGCGAACCACGGTGGAGCGACCGTTGTTGAGGTTGGTCACCTTCACCCGGGTACCGAAGGGGAGGCTGCGATGGGCCGCGGTGAGGGTGCCGGGGCGGAAGACCTCACCATTGGCGGTGCGGTTGCCATAAAAACCGGGGCCGTACCAGCTGGCCTGGCCATTGATGACCCGTCCGCCGCCGGCGGAGGCAATCAGGCCCTGGGCCAGGGTC
>JAYKJA010000074.1:0-3936 GCA_035285905.1 Synechococcaceae cyanobacterium
GAGAGGATCAGGAGCGAGATCGCGCAGATCAGGAGAGACAGCGAGCAGATCAAGAGCGAATCCGAGCAGATCAAGAGCGACAGCGAGCGGATCAGGAACGAAACCGAGCAGCTGAAGAACGAAACCGCACAGCTGAAGAACGAAACCGAGCTGCTGAGGCAAGAGAACAAACGTCTCGCCGAGCTCGAATCCAGGCTCGATGCCTTGTGGCTCAGTGCCGATTCCTCCTCGCAGACACCCCCGTCAACCGGCTCCAGCTGAACGTGGCCCTGGCCGTGTTGCTGGAGGATCTCCGATTGCCTGGAGCGCCATGACCTCCGCCGCCCATGGCTCCCTGCGTGTCCGGCCGGGCCCTGCGGACATGGCCGATGCGGCTGCCCCGGCCCTGCAGCCCACCTGAAAGCCTCCTGCGCTGATGCGGCCCCAGGGCTCTCAGCCCGGCCATCCAGGCCCTGCCACAGCTAGGTTGAACGCAGTCCCAGACGTTGGTCCCATGCATCGCGTCGTTGTTCCCGCAGCCCTGGCAGCGGCTGTGCTGGCCCTGGCGGCTCCGGCTCGGGCTGCTGAGCAGCCCTGCCTCACGGTCCAGGCGCAGCCTGCGTCGTCCGCCGTGCAGCCCTGCGCTCCAGCTCCCCCACCCTGCGCCCCGGCTGAGCGCCCCTGCGCCGACTGAATTGTGCCGGTAGGAGGGGTCTCTGATCGGCCCTGAGCGGCGCGGCCACCGCACCCCTCACCCCTCTTCATACTCTGTTACGTCATGATGGGAGAATTCGGAGCCCGCTTTGGCTCCGCCCCCCTGACGTGACCCCATGACGGCTGCTCCCGTTCCGACCACCGTCTCCACTCCAGGCTCTGAGGCCGGCACCCCTGCCGCTGGAGCCCAGCGCTTTGAGCGCTCCGACTGGGCCAGCGCCTTCCGCAACGTCACCCTGGAGCTCGATGACGTGCCGCTGAGCGTGCGGGGAGAGATCCCGCCCCAGCTGCAGGGGACGCTGTATCGCAACGGTCCGGGCCGGCTGGAAAGGGGTGGGGTCTGGCTGCACCACCCGTTTGACGGGGACGGGATGATCGCTGCCATCCGTTTCGAGGGGGGCAAGGCCACTCTGCGCAACCGCTACGTGCGCACGGAGGGATGGCTGGCGGAGGAGAAGGCCGACAAGCTGCTGTACCGGGGGGTGTTCGGCACCCAGAAGCCGGGAGGACCGCTGGCCAATGCCTTCGATCTGCGCCTGAAGAACATCGCCAACACCCATGTGGTGCCCCTGGGAGACGACCTGCTGGCCCTGTGGGAGGCGGCCGAACCCCATGCGCTCGACCCCGAGACGCTGGAGACCCGCGGATTGAGCCGCCTGGACGGGGTGCTCAAGCCGGGGGAGGCCTTCAGTGCGCACCCACGCCTGGATCCCGGCCACCACGGAACCCCGAGGCTGGTGAACTTCAGCGTCAAGTCAGGCCCGATCAGCACGATCCGGCTGCTGGAGTTCGCCACGGAGGACGGAGATGGGGTGAAGGCGGGAGAGCTGCTGCATGAGCGCAAGGACAGCTTCAAGGGTTTCGCCTTCCTGCATGACTTCGCGATCACGCCGAACTGGGCGGTGTTTCTGCAGAACGCGGTGGCGTTCAACCCGCTGCCGTTCGTGCTGGGACTGAAGGGGGCGGCCCAGTGCCTGGAGAGCAAGCCGGGGGGACAGGCCCAGTTCTGGCTGGTGCCGAGGGAGAGCGGAGCGTTCAAGGGCCAGCCGCCGCGGATCCTGCCGGCACCGGAGGGATTCGTGTTCCACCACCTCAATGCCTGGGAGGAGGGGGAGGAGCTGGTGCTGGAGAGCATCTACTACGCCGATTTCCCGGGCATCGGCCCGGACGTGGACTACCGCACGATCGACTTTGACCTGGTGCCGGAGGGGCTGCTGGAGCGTTGCCGCCTGAACCTGGCCAGCGGCGAGGTGCAGACCGAGAGGTTGAGCGAGCGCTGCTGTGAGTTCGCCATGGTGAACCCGCAGCGGGTGGGGCTGCCGGCGCGGTATGGCTGGATGGCGGCGGCGGAGAGGCCCACGGGCAATGACCCGCTGCAGGTGGTGAAGAAGCTGGATCTGCAGACGGGGGAGAAAACGCTGTGGAGCGCGGCGCCCCGGGGCTTCGTCAGCGAGCCGGTGATGGTGCCCCGGCCTGGGGAGGGCCACGCCGAGGACGACGGCTGGGTGCTGGTGCCGGTGTGGAACGGGGAACGCCAGGGCACGGATCTGGTGATCCTCTCGGCCGACACGCTGCAGCAACAGGCGGTGCTGGAGCTGCCGCTGGCGATTCCGTATGGGCTGCATGGCAGCTTCGTGGAGGGGCGTCCGCGGCAGGAGCCGGGCTGAGGGAGACGCAGGAATGGCTGCAGGACGGGCCCGGTTGCGGGTCAGCGGGCAAAATCCGCTGGCCTGGCTGCTCGCAGCAGGGTCCGATGCGTCGCCGTGACTGTGACAGACAAATGAGCGGCCCCGGGCTTCAGGCCATCCTCAGGCGTCCCACAGCCCGGGTTGGCCCGCCAGGGCCGGGTAGCTGAAAGCGCAGGGTGAAGAGATGACGCAAAGTTCCGGGCTGATTTCCCCCCACGATGGGGGGGCTGCGCGCAGCGGAGGCGGGGCTGAGGGGTAGGAGAGAAGGCAGTCTGGGACAGGGGTTTCCCTCAATCATTCTCTACTTTTAACGGCGACTGAATGCGTTCAGAACATCAGAGGGGAGAGTGCATGTGGGGCCGGAGATTGGTGGGTGAAACCTTTTGCCTGAAACGTGGCTTAGAAGCCCCTTAAACAGCGCAACTACACGAGTCTGACATCACAAGATCGCATACAATCTCAAACAGATCGTGGGTCGAAGTGTGCGCCATTGGCGCCGCCGTGCCCGCCTCCCGCCCCAGCCCCGACTTCATTCGCCGAGTCTTCGCATATGGATACCCAGCTGGCCTCCCTGTGGAACACCGCCTGGCAGTCCCTGACGGACCTGGCTGGATCCACCGCCTACGCGAGCACGGTGCTGCAGGCGTTCGGTTCGGAGCAGGGGGTCTCGCCGGAGGATCTGGAGGGTCTCAGGCAGGGCTTGCTGGCGGAGGGAAGGCTGGGGCTCACGCTGGAGGAGCAGGCCGAGGGAGAGACCCTGGGGTGGGATCCGCTCACCGGGGTGATCCGGCTGGAGGCGGCGCTGCTGGCGGAGGGGGCGGATCCGCAGCTGGCGCAACGGAGGCTGGTGGAGGAGATCGGCCGCGCCATCGACGCGCAGCTCAACGGAGGAACGGGAGCCTGGGGCCAGGCCGGCGCCAGAACCTTCGCCAATCTTCTGCTCGGAGCCGCCACGGGAGAGGCGGCCCCCAGCCTCAGCGCCCCTGAGGCGATCACGCTGCAGGACAGCAGCGCCCAGGACAGCTTCACGGCCAGCAGCGGCAGCCTGCTCGCCAGCGACCCGGAATCGGCGCGCCTGCGCTACGGCCTCGAGGGAGCCAGCGCCACCAGCCAGACCGTCCACGGAGTCGTCTACGACCTGAGCAAGGCCGGGGCCTACGGCACCCTGTACCTCAACAGCAGCACGGGCCAATACCGCTTCCAGCCCAGAAGCGACTGGCAGCTCAACGCCCAGAGCAGCAGCGGCAGCGACACGTTCCAGCTGAGCGTCAGCGATGGAGCCAGCAGCACCAGCACGGCGCTGGTGGTGAACTTCAGCGGCAGCCATGAGGCCCCCGAGCAATACGTCGTCATCGACGACGCCGCCCCGGTGCTCACGGCCGAAGCCCAGAGCCTGTGGGAGCAGGCCCTCACCAATGCCAGCCAACGCCTGGCCGAGCTGGTCTCCAACCCCAACCGGGACGCCCTGCTGAACGACGTCTTCGGCAACGCGGGCACCGAATCGGCCACCTTCGAGGCCAACAAGCAGGCCCTGCTGGACACGATCAGCGGCCTG
>JAYKJA010000075.1:0-3029 GCA_035285905.1 Synechococcaceae cyanobacterium
GCCGCCCAGGAGGCCCGCATCCGCTCCCTGCCGCTCGAGCGGCTGGAGGCGTTGGCGGAGGCGCTGCTCGATTTCCGCGGCGCGGATGACCTGAACGCCTGGTTGCAGGCCGGCTGACGCTCGATCCTCCAGCTCTGCGCCATGGGCGGAGCGGCGTTGCGCCCCAGCCGCCTCTGTCGCCGCTCGCCTCAGTAGCTGTAATCCTCCACGAACAGGCTGGCGTCATCCGATGGCTCGCTGCCCGGGGTGTAGGCCCCGCGGCTGGCGGCTCCGTTGGCGCGGGCCCGGGCCAGCAGTGCCGCCTGGCCCGCCTCCCGGTCGCTGCCGCCCCAGTGCTTGAGGCAGGAGTGCTGCAGCGCCCGGCCGAAGGAGAAGCCCAGGTGCCACGGGGCGAAGCCCTGGGCCGCCGCCTGGTTGATCGCGTTCAGGCACAGGCTGGCGTCCTCCTCGCTCAGACCACCTGAGAGAAACAGGATCGCCGGCACCGCCACCGGCACGCTGCGGCTCAGGGTGCGCACCGTGTACTCCCCCACCTCCTCCAGGCTGGCCGGCTTGCCGCAGTCGGCTCCGGAGGTGGTCATCGAGGGCTTGAGCAGGCTGCCCTCCAGGAACACCCCATTCATCGCCAGCGCCTCATACACCGTGCGCAGCACCCACTCCTGCACCGAGGCGGTGGTCTCGATGTCATGGTCTCCGTCCATCAGGATCTCCGGCTCCACGATCGGCACCAGCCCCTGCTCCTGCACCGTGCGGGCGTAGCGGGCCAGCCCCCAGGCGTTCTCCCGCACCGCCAGCTCGCTGGGACAGCCGCCCGAGGTGATGCGCAGCACCGCCCTCCACTTGGCGAAACGGGCTCCCCGGGCGTAGTAGCGGGCCGCCCGCTCCGCCAGGCCCTTCAGCCCGGTGCACCAGCTCTCGCCTGTCAGCCCTCCATCGAGCGGCTCCACCCCCTGGTCCACCTTGATGCCGGGGATGATCCCGCGCTGCTGGAACAGCTCCACGATCGGCTGGCCGCCGCAGGCCTCGTCGCTGTCCTGGAACAGGGTCTCCTCGTACAGGATCACGCCGCTGATGTGCTCCTGCAGCCCCTCGCTGGTGGCCAGCAGGCTGCGGTAGCTGCGGCGGTGCTCCTCGCTGTTCTCCAGGCCGATCGCCTCGAAGCGCTTGCCGATCGTGCCGGTGGATTCATCCGCCGCCAGCAGGCCCGTGCCCGGGGCGGCCAGGGCGGCGGCGGTGGCCGCCAGGTCGTCGCGGTGCGCGTCGAGGGTCATGGGCCGGTGGCGGGCGGAGAGGTACTCAACGGCTAGAGACGCCGCCGGGGGCTGTCAACACAGGGCGGCTGGAGCCCCGGCCCCCGTGACTTGGTGGGACTGCCGGCAGGCCCCACGGCGTTCAGAACAACGCCAGGGAGACGCCGCTGAGGCTGACGATGTGGTCGTTGAAGTCGCGATCGCTGCGGCCGGAGGCCACGGCGATGTCCTCGATGCCGAGGACGAGGCGATGGGGATCGGAGCCCAGGCGCACCATCTGGGTCTCTCCAGCGGGGTTGGCGGCGCTGAAGGAGGAGAAGATCGTGCTGCGATCGCCATCCTGCAGCAGCAGCACGCCGTAGCGCTTCCGGGTGTCGATCGGCAGGGAGTTGAAGCTGGCCGTGTCTCCGAATCCCGGCAGATCGTCGGCGGAGAGCAACAGCTTCTCGGCTTCGCTGCGGGCCAGGGCCACCTGCAGATAATCGGCGTCTCCGGGATTGCGGCCATCGACCGTGCCGGTGATGCCGTCGACCGAATAGAGGCCGATCCAGTTGCGGTAGCCGGCGAGGCGCTGCACCTCCAGCGCCGGCGCCATCGGCACCAGGGTGGGGGCCGTGCCGCCGGCCTGCCAGAACGCGACCTGGACGTCTCCCTCGAAGCGGGCGCTGATCTGATTGCCGTAGATGCTGACCTCCAGCAGGGCCAGCGCCACCCCCTCCCGGCTGGCGGTGGGGGTCCACAGCGGGCCGGTGAGGTTGGCCACGCTGGTGATCGACCGGCTGCCGACCGCCAGGCCCTCGCTGCCCTGCCAGCCCGCCTCGGGGTTGTCGTCGCGCGCCTTGGCGGGGTTGATCGAGCCGGCGCTGCCGCCGACGGCCTCGCTGAGCAGCAGCTGGCTGCTGACGCCGGCCTGCAGGCCGAAGCTGACCCGGCCGCTGCCGCTGTCCGTGCGCCAGGTGGTCAGCGGACCGTCCTGGCTGAAACGGATCTGGTGTGCCCCCACCCGCTGCACGGTGGCGCTGGGGATCAGGGCCGGACCGAGCAGGGAGACGCCGGGCTGCTGATCGCCGGAGGAGAGGCTCAGCTCCAGGGCTCCGCTGACCTGCCGGTTGCGGCGGGCATCGTGGTCGAGCGGCAGGTTGCTGAAGGAATCCAGCGGCACGGTGAAATTGCCGGCGGGATTGAAGTCGCGGATGAGCACCTCCGTGCTGCGGGAGGGGGTGAGGTCGGCGGCGGAATCGCGGCCGGAGATGCGCAGGCGCAGCTGGCTGGCCTCCGGGTTGTTGGTGTCGGCGCGCCAGTCCAGGCGGGCGGAATGCCTCTCCGGGTCGACCGTGAAGCTGACGCCGGAGAGCACCGGCCGCTGGCCGTTGTCTGCCTCGGGCAGGGGGTCGAGCAGCACATGGCGCTCCTGGGCGAACTCCATGAACGGGATCGCCTCGACCGCCAGCGAGAGCGCACCGCCGCGCCTGTCGCTGCGGCCTCCGGCGATCAGGGGCACCAGGATGTCGCGGCTCCTCTCTCCAGGACGGAACACCAGCACCCCGGCGGCGTGCTGATGGTCGCGGCCCGGGAGGTTGCCGCCGTTCTGGGCCGTGGTGGCATACGAGATCGCCTGGGGCCTGGAGTCGTCCTGCCGCCGCACCCGGAAGCGCACGAAGGGGTCTCCGGCGCCGGCGGTGAAGGCGTCCACCAGCAGGCCATCGGCGAAGGGCGTGGTGGTGCCCGGGCCGGCGGGGACGGTGCCCGCTGGCAGGGAGTCGGCGGCGGGGGCGGCTG
>JAYKJA010000076.1:0-15482 GCA_035285905.1 Synechococcaceae cyanobacterium
GCTTCGGCACCGGCAGCAACCACATCCGCGAGAAGGATGGGCTCTGGGCGGTGCTGTTCTGGCTCAACATCCTGGCGGTGCGCGGCTGCAGCGTCGCCGAGATCATGCAGGAGCACTGGGCTCGCTATGGCCGTCACTACTACTCCCGCCACGATTACGAAGCGATCGCCAGCGACGCCGCCCACGGCCTCTACGACCGGGTGAAGACGCTGCAGCCGTCGCTGCTGGGCCAGAGCTTCGCTGGCCGCACGATCGCCACCGCCGACGACTTCGCCTACACCGACCCGGTGGACGGCTCCCTCACCAGCGGCCAGGGTCTGCGCCTGCTGCTCGACGACGGCAGCCGTGTCGTGCTGCGCCTCTCCGGCACCGGCACCCAGGGCGCCACCCTGCGGGTGTACCTGGAGAGCTATGTCGCCCCCGGCGGCGACCTCAGCCAGGATCCCCAGGCCGCCCTCGGCGATCTGATCAGCGCGATCGATGCCCTGGCCGAGATCCGCAGCCGCACCGGCATGGAGCGGCCCACGGTGATCACCTGAGGCGTCTTCAGGCCGTGGCCGCGCAGACCGGCCAGCCGAGCCGCGGCAGCACGGTCTGTCCCAGCTGCAGCCCGCGGGGCCGGAAGCCGTAGACACAGGCCCGCCGCAGCCGGGTGGCGTCCACATACAGCTGCAGCCGCGCCTCATCCGAGACGGCCCCGTAACCCTGCAGGAAGGCCTGGGCGCAGGCGGCCGCCAGGGGGCGGGCAAGCCGCCCCTGCAGCCAGCGCCACTCCAGATGGGCCAGCAGGTTGGCCACGTCGATGAGGGGATCCCCCAGCACCAGGGTGTCGAAATCGAGCAGGCCCGGTCCGCTGGCGGCCAGGAAGATCTGCTTGTCGTGAAAGTCCCGGTGGATCAGGCCGAAGCCGCCGGGCGGGTCCTGCTCCAGCCCCTGCAGACCCGCGAGCACCACTGCCACGGCGCTCTCCAGCTCCGGCAGCAGCGTCGGGCGATGGGCCCGGAGCAGGGAGGCCCAGCGCTGCAGCACCTCCGCCTCCTGGAGCGCCCCATGGAGTTCGGGGCGGGGAGAGGAGGTCTGGGCGTGCAGACGGGCCAGGGCCGCCGCCACCGGCCCCAGCTCGGCGGGCTGCAGGCGGCCCTCCAGCAGCCGCTCGTGCAGGCTGACGCCGGCCAGGGGGGCGGTGACGATCAGGCGGCGGCGCTCCTCGCTGGCGATCACCCGCGGCTGGGCCAGGGGCAACCCCAGCCCGGCGAGATGGTCGGAGGCCGCCAGGGCCCGGCGCCACGGCCTGGCGGAGGCGTGGAACTTGACATAGGCCGGCCCCCCCTCCCAGCGGCCGCGCACGACGGCGCGCTTGCCGGGTCTGTGGGCCAGCAGGATGCCGCCGGAATCCTGCAGGAACGGTCGCACCGCCTCGAGGCGGGCATCGAGCCCCTCGGGCTGGAGCAGGAGGGTGCCGCCAGCGGGGAGCTGCCGCCAGCGGGCCAGCCCGGGGGCGAGTTCCTCCAGCCGCTGCCGCTGCTCGGCCAGCGCGGCGGGATCGCCATGGAACTGACCGGCCAGCAGCCGCCCGCCGGGGTCGGCGAAATTGAGCAGCAGCTGCCCGGGGCTGACGGGCCAGCCACGCAGCAGACGCAGGGACAGCTCGCCGCCGCCCGCCGCGGCCGGCAGGGTCAGCTGCTGCAACGCCTCAAACGTCATAGGGATCGCGCTCCAGCAGGGTCCACACCCGCTCCAGGATGGCCGTCACCCCGCTCCGCCAGGCCGGGGCCCGCTGGCGGAAGGGTTCGCTCGCGAGCAGGAACAGCTGGGCCGCCACGAGCGGAGCGACCAGGGCGCGGGGCAGGGCCGTGGAGCCGCTGAGGTAACCGGCGAGGAAGGCCGGGCTGAGCCGGTCCCGATCCTCCCGGGCCAGGCGTCCACAGGCGTGGTCGGCCTCCAGCCTGGCCAGGAAGCTGGCCAGGTCGTGGAGGGCATGGCTGAGCCGGGCGCGGTCGAAATCGATCAGCCGCGGTCCCTGGGGCGTGAGCACCACCTGGTCAGGGCTGAAGTCGCCGTGGATCAGGCAGCAGGCCCCGGGCTGCTCCAGGCCCGCGGCGCAGGCCTGCTGCAGGCGCTGCACCAGCAGGCTCAGCGACGCCTGCTGCTCCGGAAGGAGCACCTCCAGATCGGCGGCACACTCCTGCAGCCGAGCGAGGAAGGAGGCGGTCGCCTGCGGCGGCGTTGCGGCGGCGGAGTCCCGATGGAACCGGGCCAGACTGGCCCCGAGCGTGGCAAACAGAGCCGCGTCGCTGGCGGGGCCGGCCGAGAGGGGCTGGCCGGGGATCCACTCCGACACGATCGCGCGCCGCTGGGCATCGACCGCCAGCAGCTGGGGTCCGGCGGAGCGGCAGAGGGAGGCCTGCAGCTGATGGCTGGCCGCGGAGCGGGCGAAGCTGCGGCGGTCGTAGAGGCGCAGCACGGCGCTGTCGCCGCCGGCCCGCTGCAGCCGGGCCACAAAACGCCGCTCGGGCTTGTAGGCCAGGGGCTGCAGGCGGCAGGGGATCTCATCGGTCCAGGCGGGCAGGAGGCCCGCCAGGAGGCGCTGGCGGGTGCAGGGGTCCTCCAGCCGGCACAGCGGCTTGAGTTCGTGATCGTTGGGGAAGGGCAGGGTCAGGAGCAGGGGCGTCTCGCTGAGGAACGGCACCAGGCCGAAGCTGCGGACCGGATCGGGCCGCGACAGGGGCTTGGCGGCCTTGTCGCGATCGGCGCTGCGATGCAGCCGCAGGGTCACGAACGCGGACGGGTCCGGCCCTTCCAACCGGTAGGCCACCAGACAACTGGTGGCGGGCTTGTAGCGGATGTAGAACCCCCGCACTGCGGTGTCCGCCGGCAGCTCGGCGCCGTGGCGGCGCAGGTGATCGAGCACGAAGGCCGGATCCAGCACCTGTGCCAGGCCCGGCAGCGCCGCATCACGGCTGGCGAGGACCTGGTCATCGTCCGAGAGCATGGGGCGAGGGAGCGGGGAGGCCTAGGGCTGACCGGATCGGTAGAGGCTGCGCAGGGCGCCGGTGCCGCCGGCGAAGGCCGCCGCATCGCCGGCATGCACCAGGCGGCCGTTGTCGATGAACAGCACCTGATCGGCCATGGCAGCCAGGTTGAGGTCGTGCAGGATCACGAAGGTGATGCGGCCCTGCCGCAGGCGCCCCATGGCCTCCAGCACGATCTGGCGGTTGGAGACATCCAGGCCGGCGAGGGGCTCATCGAGCACCAGGATCGGGGTGTTGCGCACGGCGGCACGGGCGATGGCCAGCCGTCGCTGCTGACCGCCGGAGAGGCTGGAGCCCCGTTCGGAGATCACGGTGTCGTAACCGGAGGGCAGACGGGTGATGAAGTCGTGGGCATCGGCGAGGCGGCAGGCAGCCTCCACCGCCTCCCGGCCGACGTCCTCGCGGCCGATCACGATGTTGTCGTAGACGCTGAGATTGAACAGCAGGCTGTCCTGGGGCACCACGGCGATGCCGGCCCGCAGCGAGGACAGGCGGAAGCTGCGGATGTCGACGCCATCGATGCAGATCCGTCCCTCCGTCGGGTCGTAGAGACGCAGCAGCAGATTGATCAATGTGGTCTTGCCCGAACCGGAGGGGCCGTAGACGGCCACGAGTTCGCCGCAGCGGGCCTCGAAGCTGATCTGATCGAGGGCCTTGGCCTCGGGCGTGTAGGAGAAGCCCACCGCCTCAAAGGCGATGCGCTCGAGGCTGGCGGGCAGGGTCGCCAGGCCCTGGTCATCGACCAGCTCGGGGCGGGTGTCGAGCAGCTGGGCCACCCGCTCGGCCGAGGCGATGGAGCTGGCCAGGCGACCGGAGTACTTGGCCATGTCGCGCATCGGCTTGAAGGCGCTCTTCAGATAGGCGAGGAACACCAGCAGATCGCCCGGGGTGATGCTGCGCTCCAGCACCAGCCGGGCCCCGGACCAGAGCACCACGGCGGAGAACACGGCGATCAGGATGTCCACCCCCCGCTCCAGACGGGCCGCCAGGCGCTTGCCTCGGACGGTCTGCTTGGCGCTCTTGAGGTTCTGGCTGCCGAAGCTGGCGGCCATCACCGATTCGAGCCCCATCGCCTGCACCGTGCGGATCGCGGTGAAGGCCTCGGCCGAGGCGGCTCCGAGCTTGCCCTCCCGCTTGCGCTGATCGCGGGCCACGCTGCGGATGCGATCGCCGCTGCGCAGGGTGAACAGCAGGAACAGGGGAAAGGCCAGGACCACGAACAGGCCCAGCTTGATGTTGATCAGCAGCATCAACACCAGCATCACCAGCAGGGTGGCGGAGTTGACGACCATCGGCAGGAAGGCGGTCACGCCCACCTCCTGCAGGCGGCCCATGTCACCGACGATGCGGGTGACCAGATCGCCCGTCTTGACCCGGTCATGGAAGCGCAGGGAGAGGCGCTGGATGTGATCGAAGGTGCGCCCGCGCAGGCCGGTGAGAAAGCGGTTGCCCACGATCGCGAAGGCCATGGTGCTGCGATACTCCGCCGCAGCCCGCAGCAGGGCCGCTCCGATCACCGCCGAGGCCGCCACGGCGATGAACAGCTGGGGCTGCTGATTGGCGAAGCGACTGAGAATCGGGTTGCGTTGAAAGGCGGGATCGAGGATGTAATCAAAGACGTACTTCAGCGGCCAGGGCTCCAGCAGGCGCGCCGCCACACCCAGCACCATGGCGATGGCGCCGGAGGCGATCAGCGGCGCCTCGGAACGCCAGTCGAAGCGGAAGGTGCGGATGATGCGCCCGAACCTGGAGACCTGCTCCAGCAGAGCGCCGCCGGGCCGGAAGGATGCCATCTAGGCGATGGGGCCGTGGCTGGCCCGCAGGGTGGTGTCGAGCACCCGATCCCAGCTGAACTGCTCCAGCGCCTGCCGGCGGGCCTGGCTGCCCAGCGCCTGCACCAGCGGGCGGTCGGCGCTGAGGCGATCGAACAGCTCCGCCAACTGCTCGCAGTTGCCCGGGGCATAGAGCAGACCGCTGCGCCCGTCGTCGATGATCCGGGGGATGTCACCGAGATCGGCCGCCACGGTGCACAGACCCATCGCCATCGACTCGAAGATCTTCAGCGGGGAGAAATACATCTTCTCCATCGGCTGATAGGGGGCCACGGCCACATCGAGCCGGGCCAGGCTGGCCGGCATGTGGTCGTGGGACACCGCCCCGACGAAGCGGACGGCCTCGCCGAGGTCCAGGGCCTCGGCCCGGGCTTCCAGTGCAGCGCGCTGGGGTCCATCGCCGATGATCAGAAGGTGGCTCTGCGGCGAACGCCGGTGGTGGGAGGCGAAGGCGACCAGCAGGTCCTCGACGCCGTGCCAGGGCCGCAGCGTGCCGCAGAAGCCGATGGTGAACGGCCGTGATCCAGGCGGCTCCTGAAGCGGAGGGGGGGGAGCGAAGCGATCCAGATCGACGCCGTTGGGGACGCAGTGGACGTGGGGATGGGGCAGATCGGCTTCGACCGCGGCCTTCACCCCGCTGGAGACGGCCACGATCGAATCGGCGGCGCGATAGGCCCTCCGGGTGGTCTGTTGGGCAAGCCCGGGGTGCAGCAGCTGGCGATAGGTCTGCTGTTCGTACACCAGCGGGGCATTCACCTCCAGGCAGGTGCGGATGCCGCGGCTGCGGCCGAATTCCATGCCGCTGAAACTCCACAGGGAATGGCGCTCATAGAGCAGATCGAGCGGCGGCAACGCGGCGAGAGCGGCCTCGATCGCAGCCCCTGCGGCGAGCACCGAGGCCTCGAATTCAGGGCTCTCCTGCGGTTCCAGGCCGGGGAGGGGGATCAGCGCCACCTGCTGCAGAGCCGGGGGGATGTCGCCACCGGGGCGGGCGGAGAGCAGGCTGACGCGGTAACCACGCCGCAGGAAGGCGGCAAGCATCGCCCGCACATGGATCGAGCAGCCCTTGTTGCCGAACACGGGCACACCGGGATCGGCGCTGATGTAGGCGACATGGGGGGCTGTCATCGCTGCGCAGCCGCGGCAGGGGCGGCCAGCCGGGCATAGAGATCACGGATCGCGGCGGCGTTGCGGTCGATGTCGAAATGGGTGTCGATCGTGAGACGCGCCTGCTGCGCCAGGCGGCGGGCGAGTTCCTGATCGCAGAGCAGCCTTCGGATGGCCTGCGCCAGCGCCGGCCCGTCGCGCTGGGGCACCAGCAGCCCGGTCCGCTCGTGCTCGATCACTTCGGGAATGCCGGTGACATCGGTGGAGATGCAGGGGGTGCCGAGGGCCATGGCCTCCAGCAGCACGGTGGGCAGGCCGTCGCGGTTGCCGTCGGCCGCCACGACGCAGGGGGCGACGAACACACTGGCGCCGGAGACATCCGCGATGATCTCGGCGTGGGTGCGGGGCCCGAGCAGCTGCACCGTGCCCTGCAGGCCCAGCTGCTCGATGCGCGCCGCCAGCTCCTGCTCCAGCGGCCCCGAGCCGATCAGGGTCACGGGCGGACAGTCGCCCTGCTGCTGCAGCAGGCTGCAGGCCTCCAGAAGCACATCGAAGCCCTTCTTCTCCACCAGTCGCCCGACGGCGATCAGCGACGGGGTGGCCGTGGAGGGATCCCGGTAGGGATATCGACTGAGATCAAGGCCGTTGTAGATCATCGCCAACCGCTCGGTGGCCTGGGGCAGGGTCTCACGCAGATAGGCGTGGTTGAAGCGGCTGATCGTGACGGCGTGGGCCGCATCGCGGAAGCAGCGCTCCAGCACGGCGGGCTCGACGCTGTCGTGGAAGATGTCCTTGGCGTGGGCGGTGAAGGAATAGGTGATGCCGGCCATCGCAGCGGCCAGTCGCGCCACGGTCGTGGCCAGGGTGGCGAAGTGGGCATGCAGATGCTGGAGGCCGCCGCGGCGGGCCAGCAAGGCCACGTGAATCGCCTGGTAGACATCGCGCACGTCCTCGTCGGCGGTGGTCTGCAGGACGGCCCACAGGCCGGGCAGCTCCGCTGCCGCCGAGTGCAGCAGCTGCCAGAACTCGATCGGCTTGAACGGCTGGGAGGGGAGATAGCGAACGGGGGCCTGCACCTCCGCCAGGGTGCTGTGGAAGCGGCTGTCCACCGGCGCTCGCAGGGACAGGATCTCAAGGCTGAGTCCCTGGCGCTCGAGGGCCAGGATCTCCGAGACGATGAAGGTCTCGGAGAAACGCGGATACATCTTCAGGACGTAGCCGACGCGGGGGAGGGAGGTCATCAGCGGCTGCTTCAACGCATCTGGGGCAGGGGGTGACCCTGGGCCTGAACCTGGGGAACCTGGGGGGAGTGATCGTGCAACAGGCTGGTGACCCGCTGCACGACCCGCTGGTAGCCGTTGAAGTCGAGGCGCACGCTGGCAGAGTTGCGGGGGGGCAGGGGGCTGTTGAGCCAGCGGCTCATGGCCTCCGGGGTGAGGCGGTCGGGGTGGAGCAGATCGATCAGCCCGCAGCGCTGCATCAGCTCGGCTCTGATCAGCTGTTCGATCCGCGGGCGGACCCGGGGCACGATCAGGGCCGGGATGCCCAGGGAAAGGATCTCGCAGACGGTGTTGTAGCCGCCGAGGGAGACGACCCGCTGGGCATGCTCCAGCAGCGGCACGATCGACGGGACCACGTCGCGCACGTAAAGATCCTGCCGCGACGCGGACATCTGCTTGATGCGCTTGCGGGCCGCCGGCTCCATGAAGGGGCCCAGCACGATCACGCCGCAGCGCGCTTCGCCGAAATCAGCCTGGGCAAAGGCCTCAGCGACCTCGAAACCGTCCTGACCACCGCCGAGCAGGCAGAGGCAGTACTGCCGGTCCAGCAGGGTGTCATTGCAGCGAATGGACTGCTGCGGCTGCTCGCGTGCAACCAGGGAATCCAGGGGATTGAGATAGCCCGTGAAGAACAGCTTGCGTCTCTGGGACTCGGGCAGATTCAGGGCCTCGGTGGGATCAAAGATCGTGCGGTCCCCATACACCCAGACCTCGTCATAGAAAGCGTTCAAGGCCAATGATCCCTCCGCCTTCTGCCATTCGCTCTGGGCCACCCAGGGGTCATCCATGATGTCTCTCAGGCCGAGCACCAGGGTGGAGGATGCCGTATGCAGGGCCTCCAGGGAGGACCGCAACTCCCCCTGGAACCCGAAGGGATGCTTATCGACGACGAACAGATCGGGGCGAAATTCACAGAGGGCGGCCCTGATCACACCGGCCCGCAACCGGAGGGTATCCGCCAGTGACTGGTTCGAGGTGCGCGGCACGTAGGCACCGCTGTTCAACTTCCTGATCCCGGGAAGCACCAAAGTGTCGATGCCTCGGGGAATCTGAAAATGGGCAACTTCCCGGGATGCGCAGATCAGGAGCACATCCAGTTCGGGGTCGGCTGCTATCAGGCGTTGGGCCAGCTGTAGATTACGCCGGATGTGTCCGAGACCCTGGGCATCGTGGGAATAGAAAGCAATCTTGCGAACACCCATGGGCACATCGACTAGCGGGCCCCTGAAAACCCTTAACCGAATGATAACCTCCAGCCAGGGCTGCCCGCGGCGATCAACCATCAGCCGTAAATGGATTTACCGCAGTGAGGTAATGGTTGCCGGTGAAAACCCTGAAACCGCGGCAGGCACGACCGCCCTGGACAATCTCCTGACTTCTTCTTTCGTGTTCAAGATTCCGGTGTGCGCTCATCTTCCGCTGCTGCCCGGGGAGCCAACCCGCTGGAATCCGGGTTCCCTGGCGGGCGGCAGCGGCCGCCCAGCCGGACGGATCTGGCGCTGACGTCATGACCAGGCCGGGGCGATGGGCTGCGCTGATCGGAGGTTTCAGCAGGCGGGGCTGGCAGCCGGCGGGCGCCTGGGCCGGCCTCAGCCTCGCCGGTCTCACTCCGCTGGCCGCCGCTCCGGTGTCCGCCCAGCCCCGGGCCCTCCCCCCGGACAGCCGCGCCGCCGCCTCCCCCCCTCCGGCCCTGTTTCCGGAGGTGCGCCTGGAGGAGGTGGACAGGCAACGCCCCGCCGCTCCTGCCTCCGGCCCACGCCCGGCAGCGAGCTCCCCCCCGGCCGAACCCTGCCCGGAGGGACAGGACGACTGCCTGACCACGGCCGTGATGACGGGCGTCTCCCCCCAGCCCCCCGCCGAGGTGGAGACAGAGGCCGACTGCCAGCCCTCCCCCTGGGACGGCGCCCCCGACCCCACCGCCTGCAGCGGCGGCCAGGTCGCCAATCTCAAGAAGTTCGTCGATCAGTACGAGTTCAATTACAGCACATTCTCAGCCACAACAGTTTTAAGAGGGGAGGCCATCTTCGGGATCGAAACGATCAACAATCTGACCCGAATCGACGGCAAGAAGAGCAATGGCAAAACCTTCTATGCCGGCTACCGCCTTCGCCTCAACCTCGACACCAGCTTCTTCGGCAAGGACAGGCTGCGCATCCGCCTGCAATCGCGCACCCTGCCGGAGCTGGAGAGCATCACCGGTTCGCCGCTCACCAATCTCTCGTTCGACGGCGACACCCTCGGCCGCATCGAATTCTCCGACATCTGGTACCGCTTTCCGCTCGGCAAAAACACGGAGGTCAACATCTCGGCCATCGGCGCCAGCCTGCGCGACAACGTCCCCGTCGTCAATCCGCTGTTCTATGGCAGCAGCGCCGGATCGATCTCCGTGTTCGGCTCCGAGGATCCGATCGTGCGCAGCGGCAGCGGCATCGCCCTCGGGGTCTCCCATGATCTGACCCGCGATCTCAATCTCTCCGCCGCCTTCATCAGCCGCACCGCGGAAAATGGAGCCCGCGGCAAGGGCGTTCTGGGGGATCGCTATGGCTCGATCCTGCAGCTCACCTACAAACCCCACAAGGGATTCACGGCAGCCCTCTCACTCACCCATTCGCTCAACGATGGCTTCCTGCGTGATCAGTTCGACAGCTCCAACAACGTGCGCGGCACGGCACTCTCGGGCGAGATCTACTATCTGATCAAGAAATGGTTCGCCTTCGGCATGCGCGGCGGCCTGATCGAGGCCAGCGCCACCGACATCCGCCGCACACCGCGCAAACGCATCGGCAGCTACGGCTTCACCATCGGCTTCCCCGATCTGCTCGGCCGCGGCAATCTGCTCGGTTTCGTGCTCGGCCAGCCTCCCGACATCGTCAATGATTCCCTCGCCGCCGTGGACAGCATCGCCCCCACCCATCTGGAAGCCTTCTACCGAATCACCCTGACGGACCAGATCTCCATCACACCAGGGGTGATGTACATCTCCGTGCCCGGAGAAACGCGCCGCCTGCGCGAGGTCCCCTACTGGATCGGGGCCCTGCGCCTCACCTTCCGCTTCTGAAGCCCGGCGCCCAGCGGCTTCAGCCCTGCGGCGGCAGGTCCTGGTCCTGGGGATCGCGGCTTCGCGCCACCCGCGTCAGCTGGCGCATCACCTCCCCCCAGGCGCCGCAGGCTCCCGCGGCCACCACCACCAGCAGGGCCCGCTCCGGAGAGGCCGGCGGCAGGGCCGTGCCCGGGGTCTCGGCGGCCCGCCGCCCGAGCACCAGCAGCACCCCCGCCAGCAGGGCGAACACCACGGCGGCCAGCAGCACCCGGCGGCGCTGCACCCGGGTCTGACGCGGGGGCTGGTAGCCGGGGGGATGGGGCAGGGGCATCAGGGTGCGGGCAGGGAGGGTTTGTCGTTGCTGTCCGGGAACCAGTCGGCCTCCAGGCGCTTCATCAGCACATAGAACGCCGGCACCACGAACAGGCTCATCACCGTGGCCACCAGCAATCCCCCGAAGATGACCGAACCGATCGAGCGCTGGCTCATCGCCCCGGCTCCGCTGGCCACCACCAGCGGGAAGAAGCCCGAGAGGGCCGCCGAGGCGGTCATCAGGATCGGCCGCAGGCGCGACTGGGCGGCCCCCATGGCCGCCTCCGTCTCCGACAGGCCGGCCTCCATGCGCTGGTTGGCCAGGTCGACGATCAGGATGCCGTTCTTGGCGGCGAGGCCGATCAGGGTCACCATGCCCACCTGGGCATAGACGTTGTTGACCTGCTGGTTGGCCACCAGGAAGATCAGGGCCCCCAGAATCGCCAGGGGCACCGTCATCAGGATCACCAGCGGATCGATGTAGCTGCCGTACTGGGCGGAGAGCACCAGATAGACCACGACCAGACCCAGGGCGAACACCAGGGCCGCCAGGGAGCCGGCCGCCACCTCGGAGCGGGTGAGCGAGGACCAGGCCATGCCGATGTTGTTGAAGTTGAGCTGGTTGAAGCTGCTCGTCAGGGTGTCAATCGCCTGGCCGCTGCTCTTGCCGATGGCCTCAAAGCCCTGGATCAGCACGGTGCGGTACAGGTCGTAGTGGTTGATGATCGGAGGGGCGCTGTCGAGGCGGATGCTGACCACGTTGGTGAGCGGGATCAGCTGGCCACCGGCAGCCGGCACATACAGATTGTTGAGGCTCTCCACCACCTCCCGCTTGCTGCCTTCCGCCTGCACATACACCTGCCTGTACTGACCGTTTTCGTAGGTCTGATTGACGAAGGAACCGCCGTTGACTGCCCCAAGCACCCGCATCGCCGTGCCGAAATCGATGTTCAGCGAGGCCATGCGATCGCGGTCCGGCTCGATCCGCCAGACCGGGGCATCACTGACGAACTGGGTGTAGAGGTTGTAGTAATCGCCGGTGTCCTTGGCCTTGCTGATCAGCTGATCGGCATTGGCCAGCAGGTCGCTGAAGCTGTAGGCGCCGTTGCTGAGGTCGTTGAACTGGAACGAGAGGCCGCCCTGGGCGCTGAATCCCGGCACGGCGGCGGGAGGCTGGGCCAGCACGCGGGCACCGCTGATCGTGCGGAACTGCTGGTTGAGCCTGGCGATCACCGCCTTCGACGACTGACTGGCGGCCGTGCGCTCCTCAATCGGCTTCAGCCCGAAGAAGAACAGGCCCTGATTGAGCGCCCCGCCGTTGAAGCCGGCGCCGCCGATCAGCTCCCCGCTCACCACCTCGGGCTCGCGGGAGAGGATGCGGCGGGCCTGATCGGCCACCTGCATCGTCTGCTCCAGGGAGGCCTGGGGCGGCAGCTGGATGATGCCGAGGCCGTAGCCCTGATCCTCCGTCGGCACGAAGCCGGTGGGGATGGCCAGGAAGGCCAGACCGGTGAGCACCACGCCGCCGAGCACGGCGGCCACGAGCAGGCGCCGCAACCGGATCGCCGTGTGCAGCAGGCGGGCGTAAGTGGCCGCCAGGCGATCGAACCAGCGATTGAAGCCCGCGAAGATCGGCTGCAGGAAGGTGCCCACCACGGCGCCGAGCAGGCCGAACAGCAGCAGCCACAGCCAGCCGCCGAAGAGGTAGCCGTAGCCGGCGCCGAACAGGCCGCCGATCAGGGTCCAGGCGAAACCGCTGGGGTGGGTCTTGCCGCCACCGAGCAGCAGGGCCGACTGCAACGGCTTGCCGCTGATGGCATTGAAGGTGCTGACCAGGATCGAGAACACGATCGTCAGCGCGAACTGGCGGTAGATCACGCCGGTGGCCCCGGGGAAGAAGGTCACCGGGATGAACACCGCCAGCAGCACCAGGGCCGTGGCCAGGATCGCGCCGGTGAGCTCCTTCATCGCATTGGAGGCGGCGGCGAAGGGCTTGTCACCGGCCTCGATGCGGGCCTCCACCGCCTCCACCACCACGATCGCGTCGTCGACCACCAGGCCGGTGGCCAGGATCACCCCCAGCAGGGTGAGTTCATTGATCGAGAAACCGAAGGCCTTGACGAAGATCATCGCCCCCAGCAGGGCGATCGGCAGGGCCAGGGCGGGCACCATCGTCGCCTTCCAGTCCTGCAGGAACAGGAAGATGATCAGCAGCACCAGCACCACGGCATCGCGCAGGGCATCGAGGGCCCCGAAGATCGAGGCGTTGATGAAATCCGTCTGGTCGAACACCTTCTCCAGCTTCACCCCCGGCGGCAGGGTGGTGCGGAACTGGTCGAGCACCTGATTGACGGCGGCGGCGGTGCTGATCGCATTGCTGCCGGGCAGCTGGATCACGCCGAAGCCGACGCAGGGATAGCCGGAGATGCCGTTGATCGCCGCCTGGTTGAAGTTCTGGAAGGCGTACTGGGCCCGGCCCACATCCCGCAACCGGATCAGGCTGCCGCTAGGGCCCTCATCGGTGGCGCGACCGCCGGGCCCGCGCGTGAGCACCAGATCCTCGAACTCCTCGACGGTCTTGAGATTGCCCTCCACCAGAATCGGGTAGGCGGTCTTGTTGCGGGCGGAGGCCGGCGGGCCACCGATGCTGCCGCCGACGACGATCTGATTCTGGGAGCGCAGCGCATTCTCGACATCGAGAATGGTGAGGTTGAAGCGGGTGAGTTTCTCCGGGTCGAGCCAGAGCTTGTAGGCCGGGTCGCTGGCCCCGAACACCGTCACCTGGCCGACGCCTTCGGCACGGCTGAGCGGGAAGGCCAGGTTCAGCTGGTAGAGACCGTTGAGATATTCGCGGCTGAACTGCCCCTGGCTGGAGGTGAGGTTGTAGACCAGCAGGTAACTGCTGGCGGTCTGCTGCACGGTGACGCCCTGGTTGTTGACCTGCTCGGGCAGCTGGGGCGAGGCGGTCTGCACCCGGTTGAGCACATTGACCTGGTCAATGTCCGGATCGGTGTTGGCCTTGAAGTAGACGTTGATCTGGCTGACGCCCTGGCTGGTGCTGTTGGAGGTGATGTAGTCCATCCCCGGCGCACCGTTGATCTGCTCCTCCAGCGGACCGGTGACGGCACTCTCCACCGTGAGCGCATCGGCTCCGGGCAGGTTGGCGTTCACCTGGATGGTGGGCGGCGCAATGTTCGGCAGGTTTTCGATCGGCAGCAGCGGCAGCGAGATGACCCCGGCCATCAGGATCAGGATGCTGCAGACGGTGCTGAGCACCGGCCGCCGGATGAAGGTGTCGGACAGGCTCATCGGACGGGAAGCACCATGCCGCTGCGCAGCTGGGCCAGGTTGCCCACCACCAGCCGATCCTCCGCCGTCAGTCCGCTGACCAGGGCGAAGCGGCCGTTCTGCAGGGTCCCGAGCGTGACCGGGGTCTGCACGGCCACGAGGGCCCCGGCAGGGGGCCGGGTCTTCAGCGGCGCCCCGATCAGCCGCTCGGCCTCGGCGACGGACACGGCCCGGAAGACGAAGGTCTGGCCCGCCTGCAGCAGCACCGCCCCCTCGGGGATCGCCAGAATCTGCCGGGAACCGAAGCGCAGCACCGCCCGCACCCGCTGGTTGTCGCGCAGGGCCCCGTCCGGGTTGTCGAAGCTGGCCTTGACCAGCAGGGTCTGGGTGGTGGAGTCGAGCGAGGGGGCGATGAAGTTCACGGTTCCCATCGCCCGGCGTTCGGGGCTGTCGGGGGCCTGCAGCTCCACCGGCATGCCCATGCGGACGCGGTAGGCGATCGAGCCGGGCACATCGAGCCGCACCCAGAGACGGCGGTTGTCGATCAGGTTGACGATCGTCTCGCCCTGGCGCACCACGGCGCCGAGCTTGACCTGAATGCTGCCGATCATCCCCGGGATCGGGGCGCGCACGTCCTTGTAGCCGAGGGTGGCCTTGTCGGCGATGTACCGGTCGTAGCTGGTACGGGCCTGGGTGACGTAGTAATCGCGATCCTTGGTGGAGACGGCCCCCTGCTGGTTGAGGAAGATGTAGCGCTCGGCGTTGAGACGATCCTTGCGGGCCTCGCCGGCGGATGCATCAACGCTGGCCCGCTGCTGGATCTGATCGAGTCGGAACAGCAGGTCGCCCGGTTTGACCAGCTGGCCCTCGCTCATCTCCATGCGCACGATGCGGCCGTCGATCTCGGCCGCCAGCGGCACGTTCACCACCGACTCCAGCGTGCTCTGGTAGACCGCCTGGTCCTGAAAGGTCTGCAGGACCGGCTGACTCAGACGCAACCCCGTGAGAGCCGGTGGGGGCGGAGGGGGCTTGGCGCAGCCCGCCAGCAACGAAAGCAGACCCAGGCCGACCAGCCAGGGGGTTCGCCGCGGAAGCTGGAGAACAGGCACTGGCAAGCGTGTAGTGGGCTGAACCTACAGAGCGCGACCCATCCGGTCAATGCGATCCCTCGTTGATGGGGATCCACGGATGCCGCCAGGCCGAGCCCCTGGGCAGGGCGGGCCAGCGGTCACCCCCGGCCCGCAGGGGAGGGCGCTGGCCAGGGGATCGGGACGCTGAGATTCAGCGACGAGGAGCCCCGTGAAGTCTCACCCTTCGAGCATCCGGAATTCAGCAGCAAGGGACCAGGGGGGAGCTGGGCAGGCGGGGCCCGAGCGACGCCAAAGCAGGTCCGGGCCGAGCCGGGAGGGCGTGGTGCTCAGGCCTCGCCCGTGGACACGCCTGGACCGTCGGGCTCGGCGCTGGGCTCGGGGAACCAGCGGGCTTCCAGGTTCTTGATCACCACGTAGAAGGGTGGCACCACCCCCAGGGAGAGCACGGTGGCCACCAGCAGGCCGCCGAAGATCACCGTTCCCAGCGATTGCTGACTGTT
>JAYKJA010000077.1:0-34919 GCA_035285905.1 Synechococcaceae cyanobacterium
TAGCGAGCCCAGTGCTCCTGCATGATCTCGGCGACGCTGCAGCCGCGCACCGCCAGGATGTTGAGCCAGAACAGCACCGCCCAGAGCCCATCCTTCTCGCGGATGTGGTTGCTGCCGGTGCCGAAGCTCTCCTCCCCGCAGAGGGTGATGTGGCCGGCATCGAGCAGGTTGCCGAAGAACTTCCAGCCGGTCGGGGTCTCGAAGCAGGGGATGCCCAGGGCCTGGGCCACCACGTCGGTGGCGGCGCTGGTGGGCATGGAACGGGCCACCCCCGCCAGGCCGCTCGCATAGCCCGGGGCCAGGGTGGCGTTGGCGGTGAGCACCGCCAGGCTGTCGCTGGGGTTCACGAAGCAATGGCGCCCCAGGATCATGTTGCGGTCGCCGTCGCCGTCGCAGGCGGCGCCGAAGTCGTAGGCGGAGCCCTGCAGCAGCAGCTCGGCCAGGTCGTGGGCGTAGGTGAGGTTGGGGTCGGGGTGACCACCGCCGAAGTCCTCCAGCGGCACGCCGTTGCGCACGGTGCCGGCGGGGGCGCCGAGCAGCCCCTCGAACAGCCGCGTGGCATAGGGGCCGGTGACGGCGTGCATGGCGTCGAAGGCCAGGCGGAAATCGCTGCGCAGCAGGGCGGCGATGCGGTCGAGGTCGAACAGCTGCTGCATCAGCGCCACGTAGTCCTCGACGCCGTCGAGGATCGTCACCGCCATGGCGCCGAGGCTGGTCTCACCCGGTTGGTCGAGGGGGAGAGGCGCACTGTCGACGATGGAATAGCCGTCGAGGCTGAGGGTGGCGGCGTGGATCGCATCGGTGATCGATTCCGGCGCCGGGCCGCCGTTCGCCCCGTTGATCTTCACGCCGAAATCCCCCTCGGGACCGCCGGGGTTGTGGCTGGCGGAGAGGATCACGCCGCCGACCGCTCCGTGGCGTCGGATCAGGTTCGAGGCCGCCGGGGTGGAGAGGATGCCGCCGCAGGTGACGATCAGCCGGGCCACCCCATGGGCCGCCGCCATGCGGGCGATGGTGTCGATGGCGGCGCGGTTGCCGAAGCGGCCGTCGCCCCCGACCACCAGGGTGCCGCCCTCCACCCCGGGCAGCACCCGCAGGGAGGCCTCGATGAAGCTCTCCAGATAATGGGGGGTCTGGAACTGGCGGCTGCTCTTGCGCAGACCCGAGGTGCCCGGCTTCTGGTCGCCGAAGGGCTGGGCGAGCGTGACCCGGCGGACACCGGTGGTGCTGGCGCTGCTGGTCATGGCGGAATCCTGCGGCCGGGCGGGGGTGGCAGCCAAATTAGCCCTGCACCCGCTCGGCTCCTGAGCGGGTGCAGCACCCTGGGAACCCTCGGTAGGGTTGGCAGCACCCAAGCCGTTCCGATGCCGTTCCTCCGCCGCCTGCCAGCGGCCCTGCTGCTGGCCCTGCCGCTGCTGTCGGCGACTCCGGCGGCCATCGCCGCCGCCGCTCCTCCCTATCCCGAGGCGGTGCGCGGCGCCCGCAAGGCGGCCGATGCGGTGCTGCACCGGGCCGGCCGCGAGGCCTGCCTGCGGGGCAAGCTCACCCGGGCGCTGCTGGGGCTGTCCTCCAGCTGTGAGGCCTCCGGTCAGCGCAATTCACTCTGCAGCTTCGCCGATCGCGCCGTGGTGGTGACGCCGATGACCCTCAGCTTCATGGACAGCACCGCCCGGGAGCTGCTGCAGCTGACGGCGCCCCAGCCGGCCGCTCCCTGAACAGGGGCTCCCCCGCCGGACCGTTGACGGAACGCCGGCTCAGCGCGGTCGGGCTCCGCCGGGACCGCCGCCCGGGGGACCCGGTTCGGGGGCCTCGGGCTTGGCCTTGGCCTGCAGGCGGCAGACGATGGTGGCATCGCGGGCCAGCTGGTCGATGCGGTCGCGGCGGCTGTAGTCGTCCGGAGCGCCGGTGGTCGATTTCTGGCGGATGGACCAGAGCACGTCCTTGCAGCTGGTCGGCAGGCGCGGGTGATCTAGCAGCGGATCGGCCAGCCTGCGGGCCTGCTCGCAGCTGGCGGCGGTGTTCTCGCGGCTGCAGGCCAGCACGGCCAGCTGCAGGGTGCGGAAGGTTTCCGGGGGGGGGAACAGCAGCGGATCGAGCGGCGGCGGTGCGGCCAGGGCCGGAGCTGCAGGAAGGGCGGCCACGAACGCCAGGAGACGGCGGAGGACGGCAGGACGGGGCATCGGCGCAGCGGGGCGGCCCCCATCATCGCCGCCCTTCAGTCCAGCGGCGGTAGCGCGAGCACACCCCGGCGCAGGGTCTGCTGCGAGGCGGCCCAGCGGGGGGCCAGCCGTGGACCGAGCCAGCCGGAGGCCGCGGCCAGGCGGCGCCGCAGCAGGGGCAGCCGATGCAGCAGCAGGGCCAGCGTGGCTTCGCGGTGCTGCAGGGCCTGGATGCGGCGGATCTCCTCCTGACGGACACAGCCGATGCGCTGCAGCGCCGTGTCCAGGCCGCCCCAGCCCGGGCGTTGCAGGCAGGGCAGCAGGTGGTGGGCCGCCACCACCGCATCGCGCAGGGCCATGTTCAACCCCTGCGCCCGCAGCGGACTCATCGGGTGGGCGGCATCGCCCAGCAGCAGCAGGCCGGGCCGCTGCCAGCGTTCGGCGCAGCCCACCGCCAGGGCCAGGCGTTGCGGCCCCTCGATCGCGGTGGCCGGGATGGCCGCCAGCCGCGAGGCCAGCGGTTCGGCGGCCTGGGCCGCCCAGCGCTGCGGCCAGGCTTCGGGCTGAGGCGGCGGCTCCTCGCCGGGGTGCTGCACCCAGCCGAGCTGCACACCGCCGGCGGCGCGGCCGAACAGGGCGAAGCTGCCCCCTGCCCCCAGCACCGTGAGGAAGCGCCCGGCGAGGGTTTCGGCGAGGGCATCGGCTTCGGGACCCTGCAACAGGAACCAGAGCAGCTCGAACGGGGCGGCGCCGCCGGCGCAGTCCAGGCCGCTGCGGCGTCGCAACAGGGACTGGCGGCCGTCGCAGGCGATGACCAGGTCGCTGGCCAGGCGGCGCCCATCGGCCAGCTGCACGCCGACCACCCGCTCCCGGCGGGTCAGCAGATCCGAGACCGCCACCGCCTCGATCAGGGTCAGCTCCGGCAGGGCCAGGGCCTGATCGCGCCAGTGCCGCAGCAGCGCCGCCTGATCGATCAACGTGCAGGCCGGCTCCGGGGCGGCGGGCTCCCGCCAGTCGAACAACACCCGCCTCTCCAGCTGGAACGTCCAGCCCGTGAGCCGGCGGCTGGGCACGCCGGCCGCCGGTTGCAGATCCAGTGCCTGCAGCGCCTGCAGCCCGGAGGGCATCAGGGCCTCGCCGCGGAACAGGCGATGGGCCCGGGGCTGGGCTTCCACCAGGGTCACCGGCAGGCCGCGGCGCGCCAGGGTCAGGGCGAGGGCCAGGCCCGCCGGCCCGGCGCCGACGATCAGCGGTGCGGCGGGGGAGCTCAGGTGAAGGAGTTGTAGTTGGGGTTGACGCCGCTGGTGTCGCTCTCGGCCGGCACGCCGGTGAGCTGGCTGCGTTTGCTCAGCAGGTAGTCGACCAGCTCCTGCTGCAGGGTGAGCAGCTCGTTGGTGCAGCCCCGGAAGGCGGCGCGGTGACGGATCTCGTCGTGGCGGGTATGCAGGTCGCGGAGCATCAGCTCGATGGCGTCGAGCCGGGGCGAATGGATGCGTGAGGCCTGGGCCTGATCCATCGGGTCAGCAGGGGGGAGGGCCTGATCGTAGGCAGGGTGGTGTCAGGCGCGATCGGGTCGCGGGCCCTGCCGCTGCCGCAGCGCGCCCAGTGCCGCTGCCGGCGCCGCTGCAGCCGCGGGCCGTGGCCGAGCTCGGCGCCGCGCCAGAGCCGGTCCATCTCCTGCTGGAAGCGCTGGGCCAGGGCGGGTGAATCGATGCGCAGCAGCAGCTCGTCGTTCTGATGGGCGGCGGAGGGGCTCCAGTTGAACGAGCCGCTGATCACCCGGCGTCCGTCCAGCACCGCGAACTTGTGATGCAGCTTGTCTCCGCCCGCCAGACGCGGGATGCCCACCGCCGCCAGGGCCTGGCCCCAGGGGCGGTTGCCCGCCTCGAGGCGGCACTGACGGTCCGGGATGGCCACCCCCAGCAGGTCGAGCACTTCGCTGAAGGAGCGATGGGCGAAGCCCGGATCCGCCAGCAGCCGCAGCGCCACGCCCCGCTGGCGCAGGCCCACGAGGGCGTCGGCCAGGTTCTGGGCGGAGAAGACGAACAGGCTGAGGTCCAGCCGTTGGCGCACGCCCAGCAGCTGGCGCTGCAGCCAGAGCAGGCCGTGGCTGGGGTCGCTGCGGCGGTGGGGGGCGAACAGCACCTCCACCGGCGTCGTGCCGACCAGCACCACCCGGGCGGGTCCGGAGCCCTTGGCCAGCCCGAAACGGCTGTCGGGCCGTCCGCCGGGGCCGTCGCCCCAGAGCCGCTGGAACTCCTCGACGAACAGCTGGGCCAGAGCGGGGCTGCGCAGCCGCAGCAGGTGGTTGACGTTGCCGCGGCTGCGGGGGGCGTCGGCGTCGCCGTGGATGCAGGAGGGGCTGAAGTTGGCGGAGCCGGTGACCACCAGGCTGCGGTCGGCCACCAGGAACTTGTGGTGCATCAGGCCGCTGCCGGCGCTGCCGTCGGCCGTGTCGTCGAGCAGAGGCACGCCACCGCGCTGCAGGATCTCCACGGCGTCCCCCTGACCCAGGCGCTGCAGCAGGGCGGTGCGCTGCCGCTGGTGCGGGGACTGGTCGATCAGGTGCTGCCGGCTCCAGGGCTGGGAGTAGGTGTTCTCCAGCACCACCTGCACCCGCAGGCCCTCGCGGTGGCGGCGCACCAGCGCCTCGGCCACCCGCGGCAGCGACAGCTCCTGCACGGCCACCAGCAGCTCGCGGCGGGCGGAGGCGATGGTGTCGAGGATCAGGGCCTCCAGGTCATCCCCCTGGCGCCAGCGGCCATCGATGGGGCTGCGGTACTGGTGCTCGCTGCGGTGGTTGAAGGCCACCTCCAGGCCGGCGGGCAGGGGTGGCAGGGGGGCGGGGCCGCCGAGTCGCAGCGCGGGGGCGGCGCCGCAGCCGGCCAGCAGCAGGGCCACCGGGAGCGGGGTCAGCCCGCGCAGGATCGCCTGGAGATGCCGTCGCGACCCTGGGCGGCGATGAGGCCGGGCTGAAGGCGGCGACCCGCCGTCGGGGGACGCGGGCCGGAGCGGAGCGGGGAGGCGGGGCCGCCGGAGCACGGGCAGAAGGCGTGGCTGCCTGAAGCATTCCCGCAGGCCGGAAGGCCTGGGCCGGATCTCAGTGGTGCCCGGGCATTTCCGCGGTGCGCAGCATGGCCACGAACCAGAGGGTGCCGATGATCACGGCGGCGAGCATGCCGGCGCCGATGCTGACGCGCACCATCAGGATCGGCACCACCACCGGGAAGAGCACCGCACCGAAGGCGGGCGTGGCGGCGACGAGGACCCGCAGGGCGGTGGGAGCTTGGGGGGAGGCTTGCATCAGAACCACTCTGACACGGCCTGGTTGGCGGGATTGCTGTTGTCCTCCGGGGTGGAGCGGCGGAACTCGAGCGTGATGTTGCGCTTCTGCTCCCCATCGGCGGCCACGGCCTCGATCGGATACAGCTGCTGACCGTCTCGGAAGGGCACCTGCACGCGGAAGGTGCCGTCGGCGGAGAGGGGCACTTCCTCGCCGCCGATGGTGAGACGGGCCGAGGGATCGGTGGCGCCGTAGACGATCAGTTCGGCATCGGCGACCAGCCAGAAGGAGCGCTGCCGGGGGATCAGGCCAGCGCCGGATTCGCTGCGACCGGAGGCCCAGCCGGCGCCGGAGGCGGTGGATCCGGCCAGATCCGCGCTGTCTTCGCCGAACTCATGGAAGGCCTCGGAACCGCGGCCCAGGCGCCGCCAGCGGGAGGTGGCCGTCTGGTAGAGGCGCTCGTGCAGGCCGGAATCGGAGGGCAGCGTCGTGGTCGGCAGGCTGGAGCTGG
Organism: Synechococcaceae cyanobacterium; assembly: GCA_035285905.1. Classification (GTDB taxonomy): domain Bacteria; phylum Cyanobacteriota; class Cyanobacteriia; order PCC-6307; family Cyanobiaceae; genus Cyanobium. The sequence goes on from JAYKJA010000077.1 coordinate 5,954, forward strand.
GGGCCGCTTCGAGGGAGAAGGGCACGAACTGATCGAGGATCTGCTCGGACGGATGAAGGGCCGGCACCCGGGCAATGGCGGAATGGGCCAGGGAGAACCAGCCCCCGCCGGCGGTGCGGAAGCCCAGCTCGACCCGGTAGTCGCGATCGGAGAGGGGGACGGGCAGGTACCACTCGCTGGCGTGGGCGTCGACCACCACCTCCTGCAGGGTGTGGGGGTGGGAGGAGCCGCCGCTGAGACCGGTGACATCGGCCACCCGCAGGGCGAGCTGGGTGGCGCCGGCGCTGAGGGCGTGCTCGCGGTCGTCGTCGGAGATCTCCCAGAACACGTAGGCCCACTGGGGATCTCTCGGCAGAAACACGACCCGGGTTTCGGCTTCCGGACGGGGCACGGAGCTGAGCTGGGACTCGATCTGCTCGAGGCTGATGCCCTCCTCCAGCTGGCGCTGGCTGATGGCTTCCACCAGCTCCTCCTTCGACTTGCGGCTGTAGAGCGTGACCCCGAGGTCGCTGGCCACCTGACGCAGTTGGCGCAGCGTCATCAGGGCCAGGGAGGTCAGGGACGATGGGCTCACAGCGTCGGATTTCGTTTGGGATCAGTCTCGCAGGGGAGACAGGGCTGTTGTCGCTGCAGCACAAAGGCCGTCAGCATCCACTGACGGCCCAGGCTGGGGCTGACCCCGGAGTTTGGGCCGGGTCACCGCTGGGGTGACCCGGCTGGGGAGCTCAGCGGCCGATGCTGCGGTAGGGGACCTTGGAGAGGTAATCCATGCCGGCATTGCCGGCGGCCGCGCCGACACCGCGCAGGGCCGGCAGGGTGCGCACCCAGGGCAGGTAGTCCTCGGGGAAACCGCCGCGCCGCTGCTGGGCGCGCTGGGGCAGGGTCTTGGGGGTGCCGGTGTAGACGATCTGGGGGAAACCGAAGATGCCGCGGTAGTAAGCGTCGTAGCGGGGGGAGGTGATGTTGAACGGGGTCTCACCCACCTCACGGGATCCCACCACGCGATTGCGGTGATAGGGAACGGTGTCGTAGCCGAAGTTCTCGAGGTACTCGGCGGAGCTGAGGATGTCATCCACCGCGCCCTTGATGCCGCGGGTCATGATCACCGCCGACCAGGCGATTTCCTCGGAGCGGCCATACACCTGGCGGCCGAGAAGCTTCTCCACCAGATGGCGGGCCACCCGGTAGTTGTTGTTGAGGTTGTAGAAGCTGCGGGTGAAGGTGTCCGACAGGCAGAGCGAGCGGATGAAGTCCCGCACGGTGATCTGGCCGTCGCGCAGCTGGGATTCCAGGGTGCGGTCGCGGTCGACCTTGAAGGCGTGGAAGAAGATCTGGCGATAGGCCGCCTCGATCACGAAGTTCTGGTCTTCGCGGTTGAGGGGCTTGTCCAGGGCTACGGCCTTGGGATCTTCGTCGTTACCGACCCTGAGGGCATTCACCCGGGAGTTCTGGGTGGTGGGGGCGTACTTCAGAAGAGGCAGGGCCACGCGTGGTCAGGCATCCGTCGCTGGCGATCGTAGAAGTGCGTCCCGGCACCTCCCGGACCACACCCGGCAGGGCTCACAGTCCGTAACGTTGGCCACAGGTTTGCCGGTGGTGGCGCGTCCGGGCTCCGCTGCGGTTTCAGCCGGGGCCGGACACCCCAGCCCTCACCAGCCCAGCGGCGACAGGGCCTCGCCGCGACCGCCGCCTGCCTGCGCTGCCGCTCCTGGACCGGCAGCGACCGCTCCCGGCGGCTGCAGCCGCGTCTCGATGCAGAAGGAGGCCGTGTTGGACAGCCCTTCGACCGTGCTGGTGCGCAGGCGCACGTCGGGCCCGGCGAAACTGAACCGCTCCAGGCTGTCCATCGTGTCGTAGCTGGTGGTCAGCAGCAGCCCGTCCCGTTCGTCCATGGCGAAGCGGCCCGCCACCGGACTCGTGTCGGCGTAACCGCGGTCGCGCAGCAGCAGGCCGGCACGGCCCCGCTCGTCGGTGGGGATCAGCCCGAACACACTCTCCCCCTCGTGCGCCTCCCCCTCCTTGTCCCAGGCCATCGAGCCGCTCCAGGTGACGCGGCAGCCCCCCACCAGACCGGCGGGGTCACAGCCGTGCAGGGCGGCGATCGCCAGCAGGCGCGGATCGGTGCGCGACAGCTCGACCACCTCGATGAAGGACCCCCCCGGCTCGGCGCGGCGGTGCAGCAGGTGATGGCTGCTGCGGCGCGAGCGCCAGCGGCCGCAGCTCAGCTGGAAGAAGGCGAGGGCGTCGGCGATCGGGACGCTCATGGCGAACGGCATGCTGCAGCGATGATCGCAGCCGCCGGGACGCCCTGTGGGCGGGGGACACCGTGATCTCCGCCGCCCCCTCCCCAGCCCAGGCCACCGCCGCCGGGCTGGGCGCCGCCCTCTGCTGGACCCTGGCCAGCCTGCTCTGGCGCCGGCTGCCCACGGCCCTTTCGGCCCTGCAGCTGAACCTGCTCAAGACTCTTCTGGCGGGGACGCTGCAGCTCCCCCTGGTGCTGCTGCAGCCCTGGTCGGCACCCCCCTGGCGGCTGGGGCTGCTGGCCGCCAGCGGCGTGCTGGGCATCGCCCTGGGCGACAGCTTCTACTTCGCGGCCCTGCGGCGCCTGGGCACCCGCCGCTGCCTGACCCTCGAGGCGGGCGGCCCCGCCGTCACCGCCCTGGCGGGGGTGGCCCTGCTGGAGGAGGTGCCGCGACCGGATCAGTGGCTCGGCATCCTGCTGATCAGTGCGGCGGTGCTGCTGGTGGCCCGGCAGCGGCCACCGGGCCTTCCGGCCAGGCCCGCACCGCAGGCGGGGCCGGCTGGGGTGGCCCGGCCCGCTCCGGCGGGGGAGATCGTGCCGGCCACGGCCACGGCCACGGCCACGGCCGCCGCCGACTCCGGGCCGCAGGGCCACGGGCTGCAGGCGGCGATCACGCCGGGCGCCGATCCTGCCGGCGCCATGTCCGCGGACGGCGATCGGCTCGGCCTGCTGCTGGGCCTGGCGGGGCTCCTCTGCGGCAGCGCCGGCGCCCTGCTCTCCCGGGCCGCCCTGGTGGGAGGCGCGCTCACGCCCCTGCAGGCGGCCACGCTGCGGCTGGCGGCGGCGAGCCTGGTGCTGTTGCCGTTGCTGCGGGGCCTCCCCGCCGCCGCGCACTGGCCCCGCCGGGCCCGCGGCCGCTGGCCCCTGGTGCTGCTGGCCACCCTGCTGGGCACCAGTGGGGGGCTTGTGCTGCAGCAGACGGCCCTGGCCGGCCTGCCGGGGGGCCTGGCGGTGTCCCTGCTGGCCACGGCGCCGCTGATCGGCGTGCTGCTGGCGCCGTTGGAGGGGGACAGGCCCGGCTGGCTGGGGCTGCTGGCCGCCTGCTGCGGCCTGCTCGGGGTCAGCCTGGTGGTGGGGGTGGCGCCTGGCTGGCTGGGTTGAGGGAGCCACAGCGCTGATCGGCCTGCTGCTGGGCCCAGGCGACGAGGTCGTCCAGGGAGAGGGCCAGGGGCGTCAGATCGCGCTCGGCGGCGATGGCCTGCAGCTGCGCCGCCAGGCCCTCAAGCTGGGGCAGAAAGGCGCTGCGAAAGCCTGGATCCCCGGCCAGCAGCGGCTCCTTCGCGGCCCAGGCCTCGATCTGCTGCCGGCCGGGCGGCGGCCCCTCCCGGCGCGAGGCGATCGTCTGCAGGGTGCGCAGACCATGGGCCAGCAGGCGCAGATGATGACGCTCCAGGCTGGGCAGCAGGCTGCTCTCCAGCAGGGCCAGGTCCTCGGGCTGCAGGGGTGAGCCGTGCACCGCTCAGCTGCGAGCCGGGCTGCCGCCGCTGCCGCTCGCCGGAGCCGGGGTGGACCCGCCCGCCGCGGCATCGGCACCCGCGGCGGGACCGCCGGCCGAGATGCGGAATCCGCAGGAGTGACCGGATTCCAGCCGCCAGTGCACCCGCTCGACGCTGCAGTCGGGGAAGGTGTGGCGGATGAGCTGCAGCTCCTGATCGCAGACCATCGGAAACTCCTCGGCGATCCGCATCACCGAGCAGTGAAATTCGTGGATCAGCCAGGCCTCAGCGTCGCCGGAGCCCGGAGCCGGCTCACGGGGGGTCTCGTCGCGGCGGCATTCGGCGACGTAGCCCTCGGCCCGGCGGAGCTCCACCAGCCGCTCCAGCCGCTGGGCCAGGGAGCCTGAACCGATGCGGCGGCGGTAGTCGTCGGCCTTGACCAGGGCCTGCTGCAGCATCAGCCGGGCCACCTGATCCTGGGGAATGCTGTCGCGCATGGCCTGCAGCAGGCCGAGGGCGAAGGTCTCGCTGCCGTCGGGGAAACGATCGTGCCCGGCGGCGGTGAGGCACCAGAGGTTGCTGGGACGACCGGGGCCCTCGTGGCTGACGCTGGCCTGAACCAGGCCGTCCTCCTCCAGGCTGCGCAGGTGGCGCCGCATCACCTGCACCGAAACGCTCAGACGCCCGGCCAGATCGGAGGCGGTGGCTTCCCCCTGGCGCAGCAGCACCGCCAGCACCGCATCGCGGGTGGCGGAGGCCAGCCGGGAATCGGCCATGGGGGAAAGGGTGTCCATGCTGGCCAGGGGCTTGGATCACCATGCCACGGGCGGGACGTCTGTGGGGACGCGGTCCGCTTCAGCGCACGGGCGAGGGTCACAATGGTTCGTGCTCCGCATCAGCGTTCGCGGTGCCCTAGGGTCGCAATAACGAAACTCTGGTGTTTCGTTACGGCGTCCGGGCCCTGGGCCAGGCCGCCCGCCCGCGCCGGTGCGCTCCGTACCGTTCCTCTCCGGATCCCTCACCGTTCCGACAGCCGTGACCGTCACCGACAGCTCCCCCGCCAGCAACGCCGCCCCCGGTCCCGACAGCCTGGAGGTGATCCGCCGCTTCGCGGAAACCTACGCCCAGCGGACCGGCACCTATTTCTGCAGCGATCCCGGCGTCACCGCCGTGGTGCTGGAGGGCCTGGCGCGCCACAAGGACGAACTCGGGGCCGCCCTCTGCCCCTGCCGCCATTACGAGGACAAGGCCGCTGAGGTGTCCCAGGCCTTCTGGAACTGCCCCTGTGTGCCGATGCGCGAGCGCAAGGAATGCCACTGCATGCTCTTCCTCACCGAAGACAATCCCTTCCGCGGCGATCAGCAGACCATCACGATCGACGAGATCAAGTCCCATACCGCCACCTGATCCCTGCCCTGACCTCTCGCTCCGTCCATGACCACCGCAGCCAGCGTCAGCGATCTCGTCAGCCAGCCCTATCGCTATGGGTTTGTCACTGACATCGAGACAGAGAAGATTCCCAAGGGGCTCAGCGAGGATGTGGTCCGGCTGATCTCAGCCAAGAAGGAGGAGCCCCCCTTCCTGCTCGAGTTCCGCCTGCGCGCCTGGCAGCAGTGGCAGCAGATGCAGGAGCCCGACTGGGCCGCTCTGGGCTACCCGCCCATCGACTATCAGGACATCATTTATTACGCCGCTCCTCGGCAGCAGCAGAAAAAAGCCAGCCTGGAGGAGGTGGATCCCAAGCTGCTCGAAACCTTCGACAAGCTCGGCATTCCGCTCAGCGAGCAGAAGCGCCTCTCCAACGTGGCCGTCGACGCAGTCTTCGACAGCGTCTCCATCGCCACCACCTATAAGGAAAAGCTGGCTGAACACGGTGTCATCTTCTGCTCGATCAGCGAAGCCGTGCGCGAGCATCCTGAGCTGATCGAGCGCTACCTGGGCACGGTCGTCCCGACCCAGGACAACTTCTTTGCCGCACTCAATTCCGCCGTCTTCAGCGACGGCTCCTTCGTCTTCATCCCGAAGGGTGTGGAGTGCCCGATGGAGCTTTCCACGTACTTCCGGATCAATTCCGGAGACACCGGGCAGTTTGAGCGCACATTGATCATCGCCGAGGAGGGCGCTTCGGTCAGTTACCTCGAGGGTTGCACCGCCCCGATGTTTGACACCAACCAGCTGCACGCCGCCGTGGTGGAGCTGGTCGCCCTCGATGATGCCTCGATCAAGTATTCCACCGTCCAGAACTGGTACGCCGGCGATGAGAACGGGGTGGGCGGCATCTATAACTTCGTCACCAAGCGCGGCCACTGTCGCGGCGCCCGCAGCCGCATCAGCTGGACCCAGGTGGAAACCGGCTCGGCGATCACCTGGAAATATCCCAGCTGCGTGCTGCAGGGGGCTGACAGCGTCGGTGAGTTCTACTCCGTGGCCCTCACCAACAACCGCCAGCAGGCCGACACCGGCACCAAGATGATTCACGTGGGGCCGCGCACCCGCTCCACGATCGTCAGCAAGGGGATCAGCGCCGGCCGTTCCTCCAACAGCTATCGCGGTCTGGTGCAGATCGGTCCCGCCGCCCGCGGCGCCCGCAATTTCAGCCAGTGCGATTCCATGCTGATCGGAGACCAGGCCGCCGCCAACACCTTCCCCTACATCCGCAGCCGCCAGCCTGAGGCCGACGTCGAGCACGAAGCCAGCACCTGCCGGATCTCCGAGGATCAGCTCTTCTACCTACAGAGCCGCGGCATCGGGGTGGAAGAGGCGGTGTCGATGATGGTCAGCGGGTTCTGCCGCGATGTGTTCAACCAGCTGCCGATGGAGTTCGCCGCCGAAGCCGACAAGCTGCTCGCCCTGAAACTGGAGGGTTCGGTGGGCTGATCCCTCCGCTTCCCGCCCCGGCTGTCCACTCCCGTCTCCCCGCCTCCCCCACGTTCTGCCGTGATCCGTCCCGACGCTCCCGTCCTGCTCGAGATCTGCGATCTTCATGCCCGCGTCGAGGATCAGCCGATCCTGATGGGGGTCAACCTCACCATCCGCGCCGGTGAGATCCATGCCGTGATGGGGCGCAACGGCAGCGGCAAGAGCACCCTCTCCAAGCTGCTGGCGGGCCATCCCTCCTACACCGTGACCTCCGGCTCGGTGATCTATCGCGGCGAGGATCTGCTCGCCCTGGAACCCGAGGAGCGCTCCCGCCGCGGCCTCTTCCTCGGCTTTCAGTATCCCGTCGAGATTCCCGGCGTCAGCAATCTTGAGTTCCTGCGGGTGGCCAGCAATGCCCGGCGCCGCAGCCGCGGTCTTGAGGAGCTCGACACCTTCGCTTTCGAGGATCTGGTGCGCGAACGGCTCTCCGTTGTGCAGATGGATCCGGCCTTCCTTGAGCGCAGCGTCAACGAAGGGTTCTCCGGCGGCGAAAAGAAACGCAATGAGATCCTGCAGATGGCCCTGCTCGAGCCCGATCTGGCCATTCTCGACGAAACCGACTCCGGCCTCGACATCGACGCCCTGCGCATCGTGGCCTCGGGCGTGAACCAGCTGGCGGGAACCGACAACGCCACCCTGTTGATCACCCATTACCAGCGCCTGCTCGATCTGATCACCCCCGATTTCGTCCACGTCATGGCCGCGGGCCGCATCCTGCGCACCGGCGGCCGCGACCTGGCGCTGGAACTCGAACAGCACGGCTACGACTGGGTCGATGAGTGGCTGGCCCGCCCGGCGGCGGTCGCCCCCCAGCCGCTGGAGGTGGGTTGATGGTCGCCCCCGCTCTCTCCGCCCCACCCCGCAGCGAGCAGCGTCAGCGCTGGCTCTCCACGCTGCTGCAACAGCTGCCCCCGGCCGCAGGCCCCCTGCGCGACGTTCAGCGTCACGCCGTTTCCCGGCTCTGCGAGAGCGGTCTCCCCGATCGCCGCCAGGAGGCCTGGCGCTTCACCTCCCTCGACCCGCTCACCTCCCTCGACCCCGTCCGGCTCGCCCACCCGCCGGATCCCGTCGCGGCCAGCTGGCCCGCCCCTGCCGGAGGCAGCCTGAGGCTCGTGCTCGACGGTCGCACCGATCCCCTGGCCGGCGTCCGCCTGCCCGCCGGCCTCGAGTCGATCCCGGCCGAGGCCCTGCCCGGGCTGCTCGGCTCCTGCCTGCAGGCCTGTGCCGCCGCTGACGACTGGCCCACCCTGCTCAATGCCGCCGCCGCCGGTCAGGTCCTGGCCCTGCGGGTCACCGCTGCGGTGGCGCCGGTGCTGGAACTCGTGGCCGAGGCCGCCGGCCCCGGTCTGCTCGCCAGCCGCGTGCTGCTGCTGCTCGAGCCCGAAGCCGACCTGCGCCTGCTGCAGGTGCAGCGGGGTGCCGCCGGCAGCCTCTCCAGCCTCGTGCTCGAAGCTGAGCTCCAGCCCGGAGCCCGTCTGCTGCACGGCCTGCTCGCCCTCGGGGATCCCGGCGCCGTGCTGCTGGCCCAGCAGGCGGTCCGGCAGCAGCCCGGCAGCAGCGTCTCCCTGATCTCCGCCAGCCGCGGCTGGGACCTCTGCCGGTTGCAGCCCCGGGTGCTCCAGGCCGCCGGCGAGGCCAGCACGCGCCTGCGGGGGCTGCACTGGGTCGATGGCAGCGCCCTGGCCGACACCCACAGCCTCGTGCGCTTCGGCGGCCCCGACGGGCAGCTCGACCAGCTCCACAAGGTGGTCGCCGATGGCAGCGGCCGCAGCGTCTTCGACGGTGCCGTGCAGGTGCCGCGTGCCGCCCAGCGCACCGATGCCTCCCAGCTCAGCCGCGCCCTGCTGCTGTCCGACCGCGCCTGCGTCGACACCAAGCCCCAGCTGGAGATCGTCGCCGACGACGTGCGTTGCGCCCACGGCGCCACCATCAGCCGCCTGCAGGACGACCAGCTGTTCTATCTGCGCAGCCGCGGCGTCTCGGCCACGGCTGCCTCCCGCCTGCTGCTGCGCGGCTGGTGCGAGGAGGTGCTGGCCGAACTCCCGGGAGCCGCAACCTGGCGTCCGCTGCAGACCATGCTGGGGGAGGTGTGCGCGCCATGACCCTGACCCCGACCCCGCCGCCGCTGACCAGCCCCGCCGGCCTCGATCCCCTCACCGCGCCGGTTGCCGCTCAGCCGGCCCCGCCGGAGGATCTCGCCGCGCTCACCCGTCCCGATTTCCCCCTGCTGGCCCAGACCGCCTGCCTCGGCCAGCCCCTCATCTACCTCGACTACGCCGCCACCAGCCAGAAACCCCGCCAGGTGCTGGAGGCGCTGCAGCACTACTACGGCCACGACAACGCCAACGTTCACCGCGGTGCCCACCAGCTCAGCGCCCGCGCCACCGAAGGCTTCGAGGCGGCCCGCGGCCTGGTGGCCGGCTTCATCGGCGCCGCCAGCCCCTGCGAGATCGTCTACACCCGCAACGCCAGCGAAGCGATCAATCTGGTGGCCCGCACCTGGGGTGAGGCCAACCTCCGCCCCGGCGATGAGGTGCTGCTCACGGTGATGGAGCACCACAGCAACCTGGTGCCCTGGCAGCTGCTGGCGGCCCGCACCGGCTGCGTGCTGCGCCATGCCGGGCTCACCGAGCAGGGGGAGCTCGACCTCGACGACCTGCGCTCCAAGCTCAGTGAGCGCACCCGGCTGGTCAGCCTGGTGCATGTCAGCAACACCCTCGGCTGCCTCAATCCGATCCCCGAGGTGGCGGCCCTCGCCCACGCCGCCGGTGCCCTGCTGCTGGTCGACGCCTGCCAGAGCCTGCCCCACCTGCCGATCGACGTGCAGCGCCTCGGCTGCGATTTCCTGGTCGGGTCCTCCCACAAGTTCTGCGGCCCCACCGGCATCGGCTTCCTCTGGGCCCATGAGGCCCTGCTCGAGGCCATGCCGCCATTCCTCGGCGGTGGCGAGATGATCCAGGACGTCCACCTCGACCACAGCAGCTGGGCCGATCTGCCCCACAAGTTCGAGGCAGGCACCCCGGCCATCGGCGAGGCCATCGGCATGGGGGCAGCCATCGCCTACCTGCAGAGCCTCGGCCTCGAACGCATCCACGCCTGGGAGCAGCACCTCACCCGATTGCTGTTCGCCCGGCTGCAGGCGATCGACGGGCTGCAGCTGCTGGGCCCGGACCCCCAGCGTCAGCCCGATCGCGGTGCCCTGGCGGCCTTCCACGTCGAGGGGCTCCATGCCCACGACATCGCCGCCCTGCTCGATTCGGCCGGCATCTGCATCCGCAGCGGTCACCACTGCACCCAGCCCCTGCACCGCCTCTACGGTCTCAGCGCCTCGGCCCGCGCCAGCCTCGGCTTCACCACCACCCCCGAGGAGATCGAGCGCTTCGCCGAGGAGCTGCAGAGCACCATCCAGTTCCTGCGCGAACACAGCTGAAGCCCCCGGCCGGGCTCTTCGGGGACCATGCCTGGCCTCCAGGGCGCGGCGGGCCCCTGCGAGCCAGCTCCCGGTCGGCGCCGGGGGAGCCCCGGCCCCCCTGCCGGCGCCGAGGCCTCAGCCCCCCTGCCGGATCTGCAGCCCCGACGGGGTCAGGGCGTCTCCGCCTTGGCCTAGACGGATCTCGCTGTGGCTGCCGCCGGCCGCCGCGGTGCCGCTGTGGGGCCGGGCCATCGTTGATGCCGACCCGGTTCCAGCCGAAGCCCCGGCTGACGGCGCGGACCAGCTCCCCCAGCAGCCGGCCGCTGGCGTTGGCGGCGTCGATGGCGCATACCCCCATCGTCTTCAGCGCCGGTGGGGCGGCGCTGTCGCCGTCATCCATCGCCAGGACGTTGAGGCCATCGCGCCTCACGCCGGCCGCCCGCGCCTGGCGCACCACCGTCAGGCCGCCCGCCGCCCGCTGATCTCCTGGGGCAGGGCGACGGCCTGGGTGGCGTTGCTGGTCAGGCTCAACAGCCCGACGCCATGGCTGCGGGCCAGCCCGTCCCGCTCCGGTTCTGTCCCGGCCGGGTGCGGCACCGGCCCGTCCGCCGCTGATCGGGCGCGCCATCCTGGAGCCGCCCGCTGTCTGGCCATGGCGAAGCCCCTCCCCCCCGCCTGTCGCCGCCGCAGAGGACCCGGGATCCTGATCCCGCTGCTGCTGCCGTTCTGCCTGGCGGGCTGCGGCCCGCCGTCTCCCCAGGGCTGGCGACAGCACGATCTGCCGGATGCCGGCCTGCCGCAGGCCTCCCAGGCCAGCCTCGCGCGCTGCGCCCGCCTGTTGCAGGCCGATGGCGCCCTGGGCCAGGAGCTGGCCCGGCCCGCCGATCCCAGCAACTTCGGCGTGCGGCGCTCCCGCGATGCCCTCGGCCGCCCCATCCCCCACAGCCCGCGCCTGATCGTGCTGCACGAAACCGTGCTGTCGGCGCCGGACACGATCCGCCTGTTCCAGACCCCCCACCCCCGCGACGAGGACCAGGTCAGCTACCACATGCTGATCGACCGCGCCGGCCAGCGCCTGCGGATCGTCCCCGATGCCCGGCGCGCCTATGGGGCGGGCCAGTCCGCCTTCGGCGATGCCACGGTGCGCTACCGCTCCAGCTCCGCCGGTTCGGTCAACGAAATGGCGCTGCATCTGAGCCTGGAAACCCCCGCCGACGGCCGCGGCGACAGCGATGGCCACAGCGGCTACAGCGAGGCCCAGTACCGCACCGCGGCAGCCCAGGTGCTGCTGTGGCAGGCCCGGTACGGCATCCCGCTGACGCGGCTCACCACCCACGCGGCGGTGGATCGCAGCCGCAGCCGCTACGACCCCCGCAGCTTCCGCTGGGATCGCTTCGACCCCGCCTATCGCCAGGCGGCGCGGCGCTGCGCCCTGACGGCCTACGACAACGGCAGGGCCAGCTGGTGATCCCGGCCGCGGCCCCCTTCCCCGCGGCTCGCTGAGCCGGAGTCCGCCGGACCAGCCGGCTTCTCTGCGGTGCCGCGAGCGACCGGAAGGTGCGCCGCGCCGCTCCATCCAGGACGGGGAGGCGGCTGCTGGATTCCGCGGCCTGCAGGGCCAGCGGTGCTTAAATCGCCCGCCTGCCCCTCGCTGTCCTCTGAGTCAGCAAGGCCCAGCCCTCGTTCATGCCAGCCCCCTCCCCTCCCCTGACGTCCCGTTCCCGCCGCCGACCGCCGCTGCTGCGACTGCTGCGCCATCTGCTCCAGGAGCTGCGCCGCGGCTGGGAATGGGTGGTGTTCGTGCTGCGCATGCTGCGGCGCCTGGGCGGCCCCCGCCAGTTCTGGCAGGCCCTGACCACCACCGCCGGGCTGCTGCAGGAGCGCCATGGCCGCGACCTGCCCCCCCTCGAGCACGAGCGCTGGTTCTACGACCCGGAGCAGTTCCCCTTCACCCGGCGTCTGCGCGCCGACTGGCCGCTGATTCTTCAGGAGCTCCAGGCCCTGCGCGGCGGTGATTTCGTCGCCTGGCCCGAGAAATACCTCTACGACGGCAAGGGCTGGGACACCTTCGGCCTGTATGCCCTCGGGGTCCGCATCGAGCGCAACTGCCGCCTCTGTCCCCGCACCGCCGACGCCCTCGCCCGCATCCCCGGGCTCGTCTCCGCCGGCTTCTCCTCCCTGGCGCCCGGCACCCACATCGAGCCCCACACCGGCTACCCCGACGGCCTGCTGCGCTGTCACCTCGGACTGATCGTGCCCGACAACTGCGGGCTGCGGGTCGCGCAGGAGGTGCGTCCGTGGCGCGAGGGCGACTGCCTGGTCTTCGACGACACGGCGGAACATGAGGCCTGGAACCGCAGCGACCGCACCCGGGTGGTGCTGCTGCTCGACTTCCGCCCCCAGCCGGTGGCGGAGGCGCTCACCGTGCCGGGCTGAGGCCTCACCCGGCCCGACTAGCCTGAACTCAGCGCACCCTGAAGTCGGATGACCCAGCAGCGCTCCCGCTCCGGAGCCCTGGGCCGGCCCACGGCCGCGACCCTCTCCCTGGCCCTGCTGCTGTCGGCCTGCGCCCCCTCCGCCCGCGAGCCCAGCGCAGCGGGCCGCAGCCGCTGCCAGCAGCAGGTGGCCTCCCTGCCGGCCCTGCTGATCCGTCCGCTGGCCTACCGGCGCTGCCTGGCCGGCATCGACGCCCAGCTCTCCCGCGAGCAGGCGCAGCAGCAGGGCCAGCGGCAGCGGCGGCTGCAACAGGAGCTGGTCCGCTGCCGGCGGCGGCAGCCCGGGCTGCAGGCGTCCCTGGCTGCGCTGCGACAGGCCGAACGGGACCTGGCCGCCGCCCGCGTCGCCGCCGCTCCGCTGCTGCCGGCCCCACCGCCGCCGCTCGATGAGGAGCGGCTGGCCCGCTTCACCCGCGAAGATGCCGAGCTCGACCGGCAGCGTCACGCCGAGGCCCTGCAGCTCTGGCGCGAGACGGTGGCCGAGCGACGGGAGCGCTGGTGGCAGCAGCGCCAGAGCCGGGAGGCGGAGGCCCAGCTGCGGCTCGATCGGGCCGCCCTGGGTCTGCGCCAGCAGCAACCCGACCTGTTCAGCCGCGGCATCGAGCTGGATCCGGCGGTCGCCCGCCGCGTGCTCGCCTGCGACCCGCGGGCCCTTGCCGCTGCCCTGCCGTCCGCTGCGGCGTCGCCTGCCGGTGTCTCCCCCGCCGCGACCAGCGCTTCCCCGCCCGGCGCCGGGCCGGCCGGCTCCGCCGCACCGGCCTCCCGCGGCGGATCGGCCCCCGGCAGTCCCTGAGCGCCATGGCCGAGCCCGCCGCCTCCCCCGCCGGGAGCTCTCCGCCGGAGGAGGCCGCCGTCGCCCCCACCCTGTTCCTCGTCGTGCTCGGCGGCCGCTGCCCCGGGGGCCACATCGAGCAGCATGACGTGCGCTTCGTCGCCGGGCGGACGATCGAGGAGACCCTCCCGGAGCTGCGACGCCAGTGGATCGGTCGCCGCCAGGGCCTGCACCTGGATGCCTACATGGCGGTGCAGGCGGTGGATGGCTGGCGGGTCGAGCTCAGCCGCGTCCCCGCCCCGCAGGGTCCCGAGCGGCTCTGGTTCGTCAACCTCGGCGCCTACCGGCCCGATTCGCTGGCGGAGCTGCACCACTTCGGGCTGGTGGTGGCGACCTCGGCGCCGGCGGCCCGGGCGGCGGCCAAGCGCCGCTGGCTCACCGGGCTCCAGCAGCAGCATCGCGATGACCTCTGGGAGGTGGACGACTGCCTGGCCCTCGGGCAGCTGGCGCTGCTGGACGGGGTCCGCTGGCATCTGCGGCTCACGCCCCACCCTGCCGGCCTGGCGCCGGCCCAGGTGCCCGACTGGTTCGGCTACCGGCCGATCTGATCGCCGCCGGCCAGGGATGATCAGGGGTCTGACCCGGGCCCCTGCGGCCCGCCGCTCCGCCCCGCTCCCCCGCCCATGAACATCGACGGCAAGCCCTGGCGCACGATCTGGCTGGAACCCGATGGCCGCAGCGTCGGGGTCATCGATCAGACCCGTCTGCCCCACACCCTTGCCACCCGTCGGCTGAGCCATGGCGACGAAGCGGCCGAGGCGATCCGCACGATGGTGGTGCGCGGCGCTCCGCTGATCGGCGTGACCGGGGCCTATGGGCTGATGCTGGCGCTGCAGCACGATCCGGGCGATGCCGCCCTGGAGGCGGCGTTCACGCAGCTCAACGCCACCCGACCCACGGCGGTCAACCTGCGCTGGGCCCTTGAACGGGTGCGGCAGCGGGTGCAGCCCCTGCCGGCGGCGCAGCGGGCCGAGGCGGCCCGCGAGGAGGCCGGCGCCATCGCGGAGGAGGACGTCGCCATGTGCGCCGCCATCGGCGATCACGGGCTGGCGATCTTCCAGCAGCTGGCGGCGGAGCGGCCGGCCGACCGCCGGGGGCAGCCGTTCCACGTGCTGACCCACTGCAATGCCGGCTGGCTGGCGACGGTGGACTGGGGCACGGCCCTGGCGCCGATCTACAAGGCCCACCGCGCCGGCCTGGAGATCCACGTCTGGGTCGACGAGACCCGGCCCCGCAACCAGGGCGCCAGCCTCACCGCCTACGAGCTGGCCCAGGAGGGTGTGCCCCACACCGTGATCGTGGACAACGCCGGAGGGCACCTGATGCAGCACGGGCAGGTGGATGTGGTGATCGTCGGCAGCGATCGCACCACCCGGCGGGGCGATGTCTGCAACAAGATCGGCACCTACCTCAAGGCGCTGGCGGCGCGGGACAACGGCGTGCCGTTCTATGTGGCCCTGCCGGCCTCCACCATCGACTGGTCCCTCGAGGACGGCGTGGCGGAGATCCCGATCGAGGCCCGTTCGCCCCGGGAGGTGACCCACATCCAGGGCTGGATCGAGGCGGGAGCGACCGCCGGCAGGCTGGCGGAGGTGCAGCTGACGCCCGCCGGCAGCCCGGGCTTCAATCCCGCCTTCGATGTGACCCCGGCGCGGCTGGTGAGCGGTCTGATCACCGAGCGGGGGGTGGTCGCGGCGGAGGCGGAGGCCCTGCGCCGTCTCTACGCCGCGGACTGAACCGCCGGGGCGTCCGCCCGGGTGCGGCGGGAGCGGACTCCATGCGGGCGGGAAGGCTGCACAGTGGAGTCAGCTGCTGCTGTTCCATGTCCAGGACATCCGCCCTGCTGATCGCTGTGCTGCTGCTGGGAACCCCGCCGGCCCAGGCCCAGCGCTGGCGAGCCGGCCCGGCCGGAGCCCCCGGCGTGCCCGCCGCCGGAGCCCCCGGCTACGGCGCTCCCGGCGTGCCTGCCGCAGGCGCACCTGGATATGGCGCCCCCGGCGTCCCCGCCGCCGGCGCACCGGGGTATGGGGCTCCTGGGGTGCCTGCGGCCGGGGCACGGGGCTACGGCGCCCCCGGGGTCCCCGCCGCCGGGGCTCCGGGCTATGGCGCCCCCGGTGTGCCGGCTGCAGGGGCGCCGGGCTATGGAGCTCCTGGGGTGCCCGCGGCGGGAGCGCCGGGTTACGGCGTCAACCTCGGGGGGCCGCGCAACCGCCCGGGGGTGCGTTGAGCTGGAACGCAGGCCGGTCGGCGGCGCCAGGGGCGGAAATCCGTCAACGCCCTGTCGGCCCCGCTACACCCAGCAGGCTTCACGGACCTTTACGATTCGATAAGTCTCGCAACACCCGCGACACCTGCCATGTCTGACACCACCCCCCGCTTCGGCTTCGTCTCCTTCGCCGAAACCTGGAATGGCCGCCTGGCCATGCTCGGCTTCGTCATCGGTCTGGGCACCGAGCTGCTCACCGGCCAGGGCATCCTGTCCCAGATCGGCCTCGGCTGAGCCTGAACCCCTGAGCTGATCCGGGCTCCCCGGATCCATGGCCCGGTCGGCTCCGTCGACCGGGCCCTCATCGTCTGAGGCGTCTGCACCGGCCGCTGCGCGCCGTCCGGCACTCGCCACAATCGAGCTGCCTCGCCCCCCGCCCTTGCAGGGCTCCAGCCGTTCTGATCGCGAGCCGATCCAGCAGCTGCTGCTGGCCGGGGGCGGACACACCCATGCCCTGCTCCTGCGCCGCTGGCTGATGCAGCCCGGTCTGCGGCCCACCGACAGCCGCATCACCCTGGTGAGCCGCCGCGGCATGGCTCTTTACTCCGGTCTGATCCCGGCACTCGTGGCCGGCAGGGTCACCCTGGAGCAGGCCGCGATCGACCTGCGGGACCTCTGCCGTCGGGCCGGGGTCGCCTTCGTGCAGGCCGAGATCTGCGGTCTCGACCCCGCCCGCCGCGAACTGCACCTGCAGGGCCGGCCCCCGCTGCGCTTCGACCGCCTCAGCCTCGACGTGGGGGCGGTGACGGCTGCCCCGGTGCCCCAGGCCCGGCCGGTCAAGCCGCTGGAGCCCTTCCTCGCCTGGCTCGACACGCTGCCGGCCGGTCATGAGCTGCGCCTGCGGGGCGGCGGACCCGCTGCCGTGGAGCTGGCCCTCGCCCTGCAGGCCCGGGGCTTCCGCTGCCGCCTGCAGCTGCGGGGAGAGCGCCTGCGGCTCGGTTCCGACGGCGCCGCCCGGGCCGCCGAGCACCTGCTGCAGGCCGCAGGGGTGCAGATCGAACGGCGGGTGTCCCCCGAGGCGCCGGCCGACCTGGCCTGCACCGGCAGCCGCGCTCCGGACTGGCTTGCGGCCGCCGGGCTGCCCCACGACCCGCCCAGCGGTCGTCTGCTGACGGAGGTGACCCTGCAGGTGTCCGGCCATCCCCAGCTGTTCGCCTGCGGCGACTGCGCCCTGGTGGCGGCCGATCCCCGCCCGGCCTCCGGGGTCTGGGCGGTGCGGGCGGCCATACCGCTGGCGACCAACCTGCGCCGCAGCCTGGAGGGGCGCCCCCTGCGCCCGTGGAGACCCCAGCCGCGCGCCCTGCAGCTGCTCGGCGACGCGGCCGACAGCCCGCGGGCGATCGCCTGCTGGGGCCCCTGGAGCTGGGGGCCGAGCCGCTGGCTCTGGAGCTGGAAGCAGCGCATCGATCAGGCCTTCATCGCCGGCTTCCAGCAGCCCGCCCTGGCACCGCAGGCCGCAGCCGCCCTGGCCTGCCGGGGCTGCGCCGCCAAGCTGCCGGCCAGGCCCCTGGCGGCGGCCCTGCAGCGGCTGGACCCCCAGCGGGACACCTCTCCCGTCGCCGAGGACGCCGCCCTGCTGGCCCGCCTGAGCGACGGCAGGGAGCTGCTGCAGAGCGTCGACGGGTTTCCGGCCCTGGTGGAGGACCCCTGGCTCAATGCCCGCCTCACCACCCTGCACGCCTGCAGCGACCTGTGGGCCTGCGGGGCCCGGGTGGACAGCGTCCAGGCCGTGGTGACGGTCCCCCGCGCCAGCGCCCCGATCCAGGAGGAGCTGCTGCTGCAGAGCCTGGCCGGCGTGCGCTCGCTGCTCGATCCCCTGGGGGCCCGCCTGATCGGCGGCCACAGCCTGGAGGGGCGCGATGGGGCTGGGCTGGGCCTGGCCCTGGTGGTCAACGGCCTGGTGCCGGCCGGGGCGGCCTGGACCAAGGGGCCGCTGCGTCCGGGCGATCGGCTGCTGCTCAGCCGGCCGATCGGCAGCGGCGTGCTGTTCGCGGCGGCGATGGCCGGGGCGGCGCCGGCCCCCTGGCTGGATGGGGCCCTGGAGCTGCTGCAGCAGTCCCAGCACAGCCTGGTGCCGCTGCTGGCGGCCCATGACGTGCGGGCCTGCACCGACATCACCGGCTTCGGCCTGCTGGGACACCTCGGCGAGATGCTGGGCAGCGGTGGCATCGGCGCCTGCCGGCCCGCAGCCTGTGTCGGGGCGCCACGGCTGGAGCTGGAGCTGGAGGCGGTGCCCGCCCTGCCGGGGAGTCTGGAGCTGCTGGCGAGGGGCTATGCCAGCAGCCTCGCTCCGGCCAATGCCGCAGCTCTGGCGCTGCTGGAGGGGACGGTGCGCCTGAGGCCATCGGCGGCCTCGGCGGCGGGGGGCAGCGGGGCGGCGCGGCTGGCGCTGCTGGTCGATCCCCAGACCTGTGGCCCCCTGCTGGCGGCGGTGCCGGCCGCCCGGGCCGAGGCGGCCCTCGCCGCCATGCGGGCGGCGGGCTTTGCCCAGGCGGCCCTGATCGGCCGGGTGCTCAGCTGAGCCCCGCGGCACCGGCGTCGTCGGGCTCCAGCGGCAGCTGCAGCAGCACCTGGGCGCCCCCGAGGGAGGAGCGACCGAACCGGAGTTCACCGCGGTGGTTCCCGACCGCCGTGTGCACCAGATACAGACCGATGCCCGTGCCATCGGCCTTGGTGCTCTGCAGGGGCAGGGCCTCGAGCACGGCCTGGCTGATGCCGGGACCGTTATCGGCGATCGTCAGCTGCACCGCTCCAGGCTGCCGCTCCAGGCGGACCGCGATGCGCGGCTCGGCGACCCGGTCCCGCTCGCCGGCCAGGGCCTCCAGGGCATTGCGCAGCAGGTTGCTGATCGCCACCTGCAGCTGATCGGCGTCGCCCACCAGCGGGCAGGGCTGGGTCAGACCCTCGCAGCTCAACTGCACGTTGCCCGCCAGGAAGCGGCCCCGCAGGGTGAGCAGGGCGCTGTCGATCACCGTCGCGAAATCGAGGGGCTGGGGGTCGCTGCGCACGTTGCGCAGCAGGCTGCGCATCCGGTGCATGGTGGTCACCACCCGTTCCGATTCCTGCACCAGGCCCCTGAGCGAGGTCTCCAGCGCCTGGGCCAGGGGCAGATCCTCGGTGGTCAGCAGGCGCTGCCGCGCCATCTGGGCGTGCAGCAGCAGGGTGGCCAGGGGCTGGTCGATCTCATGCACCACGGCGGCGGCGCTGAGGCTGGTGCGCAGCTTCTGTTCCAGGCGCTGCCGCTGCTGCTCCTCCAGCCGCCGCTCGCGCTCGCGGGCCTCGGCCAGGGCCTGCTCTGAGCGCTTGCGTTCGCTGATGTCCACCAGACTGGCCACCACCAGATCGTCGATGCGGGTGGCGCTGATCAGCACATCCCGTTCCCCCCCATCGGCACAGCGGATGCGGAACTCCCCGGCGTTGACCAGGCGGCCGTCCCGGTCGGCGGTGTCCAGGGCGCGGGCCCAGCCCTGCTCCACCTCGCGGCGCACGGCCGGGTCGGGGTAGGCGCGCTGCATCCAGGTGCTCTGGTCGCGCAGATCGGCGGTGCTGTAGCCGAAGGTTTCGCTGAAGCGGCGGTTGCAGAAGATGGGGTCGCCCGTGCGGGACACGGACAGGGTGGCCACCGGAATCGGCAGGTTGTCGAGCAGGCGCTGCAGACGCCGTTCACTGGCCTGGAGGGCCTGCTGGGCCAGCACCCGTTCGGTCACGTCGATCAGCACCCCTTCCCAGACGATGGAGCCGTCCGGCAGCTCGCGCGGCACCGACTCGGCCGTGATCCAGCGGGTCTCGCCACCGACGACCACCCGGCACTCCCCCTTGAACGGCTGCCGCTTGGAGAAGGCCTCGGCATTGAGCCGCAGCCAGTCCTCGTAGTCGTCGGGGTGCACGCAGGCGAAGCCCTCGAGCGGATTCTCCCGGGCCCGCACCCGGTCCAGGCCGGTGAGCTCGAGAAAGCGTTCACTGAGGAAGGCGAAGTAGGCCACCGGTTTGTCCGGTTCCATCACCATCGTGTAGGTGCCCACCGGGATGGCCTCGGTGATCGCCAGGGCGGTGGCGGCCTGGCTGGCGCGGGCCTCCTCCAGGGCCGCCTCGGCCCGGTTCCGCACGGTCACGTCGGTGACCGCCGCCAGCAGCAGACCCCGGTGGGCCGTGATCTGCACCTGCACCTCCCGCGGTTCGCCGCCTTCGGCCTGCACGCGGCACTGCAGGCTGCCGCAGCCGCCGGCGAGGGCCTGCTCCCCCGCCTGCAGCCACAGGTCCAGGGTGCGCTGGCGGTAGTCGCTGGTCGGGTAGGCCAGGCGCAGCCAGTCGGACAGGTGCGGGATGCTGCTGCGCGCGGCGAAGGCCGCCTCAAAGGCCGGGTTGGCATCCTGCACCCGCGGGTCGGGGCCCGGCTGAAGCAGCAGCAGGGGGACGGGAAGGGTGGCGAGCGGCACCACTTCCGCTGGAGCCGGTGCCATCAGCACGGGGGGCAGCCCCTCTGATTCTGCCCCAGATGGCGCGGCAGACCCAGGTCCTGAAGGCGCGGCTGGCCGGGAGCGGCCCCTGCCGTCATCTGGCGGCGCTGACTTCAACCGGGCGGATCGCTGATGGCGTGGATGCGGCCGGAGGCCAGCAGCCGCTCGGCGGCGACGGCGGCGGAGGCGCCGCCCAGATCCACCGTCTCCCGTTGATGGGAGGACAGATCGTGGTCGTAGCAGCGGTCGTAGTAGTCGAGCATCTGGCGACAGGCGGAGGCCCAGTCGCCGGCGGCGATCGCCTCCAGGGCGAGGGCGGTGCGCTGCGGTCCGAGGCGGCGGGAGATGCGCTGGGTGGCAGCGGCCAGCTCGCTGGGATCCTGGCGGCCGTAGATCGCCACCAGCTGGGCGACGCGTTCCTCCAGCGGGCGGAGCACCTCCAGGGCCGGAGCCTGCTGCATCTGCCGCCACAGGCCCAGGGGGATGCGGCAGCGTCCCACCTGGGCGCTCTCGGCCTCGAGCCAGATCTCAGCGGCCTCATGCAGAGTGCTGAGT
This sequence comes from Synechococcaceae cyanobacterium, assembly GCA_035285905.1. Lineage (GTDB taxonomy): Bacteria > Cyanobacteriota > Cyanobacteriia > PCC-6307 > Cyanobiaceae > Cyanobium. The sequence continues at coordinate 26,628 of JAYKJA010000077.1, forward strand.
TCCAGGGCCAGGCGGTTCTCGTAATGCTCGCTGCTGGGCTGGGGGGGCAGGCCCAGGCCGCCGAAGCTGCTGCCGCGGTGGTGCGCCAGGCCTTCGAGGTCGATCACCGCCACGCCCCGATCCCGCAGGGCCAGCAGCAGCTCCGTCTTGCCGCTGCCGGTGCGGCCGCCCAGCAGGCGCAGGGGCCAGGGCTGCTCGAACTGCGCCAGCACCCACTGGCGGAAGGCCTTGTAGCCGCCGTCCAGCAGCAGCACCGGCAGGTCGAGCTGGGCCGCCAGCCAGGCGACGCTGCCGGAGCGCATGCCGCCGCGCCAGCAGTGCAGCCGCAGGGGCTGCTCTGGCTGGGAGGCGGCGTGGGCGGTCAGCTCCCGGGCCAGCGCCTCCAGGCGTGGACCCACCAGGGCGAGACCCTGCAGCACGGCGGACTGTCGCCCCTGCTGCTTGTAGAGGGTGCCGATCTCGGCCCGCTGGGCGTCATCGAACAGGGGGAGGTTGCGGGCGCCGGGGATGTGTCCCTGGGCGAATTCCGCTGGGCTGCGCACGTCCAGCAGCGGTCCGCCGGACTGCAGAAAGGCGGGGCAGGGGAGAGCCATGGGCCCATCCTCCCGCCCGGACCGCGGGGGCTCAGGCTCCGATCAGGGTCTCCAGGGCGGCGCGCACGTCCTGCTGACGCATCAGCGCCTCGCCCACCAGCACCGCGTCGGCACCGGCGGACTGGACGCGATCGAGGTCATCGCGGTTGAACAGGCCGGATTCGCTCACCAGCGGGCAGCCCGTGGCGCGGATCCGTTCGCCGAACCGCTGCCCCAGGGCCTCGCTGGTGGCCAGGTCCACCTGGAAGCTGGTGAGGTCGCGGTTGTTGATCCCGATCAGCACCTGTCCGGATTCCACCAGGCTGGGCAGGGCCAGCACCCGCTCCAGTTCCTCGGCGTCGTGGACCTCCACCAGCACCGCCAGGCCCAGGCCCCGGGCCACCTTGTGGAGGTAGGAGAGGTCCTGGTCGCTGAGGATCGCGGCGATCAGCAGGGCGGCATCGGCCCCGGCGGCGCGGGCCTGCACCAGCTGGTAGGGGCTGAGGATGAAGTCCTTGCACAGCAGCGGCAGCTCCACCGCCTCCCGCACCGCCACCAGCACGTCGAAGCCGCCCTGGAAGAAGCTGCGGTCGGTGAGCACCGACACGCAGCTGGCGCCGCCGGCGGCGTAGTCGCGGGCGATCGCGACCGGATCGAAGTCAGGGCGGATGACGCCCTTGCTGGGGCTGGCCTTCTTGATCTCGGCGATCACGGCCGGCTTGCGGCAGCTGGCCCGCACGGCCGCCAGGAAGTCCCGGGGGGGCGGCAGCTCGGCGATCTGGCGCTGCAGCTGGTCGAGCGGGACCCGTTCGCGGGCCGAGGCGACCTCCCGCTCCTTCTCCCAGACAATCTCTTCGAGGATGTGGCGCGGCTTCTCGTCGGGATGGGGAATGCCGTACTCGAGGTGGGCCACCTTCACCGAGGGGTTGGGCGGCCGGCGACGGATCTGCATCGCTCAGACCCCCGCGCCGACGGGCCTGGGGGCCACCGCCAGGGAGGCCTGCTTGTAGGCCGCCTCCACCACCTCGCTGAGGGTGGGGTGGGTGTGCACCTCGGAGGCCAGCTCGCCGACCCGCTGGCGCCGGGCGACGGCGTTGGCGATCTCCTGGATCAGGTCGGCGGCATGGAGGCCGTAGAGATGGGCGCCGAGCACTTCGCCGTTGTCGCGGCGGAACAGCAGCTTGAGCAGTCCATCGCTCTCGAGTTCGGCCAGGGCCTTGGAGTTGGCCTTGAAATAGCTGCGCACGATGCCCAGCTCGAAGCCTTCCCGTTCGCCCAGCTGGCGGGCGTCGGCCTCCGACAGACCCACCGAGCTGATCTCGGGATGGGTGAAGGTGGCGGCAGGAATCGAGCGGTAGTCGATGCGGCGGGGGTGGCCGAGGATGTTGTCCACCGCCACGGCGCCCTGGGCGGCGGCGGTGTGGGCCAGCATCATCTTGCCGGTCACGTCACCGACGGCCCAGAGATGGGGCACCACGGCGGCGCTGCCGTCATGGCTGGCCAGCACCCGCATGGACTCGTCGACGTTGATGAAGCCGCGCTGGGTCTCGACGCCCACCGACGCCAGGTTGAGCTCGGCGCTGACGGGCACGCGCCCGGTGGCCACCAGCACCGCGTCGACCTCCAGGGTCTCCACGGGTTCGCGGCTGGCCATGTCGACCAGCTCGATCTTCACCGGGCAGCCGGGGGTGATCGTTCTGGCCAGGACCCCGGAGCGGGCGTCGATGTCGCGCCCGTCGATCAGACGGCGGGCCGCCAGCTTGGCGATGTCGGGATCGAAGGTGGGCATCACCCGGTCGAGGGCCTCGATCATCGTCACCTCGCAGCCGAGGGCGGTGTAGACGTCGGCGAACTCCAGGCCGATGTAGCCGCTGCCGATGATGGCGATCCAGCGGGGCAGCCACTCGAGGTTGATCGATTCGTCGCTGGTGAACACCGTGCGGCCGTCGGTCTCGATGCCGGGGGGGACGAAGGGGTCGGAGCCGGTGGCGATGATCACGTCGCGGGCCCGGTAGGTGCGCTCCAGGCCGCTGCCGCTGTCGCGCACGGTGACCTGCTGGGGACCCGCCAGGCGGCCGTGGCCGCGCAGGATCGTCGTGCCGACCCGCTCGAGCGTCTTGGTGAGATTGGCGCGGATCGTGGCCACCAGCTGGGCGGCGTGGTCGGCGATCTTCTGGCGTTCGAAACGCACCGGGGCGGCGTGAATGCCGAAGCCGGCCAGATGCTCGGCATCGGCCAGTTCGCGCACGCGCCCGGCGGCGGCCAGCAGCGCCTTGGAGGGCACGCAGCCCCGGTTGACGCAGGTGCCGCCCATGTCGCGCGACTCGACGATGGCCACCTTGAGGCCATGTTCAGCGGCATGCTTGGCGGCATCGAAGCCGCCGTAGCCGGCGCCGATCACGATCACATCGAAGTCGAACGAGCCTGGGCTCGCGGAGGGAGCTGCGGTCACCGGGTCCGGACACTGCGACTGGGGCGCATTCTCCCCTGTCAGGGGGAGGGGGCCGCTGGCGCAGCGGTCACCAGGCGCTGCCTCCAGCGCTCCAGCAGCAGCGGTGCCGCCGCCACGGCCACGTTGAGAGACTCGACGGCCGCGGCATGGGGGATGGTGACGGCCTGATCCGCCAGGGCCAGCAGGCGGGGGTCGAGGCCCGAGCCCTCGTTGCCGAGCAGCAGCAGCGTCGGGCGGGTCCAGTCGAGCTCCCAGTAGGGGCGGCCGGGCTGCCCGGCCGCAGGCGCCTCGGCGGCGGCAGGCGCGGCAGCGGCCCCGATCGCCTTGGCGTCGGCAGCTGCGGGCGCGGCCACCACGGCCGCCAGCCGCTGCAGACCCCAGCCGGCCGCCTGGCGCAGCCGCTGCTGCAGGGAGTCCGCCTCCAGGCGCCGCAGGGGCAGGGCCAGGGCGGCGCCGCTGGAGGCGCGCAGGACCTTGGGTTGCCAGGGATCGGCCCCCTCGCCCAGCCACACCTCCTCCACCCCCGCCGCCAGGGCGGTGCGCAGCAGGGTGCCGAGGTTGCCGGGGTCCTGCAGGCGATCCAGGGCCAGCACGAAGCCGGGCTTCAGCGCCCCGTCGGGGGGAGGCGGGGGGGCGAGGGTGAGCAGCACCCCGTCGGGGTGTTCGGTGCTGGCGGCGGCCTGCAGGGCCTCCTCGCTGAGCAGGCGCCGCGGCAGGGCGGCCGGCAGGGAGGCGAGCAGGGCCGGATGGCGTTCGCACCAGCGAGGGGTGGCCAGCAGCAGCCGGGGTTGCAGCTGCAGGCGCAGCACCTCCTGCAGCAGGTGGGTGCCCTCCACCAGCAGCAGGCCCTGCTCCCGGCGACCGCGGGCCTCATGCAACTGGCGCAGCTGACGGATCAGCGGATTGCGCCGGCTCTGCAGCAGGGGGGCGGGGGACTCGATCGGCGGAAGAGCCTCCGGCGGCTCAGAAGCTGCGATGGTTCTGAACGTGAAGTCGGTCTTCGAGGACCAGCTGGGAACCGTTGAGATCGAGGCCGTGCACCGAGGCGACCTCACCCGAGATGCCCTCTGCGGCCAGATGCTCCACCAATTTGTGCAGAAGGATCGACTCCAGCAGGTGGGATTCCACCGCGTCAGGAGTGAGCATCCCCAGAAGTTTTCCCATCTTCGAGGCAATGACCTCGGAGCTGTTGGTGACCTTGAGGACGATCATAAAATTCAGAATGCGGATGGGGAGACTTGAACTCCCACGACATTGCTGCCACTAGTACCTGAAACTAGCGCGTCTACCAATTCCGCCACATCCGCGGGCGTCTGTCCGGAGCCGCAGCCCCTGACCGCACCAACATACGCCATGACAGCACCCTGCGCCGCTGCAGGACGACCGGCCGGGGACGCCAGCGCTGCAGATCAGGCTGATAGGCCCGGCCGGCGCCTCTCCGCAGCAGGACGGCCCGCTGCAGGCCCCCCTGCCGGTCCGGTTGCCTGCCGGCTTCGTCCAGCCGCAGCGCCCCGCTCCCGCCTGCCACCAGGCCAGGGTGCCGCCGGCCTTGCCATGATCCGCAGATCCAGGGGAGCGATCCGATGCAGGCCAGGTGGAATGGAACAGTGATCGCCGACAGCGATGACATCGTGATGGTGGAGGGGAACGCCTACTTCCCGGCCGAGTCGCTGGTGAAGGAGTGCTTCCAGCCCTCGAGCCACCGCAGCGTCTGCGGCTGGAAAGGCGAAGCGAGCTATTTCGATGTGGTCGTGAACGGCCAGGTCAACGCCAACGCTGCCTGGTGTTACGCCGAGCCGAAGCAGGCCGCCGAACAGATCCGCGGCCGCATTGCGTTCTGGAAAGGGGTGACGGTCAGCTGAAGGGCCGCATCGAGGCCCCGCGGGTCAGTCGACCAGCTGCCGCCCGCTGCGGCGTTGCTGCCAGACCTGCTGGGCCGTGTCGAACAGGGAGGTCTGGACTTCGGCCATGAACCGCTGCTGACGGCGCTGATCGGCGCCGGCGGCGGGAAGCATCTCGGAGAACGTGGCGGCGTGGCAGAGATCCACGAGCAGGGCCACCTCGTCGGAGGAGAGGCAGAGCAGATGCTCATCTCCGTGGTGGGTGACTTTCACGCGACACGGTCAAGGTCAAGGGAATATTAAGCCGCCTATCGGGCCTGCGCGCTCTGGCAAGGATCTGTACACCAATTGCAAGGGTGTCCCTTCGGGCTGGCGTCCTCTCCGCCGCCCCTGATGGCGCCGCCAGCGAGCCGGTGCCGCCGCCGCTTCCGCGGCCCCCGGCGGGGCGAAGGCCTGCCGCCCTCGCTCAGCTGGTGAGGCTGTAGGAGATCGCGACGAGCACCAGGGCCACGAACACCATCTCCAGCAGGTCCGGTCCTTCGCTGTTCATCACAGGGGTGTCGGGAGATTGAGGGAGGGAAGCGGGGGGCGAGGGGTCATCCGTGGTCCCCACGGTTGCGACGCCAGTCGCTCTGCTGCTGTTCCTCCAGCTGCCGCTCGGCCCGGTTCGCGCTCGGCAGCCACAGCGCCAGCCCCAGCAACCCCACGACCAGGGGAAGGCCCCGCTCGCCCGTGGCCACCGTCAGCGTCGCCACCACCGCCAGAGCCCGCAGACAGAGGGCCCAGACATCGTCCGTCTCACTGCTGCTGCGCAGAACCAGGATCGCGGCCGAGATGAGCAACAGAATGTCGAACACCCGTGGCTGGAGTCCACGACCCCGATGAGCGTCCCTGAACCCTAGGCGGTCCAGGCCGTCCGCTCCCGCCTTCGCCCCGTCTGCATCCGGCTGAATCCGTCGGGGGTGATTCGGCCGCCGCCGCCGCTGGCCCGCGCCGCCGGCGGCGCCAGGCTGCCGGACGGGGCCAGGGCCGCCAAGGTGGGGCCTGGCTCGCCCGCCGCCATGGACACGCCCTTCGCCACCGCAGATCTGCTGGTCATCGGCAGTGGCCTGGGGGGGCTCTGCTGCGCCGCCCTGGCGGCCCGTCACGGCCTGGAGGTGGTGGTGCTCGAGGCCCACGACCGGCCCGGCGGTGCCGCCCACGGTTTCTCCAGGCAGGGCTTCCACTTCGAGTCGGGCCCGTCCCTGTGGAGCGGCCTGGGGCGCTGGCCCAGCCGCAACCCCCTGGCCCAGGTGCTGCGGGCCGTCGATGTCTCCGTTCCCTGCGTCAGTTATCGCGACTGGGGGCTGCTGCTGCCGGAGGGAGACCTGCGCATCGCCGTCGGCAGCGAGCCCTTCGCCGAGGTGCTGCGCCAGCTGCGGGGGCCTGGGGTCGCCGAGGAATGGCTGGCGTTCATGGCCTGGCTGGAGCCCTGCTGCCGGGCGGCCGCCGCCCTGCCCCTGCTGAGCCTGCGCAGCGGCGCCCTCGGCAGCGCCCGGGTGCTGGGGGCGGCCGGGCTGGCGAGGCTGCTGGGGCAGGCTCCCCAGCTGCGGCTGCTGGCCGGGGCCTTCGGACCCCTCGCCCGGCGCCACCTGCGGGATCCGTTCCTGCTGCACTGGGTCGACATGCTCTGCTTCCTGATCTCCGGCCTGCCGATGGATCAGACCAGTGCCGCCGCCATGGCGACCCTGTTCGGGGAGTGGTTCGAGCCCGACGCCCGCCTGGATTACCCCCTGGGGGGCAGCCCGGCGGTGGTGGCGGCGCTGCAGCAGGGCCTGGAGCGCCATGGCGGCCGCCTGTTCTGTCGCGCCCCGGTGCAGCGCATCCTGGTGGAGGGGGGAGCCGCCCGCGGCGTCCGCCTCGAGGACGGGCGCCTGCTGCGGGCCCGCCGCGGTGTCGTGGCCAACCTGTCCCCCTGGGATCTGATTTCGCTGCTGGAGCCCGATGACCTGCCGGCGGCCTGGCGCGAGGCCCGCCTGGCCACCCCCGCCTGCGCCAGCTTCCTGCACCTGCATCTGGGGCTGCGCGGGGAGGGCCTCGCCGACCTGCCCATCCACCACGTCTGGGTCGGGGACTGGCAGCGCGGCGTGACGGCCGAGCGCAACATGGTGGTGCTGTCCATGCCCTCGCTGCTGGATCCCTCCCTGGCCCCCGCCGGCCATCAGGTGCTGCACGGCTACACCCCGGCCAATGAGCCGTGGGAGCTGTGGTCGTCGCTGCAGCCGGGATCGCCGGCCTACGAGGCGCTGCGGCAGGAGCGCTGCGCCGTGTTCCGGCAGGTGCTGGAGCGCCTGCTGCCCGACCTGGCGGCTCGCACCGTGCTGGAGCTGCAGGGCACCCCGCTCACCCACCGGCGCTACCTGCGCACGCACCAGGGCAGCTACGGCCCGGCTCTCCCCGCCGATCGGGCTCCCTTCCCGGACGGCTCCACGCCGATCGAGGGACTGCAGCTGTGTGGGGCCGGGGTCTTCCCCGGGATCGGGGTGCCGCCGGTGGCGATCAGCGGGGCGCAGGCGGCCCACCACTTCGTGCCGGTCGCCGCCCAGCGAAGCCTGCTGGAGGCGCTGCAGCTGACGCCCTGATGGCCTTTTCTGAGACCGCCTTGCCGGGAGCCCTGTGCCGGGGATGGCCGTCCGCTGTCGCCTGGAGCACAGCCGCAGCGGGTCGCTGGGTCTAGGTTTGAGACACGCTCCTCGCACGGAAGCGCTGCGGGTCCGACGGGGATCTCCTCTCGGACCCTTTCCCCTGTCCAGGCCCCGTGCAGCCACCGTTGCCGGGACAGGCCGCACCTCGCGCCTGCTTCTTCCCCGCGGGTCAGACCCCCGCCTCGCCGCTGTCCGCCGGCTTCCGGCTGATGCGGAGGGGCGCAGGGGGGCTCTCGGCTCAGGCCGCGACCTGACCGTTCCGCTCCAGTTCCAGCAGGCGCCGTTCGCGCAGATACAGAAACAGCGGGGCGCCGCAGGCGAAGGCCACCCCGAAGCTGCACAGCAGCACCAGCCACAGGCCGCGCATCTGCAGCCGCCGGCTCTCGCGCACGATCCAGATGGTGAAGGCCGTGGCGCCGATCGCCAGATCCCGGCTCAGGGACTGGGCGGCGGGATTGGCATTGGCCAGCTGCACGAACAGGCCGAAGTCGAAGCTGCCGGGGTGCTCCCGCATGAAGGCGATGTTGGCCAGCCAGGGGGCGATGGCTCCGGCGATGGCCAGCAGCAGGTAAAGACCGGCCACCCAGCTGAGCCGCGGGGCCGGTGCGCTCGAGGGGCTGGCGCTGGGGGAATCGGGGGCCATGGAACGTCGGGGCAACGGCAGAGCCGCCGACTCCCAGGGGGCTGGGTCGCGGCGGGGGTCGTGCCGTTTTAATCCAGTGGACCGGCGTCGAGCGGACAGG